>DATFPH010000021.1:0-2462 GCA_035264905.1 Thermoanaerobaculia bacterium
TTGCTCCCCGAGCCGCCCGTGCCATGGAGCACCAGCACGGCATTGGTCGTCCTTCCCCGGTCGTCGCGGACCGGCCGGCCCAGCGTGCGGTAGTGGAGCTTCAGCTCGGGGAGGGTTTCGCCCGTTCCGAAGCGGAAATCGTGCAGGACGAAGTCCCCTTCGACCGGCTCGGGAAAGGAGGCGCCCGCCGCGGGCGCAGCCAGACCGCCAGCAGCGAGGACGAGAACGAGAAGGCCCCGGATCAGGTTGCGCAATCTCATGGTCCCTCCACCACCCGCGCCCGGCGGATGAAGTCCAGCCGCGGAAACTCGCGGGCGATCTTAACGGAATCCTTGCCGTCCAAGTTTTCGGAACCTCCCGCTCTGAGAGATACTTACTGAGCGACAAGCCATCCCTCAAGGAGATTTGCGATGAAACGAACGAGGATTCTCTGGGTGCTCTCGGCCCTGCTCTTGACCGTGGCGGCGACAGCGGGGGCAGCGGGAGGCTCATCGAAGTTCCCCCCGGCCGGATACGACGAGTCCCGTGACCCCGCCGCCGACCTGAAGGCCGCGGTCGCCCAGGCGCAGCGGGAGGACAAACGCATCCTGCTCGAGGTTGGCGGCGAGTGGTGCATCTACTGCCGTATTCTCAACAAGGTCATCCACGATGATGAGCGCCTGACGCAACGCCTGCGCGACGGGTTCGTAGTCGTCAAGGTCAACTTCAGCGACAAGGTGAAGAACGAGGCCTTCCTTTCTCGCTACCCGCAGATCCCGTCCTATCCGCATCTCTTCCTCCTCGAATCGGACGGCGCGCTGTTGCTCTCGCAGACTCCGGACGACTTCATGAAGGACGACAAGTACGTCCCGGACCTGATCCTGGCGTTCCTGGAGAAATGGGAGCCGAAAAGGGGCGTGGCGAAAAACCTGTGACCGGCCTGCTCGTGTTATCCTACGGCGGTCGCGGTGTTCTCCGCGGCTCACGATGCGGAGCCCAGCTATGCCCGCCCACTCTCGTCGCTCCCTCGGGCGTTACGCCTTCACGCGCCCGAAACAGGTTCCACCCAAAAGAGCAGGGCTCGCTAAAGAATCGGGGCCGGCAGAACGCCGGCCCCAAGGGTTCAAAGCTCGTATCTGTGCTGACAGCAGCGAAGGAGCCATCGGGCGGTCTCGATCCCCGGCCCGGTGACGGCGGAGGGGTCCGTTGGATGCTTGGTGCCGTTACTTCTGGTAGACTTGATGCACTATGACGGAAGTTGGCGACGAAACCCTGCGAAAGTATTTGGCCGATTACCTGAAGCGGGCCCGCGAAGGGGAGCGGATCGTCATCACCGATCACGGCCGCTCCATCGCTCTGCTGATCCCGATGGGGGAAGCGAAACCGAGACAGCAAGACGAGCCTGGGAGCTCGTACTCACAGGTGGATGCTTCGCCGGCTAGCGGCGAGGTGCGCCGCCAGGTCTGCGAGGTGAACCGTGCTCCGAACAGTTGAAGCTATTCTCGAAACCAAGGGCAACGTCCGCCTGCTCGAAGCGGTGAAGCTGTCGAGCGCGCGGCGTGTCCTCGTCACGATCCTCAACGACGAAGCCGAGCCAGAACGACTCGTCGAGAAGAGCCGATGGGCTCGCGCGGCCGAGTATTTCGCGTCGGATGAGGCGGGGCACCTGGATGGAAAATCAGATCTTGTCAAGGAGTACGTTCGCGACTTTCGCGAGGGTTTTCAGCTCTAGATCTCGCCGAGTAAGTGGCGCCGGTGAGCGCGAGCTGTCGCGACGGAGGCCGCGAGGCCCAGGCCGGCGACGGGCCGGGATCTTGACGAAATCCTTTCCGTCCAAGTTTTCAGAACCTCCCGAGCTCGGGTAAATAATACCCGCCGGCCTCCGAGTTGTGAACTTCTGTTACACTCTGGCGGTCGCGGGGCTCTCCGCGGCTCACGATGCGGAGCCCAGCTATGCCCGTCCACTCTCGTCGCTCCCTCGGGCTTCACGCCTTCACGCGCCATGCCACCGCGCGCCACCTGCTCGGCCCCGTCCTCCTGCTGCTGGCCTCGCTCCTGCCGGTCGCCGCGCACGCCCAGGACGACCTGCCGGCGATCGAGGTCAGCGGTCCCACCGAGGGGATCTTCGGCCAGCGGCTGACCTTCACCGCCACGGCGCGCAACTGCACGGTAGCGGAGAACGGCTGGGGGTGGTCGACCACCAGCGGCCACGTCATCGGCGCCAACAACGCCGCCGTCGTCGACGTCATCTGGTCTACCACAGGGCAGATGACGGTGCGCGCCGCCAACAGCGGCTGCGGGCCGGCGGTGGGGCGCCTGCGGGTGACCATCCACCCCAACACACCACCGCCGGCGCCGCTGGTCGCCGCCTTCACCAGCGCACCGGCCGCGCCCGTGGCCGGCGAGGCGGTGACCTTCACCAGCACCGCCAGCGGCGGCATCACCTCGCAGGTGTGGGACTTCGGCGACGGCGCCACCGTGAG
>DATFPH010000022.1:0-3573 GCA_035264905.1 Thermoanaerobaculia bacterium
CCCCGGTCGAGCTGCCCCAGGTAGTTGAAGACCACCTGCGCCGCCGGCCGGCCTCCCCGCCGCTTGGCGCGGAGCTGCTCCTTGACCGACTTCAGCCGCTCCCCGGGATCGCTCTCCCGCGGATCGAGCTCCAGCAGCACCGGCGCGATCTCGGTCAGCCAGCCCACGGTCCGCGACAGGTCGATCTCCCCGGAGGGATCGTCGAGGTCGCCGCGGCCATGCCCTTCGAGGTCCACCAGCAGCCGCGGCTCGCCGGTCCAGGCGGCGAAGGCGTCGAGCAGCGCGGTGAGCAGGGCGTCGTCGATCCGCGTGCGGTAGACCGCCGGCACGTCGCGCAGCAGCGCCCGGGTCTCCTCCTCGTCGAGCTCCGCCACCAGACGCCGCGCCGAGGCGACAGTGTCAGGCCCCTCGCGCCGGTCCACCGGCAGTGTAGGAACGTCCCAGGCCGCCTCCTCGCCGCCCGCCACCTCGGCGAGCTGTGCAGCCCAGCGCCGGAGCGAGGTGTGGACGGGGGGGAGCTCGCCGCCGCGATAGGCGGTCCCCAGGTCGTCGAGCAGGATGCGCCAGGAGACGCCGTCCACGATCAGGTGATGGAAGACCAGGAAGAGCCGCTGCCCCGCCGCGCCGAGGTCGAACAGCGCGGCGGAGAGCAGCGGACCGCGCTCGACGTCGAGGCTCGCCTGGAGCTGCGCGGCGACGGTTTCCAAGGCGGAGGCGCGCTGCGGGGCAGGGAGCGGCGACAGGTCGATGGACCTCACCCCCCAGCCCCCTCTCCCATCGCCCCCCCTTCCACCGGGAGAGGGGGAGCCCAGGATCTGGCGCCAGGTGCCTTCCTCCCGGGCGTAATGGAAGCGCAGCGCCGCGTGGTGGGACACGACAGCCGCCAGCGCCTGCTCTAGGCGGCCGGGATCGACCCTTTCGCGCAGGCTGAGGACCAGGGCCTGGTTATAGTGGTGGAGGTCCTGGAGGTCCAGATCGAAGAACCACCGCTGGATCGGCGTCAGCGGAACGTCGCCCTCCGGCGCCTCCTCCTCGCCGGCCGTGCCCGGCGCGGTCCGCGCCACCGCGGCGAGCGCGGCCACGGTCTGGTTCTGGAAGAGATCGCGCGGAGCGAGCCAGAGGCCCGCCTGGCGGGCGCGGGAGACGACCTGGATCGAGAGGATGGAGTCGCCGCCCAGCTCGAAGAAGTTGTCGTGGACGCCCACCCGCTCCAGCCCCAGCACCTCGGCCCACACCCGGGCGAGCAGCGCCTCGGCCGGAGTCGACGGCTCGCCGGAGCCCGGCGCCGCGAAGGCCCGCTCCGGCGCCGGCAGCGCCTTGCGGTCCACCTTGCCGTTCGGCGTCAGCGGCAGGGTTTCCAGCACCACGAAGGCCGAGGGGACCATGTAGTCGGGCAGTTGCTCGCGGAGCCAGGCGGCCAGAGCGGCTTTGGCATCGGACCGATCGGTCGGATCCGTCGGATCGGTCCGATCATCGGTCGGATCAAGGACGACGTAGGCGATCAGCCGGTCACCGCGCACGGCGACCGCGCACGCGCCGACCGCCGGGTGGCTCCCGAGCACCGCCTCGATCTCCCCGGGCTCGATGCGGAAGCCGCGGATCTTGACCTGGCTGTCGATGCGCCTCTGGAACTCCAGCACCCCGTCCGCGCGGCGGCGCACCAGGTCGCCCGTGCGGTACAGCCGCTCGCCCGGAGCGCCGCTCCACGCATCGGGCACGAAGCGCTCGGCCGTCAGGTCCGGACGGTTCAGATACCCCCAGGCGAGGCCGTCGCCGCCGAGGAACAGCTCTCCGGCCGCGCCCAGCGGAGCCGGCGCGCCCGCCGGGTCCAGCAGAACCGCCGTCGTGTTCGCCAGCGGCCGGCCGATCGGCACCGTCGCCGCCCCCGCAGCCAACGAAGTCACCGGGTGGAAGGTGGCGAACGTCGTGCTCTCGGTCGGCCCATACGTGTGCAGCAGCCGCGCGGGCCGCACCCCGGCGAGAGCTTGCGCCACCGCTCCCGGGTCCGACGCCTCGCCGCCGAAGAGAGCGCAGCGCAGCGAGGGAGAAGCCAGAACCTCCGGCGCCTCGCGCACCACCCGGTTGAACAGAGCCGTCGTCAGGTGCAGCACCGTCACCTGGTGGCGCCGCAAAGCCGCCGCGAGGTCCGGAGGAGACAGCAGCAGATTCTGCGGAATCACCACCAGAGCGCCGCCAGCCAGCAGCGTCGCCCAGATCTCATACGTGGCCGCGTCGAAGCTCGTGTTGGCGTTGAACGCCAGCCGGTCCGCCGGCCCGAGCCGCAGGTCCGCCGTGCCATGCACCAGGCTCAGGATGCCCCGGTGCGAGACGGCGACGCCCTTGGGCTTGCCCGTGGACCCCGAGGTGTAGACGACGTAGGCGAGGGCGTCCGCGGAGATTTCGAGAAACGCCCCACGGGGCGTCTCTCCAGTGGGGAGGGTGGGGCCCAGCACAATGGAAGCTCCAGCGTCCTCCCGCATGAACGCCAGCCGCTCCTCCGGATAGGCCGGATCGAGCGGCACGTACGCCGCGCCGGACTTCAAAATCCCGAGGAACGCCACGACCAGATCCACCGAGCGCTCCATGGCGACGCCGACGCGGCTCCCAAGCCCGATGCCGAGCCCGGCGAGATGCCACGCCAGCCGGCTCGACGCCTCGTCCAGCCAGCGGTAGCTACGCCCGGTGCCATCCTCGTCCACGACCGCCAGGGCGTCCGGCCGGGCCGCCGCCACCGCCGCGAACCGCTCCGGCACGCTCGCCTCGCGCGGATAGGCGTCCCGGGTGTCGTTGGCTTCCACCAAGACCTGCTGGCGCTCGCCGGGGAGCAGCAGGGGCAGCTCCGCCACGGAGCGCTCGGGATCGTCCAGGGCCGCCTCCAGCAGGGCCGCGAAACGGTCCACCAGACGCTCTGCCGTCGTGCCGTCGAACAGGTCCGTGTTGTACGCCAAAGCTCCAAGAAAACCACCGAGGAACCCCGCGGCGCCTTCCCACAGCGTCAGCTCGAGGTCGAACTTCGCGATCTGGCTGTCCGCGGGGACCGGCGCGAACGCGAGCCCCGGGATGGCGAGGCTCTGGACCGGCGCGTTCTGCACCGCGAACAGGACCTGGAAGAGCGGCGCGTGCGACAGGTCCCGCTCCGGCACCAGCTCGCCGACCAGCCGCTCGAACGGGAGGTCCTGGTGCGCGAAGGCGTCGAGGGCCATGGAGCGCGACCGTCCCAGCAGCTCCCGGAACGGCGGATGGCCCGACAGGTTCGACCGCAGCACCAGGGTGTTGACGAAGAACCCGATCAGGTCCTCGATCTCGCGGCGGTTGCGGCCTGCGATGGGCGTGCCCACCACCACGTCCTCCTGCCCCGCCGAGCGCCCGAGCACGACCGACCAGGCGGCCAGCAGGACCATGAACGGGGTCGCCCCCTCCTCCCGGCAGATCCCGCGGATCGCCGCCGAGACCGCTGCCGGCAGGGCCACCGGACGCGCCGCGCCGTTCGACGTCTGCACCGCCGGCCGCGGCCGGTCCGTGGACAGCTCGAGGAGCCGCGGAGCCCCGGCGAGCCGCTCCTTCCAGAACGCG
>DATFPH010000023.1:0-17490 GCA_035264905.1 Thermoanaerobaculia bacterium
GCCCTTGCTGTCGTGAGTGGTGGCCGCGCCGCCGATGCTGGTCAGCTGGTTGAGCCCGTTGGCGACCGAGGCGGTGCTGCCGCTGCCGTGGCCGGTCCAGGCGTAGAGGTCATTGGAGCGGTTCTGGCTGACGATCTGCGAAGCCGGATTGTAGGCAATGCTGCCGATGGTGAGATCGTTGGCCGTGCCGGCGAGATCGTTGGTCAGGGTGGTGAGCCGCGACACCGGGTCATAGGCATAGCTGGTGCTGGTGCCGTTGCCGAAGGTCAGCGACGTGCGCCGCCCGAGATTGTCGTAGCCGAAGGTCGCGAGCACGCCGATGCCGCTGGTGGCGCCATTCTCGCGGATCTTGGTGACCTCGCCGGTGACGAGATAATCATAATCAACGAAGAAGCCGTCGCGATGGGTGAGGCGGGTGCGGCGGCCGGCGGCGTCCCAGGCCGAGGTCTTGGTGCCGTACCAATTGTTGGTTTGCGTGAGGACTCGCCCGAGCGCGTCGTACGTGAAGTTGGTCTGATGGTTGCTAAAGGTGTTCCCTGCGACCGTGAGCCGGCCCAGCAGATCGTAATTGTAGGAATAGTCCCCTTCGCCGGGGACGCTGTTAGGAAAATCAGCGAGCGTCACCCGCGCCAAATTGTCGTAGATGAACGTGATGGTCTCATTGGCGCGGTTGCGGAAGGTCGAGACCGTGCCCGAGGTGCGGGTGCCCGACGCCGTATTCTCATAGGTCAGCTGCTCATAGTCGGTGGTGCTGCTGGTGCCCGAGCCCTTGGTGGGATTGGGAAGCCTTGTCTTCACCAGCCGGTCGTGGCCGTCATATTCATAAGTGGTGAGGTTGCTCTCCGCATCCTTCAAGGTCGCGAGCTCGCCGTTGCTGGTGTAGGTCAGCGTGCGCTCTGTCGCAGCGTCGGCGATCCCAACCGCGACCTTGTTCTGGGTGACCTGGCCGGCAAAGTCGTAAATGGTCTGGCCGATGCGGTCGGGGCCGTTGCTGCCGGCGGTGCCGAGGCTGCAGGCGCTGGCCGGAAGCGAGGCATAGATCGCGGGGTTCATCCGGGTGGCGACGCAATCCGAGCGGCCGAGCGCATCGTAGGAGAATTGGGTCAGCGCGACCGCCCCGCCCGAGCCGGACAGCTTTTGCGTCGTGCCGCGGGCGTTGGCGTCATAGGTGATGTCAACCGTCTCGGCGGGTGCGAAAGCGGCCCAGTCGGGATCGGACTGGCTGTTGACCGTGCCGAGCTCCTGCCTGGTCATGAGGCCGTTGGTATAGGTGTTGCGCACAGCGCGATGCTTGAGGGTTCCGGCGCCATCGGGGTCCGGACCGACCGTTCCGATCACGTCGCGGGCGGTGTTGTAGCGGTAGCGGGTGGTATCGGCGGTACCGGCGAGCGGGCCGTCGACCGTCAGCATATTGCCCATGCCATCATAAGTTGCGGTGCTGGTCACGCTGAGCGTGCCGGTGCCGTTGCGGCCGGTGATGCTGGTGGCATTGCCGCGCGCGTCATAGCCCAATGTGACCCGGGCCTCGTCGGCGCCGTTGGTGCAACTGGCGAGCGTCTGGCAGGCCGACGTCCCGGTCGGCAGGTATACGCCGCTGAACTGCGCATAGCTGTAGGTCGTCGTGGGCCGCACCGCGCCGGTGGTGGGGGCGGGCGCCGTGACGGTCAGCGCCCCGCCGTGGGCCGAATCATAGGTATAGTCGGTCACCGTGCCGCGGGCGTCGGTGGTGGTCGCCGGCTGGTTGCATGTCTTCACATTGGTGCAGGTCGCCGGAAAGGTCGCCGAGGTGACGATATCGGGCAGGCCCGATCCGGACTTGGCAACCTGGGTCGTGCTGGTGACATTGCCGCGCGTGTCGTAGCCGTACTGGACATAATTGCCCTCGGGCAGGGTGACCCGCTGCAAGCGGTTGCTGGCGTCATAGATAAAGCTGGTCGTGCGGTTGAGCGGGTCCTTGACCGAGGTCGGACGCCCGGTCGTCGCGCTCGAGGTGACGATCGTCTGCTTGGCCAGCGCATCGGTCACCGTCATGGTGATCGTGCTGCCGACAACGCGGCTGTAGGTGGTGGTCACGCCTTCCTTGGTAACCGAGGTGACCTTGCCGCTGCTCAAGCTGTAAGTGGTGCTGTTCGCTGCGGCGCCGGGGCGGCGGATCGCCAGAGTCGTCGAATTGTCGGTGATCCGCCACACGCGCCCGCCAATGTCGGTGACGTCGGTCACTCCGGTCGATGGATAGGCATAGCTGACGCTGGCCTGCGGCACGGTCGTACTGACCGCATTATTGAACAGCTGCGCAATGGTGCGCTGATACCAGTTGAGCGGCGGATTGCCGCCGCCGCCGGTCTGGGTGTTGGCGTAGGTGAAGGCGATCGCATAGCCGAAGCTGTTCGTCACCTTCTTGAGCCGCGGCACAAAGTCGCAGTGGACCGGATCGTCTGGCGACTGTGGCTGGCCCGCCGGCGTCTGAGCAAAGCAATGCGTCCAAAAGCCATATTCCAGCGTCGTCACATTTCCATTAGGCGTGGTGATCGAGGTCGGCACAAGGAAGCAATTGACCGTGCTGCCCGTGCGGCACAGATTGCTGGTGTCGCCAAGGCCTGTGTCCGGCGGCTCGTTGTTGGTGAACGCGACCACGGTGCCGTCGGGCGCGGTATATTGATAGCTTCCGCCGCTTCCGGTCAGGGTCGCGCCACGCACCTCGGCGCCCGGGAACTTGTCGTTGCGCCCTCCGAACTCGACGAAGGTGCCGTTGCCGGGTAGATATTGCAGGACGATCCGGTCCCATTGGGTGGTGCCGCCGCTTTTGATGCCTTGCAAATTGCCGAACCGGCGGTTGAGCGGCAGCGCCGCCGCGCCTGAGCCGATCGAGCCTTCGGTGAGGCTGGTGATAAGATCGCCCTGCACGAGGTCGACGCCATTGTCATCGATCTGACGGAAGGTCGGCGATTGGGCGAACTGGGCATAAGCCGACGAGGCCAAAGCGGTGGTGCTGAGGAACAGGGCGCACGTCAGCGCGCGCCGCGAAAAACAGTTGGTCATCTTCTTATTCCTTCGATATGTTGCGCGCATCGCGGTTACCGCTTGATCCTGTAGATCACGCCCGCGTGCTTGCGGTGCGGCTTGTCGTAGTCATCGCCGGCCACGTAGAGGTCGTTGCTCGTCGGACTGACCACCACCGTCGTCAGGCCGAGCCACGTCGGCGAGGTCGGCGGGCCCATGAACGGGATGACGGGATCGTTTCCGAACGCGAGGCCCGCGGCGACGGTGGTGACCGTTCCCGTCGCGACGTCGATCTTCGAGATGCGGCCGACGCCGGTCTCGGCGACGAGCAGACCACCGTCGGTGTCGACGGTCAGACCTTCCGGCGCCGAGAGGCCGGTGGCGACCACGACCGGCGCGGGCAACGGCGTCCCATCGTCGACGATCTTCGCTACGGCGCCGGTGGCGAAGTCCGCGGCGTACAGGTCACGGCCGATCGCGGCCAGGCCCGTCGGCACCGTGAACCCGGAGCCCAGGATCGAGCGGTCGCTCAGACGGAGGATTCGTCCCGTCGCCAACTCCGCGACCGCGATGTCATCGTCGAATGCGATGGCGTTCAACGGGAACGCGAGGTCCTGGTAGGTGGCCACGGCCGTGTGGCTCACGGGATCCCAGATCTGCACGCCGCCGCCGAAGAACCAGGTCGACAGGATCAGGTCCGACCCATTGGCTGCGTTGGACACCGACTGCACCGTGATCATGCTCGCCGGGTCCATGAACCGGATGTGCTCCACCTTCCGCAGCCTAGCCTCACCACCGGCCACCTCGAACGTCCGCAGGGTGAACATGTCGCCCACGAACAGCTCGTCCTTGCCGTGTGGGCCTTCCCGCACCGCCAGGCCTCCAGGCACGCCGGCCGAAACGTTCGACAGCGCGACGACCAGGCCGCTGTCATCGAGTGTCGCTTCGCCTGAAGCGAAGCTCGAGGTTCCTCTGGCCGCCGCGTCGGCGCTACCGGCGAGCGCGGGATCGACGGTGCTGGAATCATCGACGCTGCCGACATCGGCCGTGGAGCCGGAGCGAGTGACGGTGAAGCTGAGGTTTCCCCCTTCAGTCGTCGACGCATTTCCGGACAGCCAGGGCGACGGAGGAGTCGCACCGGTCGTCGTCTTGTTGGTCCGGTTGTCGGCCTTGTCGAGCGTGTAGGCCGTGCTGACGCCATTATTGACGGTGCCGGCGCGATCGACCTCGATCAGCCGGCCGCGGGCGTCGTAGGTATAGGTGACGGTTTCATTGGCTGTTGCAGCGGCCGGCACAAGAAGTGCGGCAGCGACGCAGCCCGCTCGAATTTTGAAGCTTTTGAACATGTTCGTTCTCCGTGCGGTCGCGAACGTCTAAGCTTGGACCCATTGCGAGGCTCCGCGTCACCCCTCCAGGGCTTCCTGTCTATTGGTAGCGACGTTCGCGTGCCGAAAGGGTCAACGATGCGCAAGGAAGGAGCTACTGGCCGTCGCCGACGAGTTGCAGGGCGGCCCAGAAGTACGGGGCGGCTGCGTTGCGCCGGGTCCAGCCGCCTCGGCCGTCCGGGATGCGGAGCGGACTCCGGATCAGCTCGAGCTGGGCCGCTCGCAGGGCCTCGTCTTTGGCCTTGCCGGAGCGCAGGTGGCGGTAGAAGAGCTGCATCAGCTCGGCTGTGGCTTCGTCCTCGACGCGCCAGAGGCTGGCCAGCACGGAGCGCGCTCCTGCATATTGAAAAGCCCGCGTGAGCCCGATGATCCCTTCGCCGCCGCGGATCTCCCCGATCCCGGTCTCGCAGGCCGAGAGCACCACCAGATCCGCGTCCAGCCGCACGCTCTCGAAGATCTCCCAGACTTGGAGAAGGCCGTTGTCGCGCCCCTCGGCGAGCTCTTCCGGGATGCTCAGCACCAGCCCCGAGTCGAACGGCGAGCGGTCGTCCACATAGGCGTGAGTGGCGAAGTGGACGATCCGCACGTCCCTCCCGACCGCCTTGGCGCGCTCTTCGGAGGCCTCGCGATCGAGGTAGGTCTGGCGGCGGTCGGCGGGAAACAGCGCGGCGATCTCTTCGACCTCCCGGCGACTCTGCGGCAGGCGCTTCCACTGGAGTTGCCCGCGGGTGGAGACGGAGCGCAGCCGGGCCTCACCGATGTCCTCGGGCCGGCCCTGGGCCAGCCGCGGCGGGAACCAGGGATCGCCGAAGGCCACCCACTGCCGCGAGGTGGGCTCGGCGGCGGCAACCGCATCGCGCCGTTGCTTCTTCAGCTCGGCGAAGACGGTGCCCGACAGGACCGTGGACAGCGGCTTCCATTCCACCAGGTGCCGCCCGTCCTTCCGGATCAAGGCGGCAAACGGCAGCAGGTGCAAGGGGCCGTCCGGAACGAGCACGATGCGCTTCCCCGCCGCGATCCACGGCTCGGCCGGCGCGACCAGCAGGTCGTAGAGCTTGCGGCTGAACCAGTCCAGGCCCTGCACACCGAGAGTCGAGCCGGCCCGGGTCTGGTCGATGAGCTGGCGGTAGCGGTCGACGTCTTTCTCCAGAGCCTGCCGCCCGATCTCGATTTTCTCGACATGGAGATCGCGCCCCGGGGTCACGATGAACAGGAAGGTCTGCTCTTTGCCCGTGCTGTAGGAGAGCATCACCGTGCCGGGGTCGAGCGCCTCGCGGACCTGCTCGAAGGTCAGGGCTTGGGGATATTGGAGGGCGGCCAGCCGGGGAGCGGTCCGGCGCATCTCGCCGGCGATCTCGTCGCGCCGGCGGCGCAGTTGGACCTGCTCACGCTGGAGCGCCTCGATGGCTTCCCGGTCTTTCTCCGGATCGAGCGCGGCGAGTTGCAGTTGATTGCCGTCGTACGAGGCAGCCAGCCGGCGACTCTCCTGATCGAGCTCGGGAGGGAGATCGCCCGCAAAGGTGAGGTCCCGTTCCGCCAGCAGGGCCAGGAAGGCCTGAGCCCGAAAACGTTCCAGAAGGTGGAAGGCCTCCTGTGGATGGTCCATCTCCAACTGCAGGCGCAACGCATCGCGATAGATGTCGCCGTTCCGCCCGCGGAACTTGCCCTTCACCTCCTGGGATCCCCCGAGCTTGTCGATCTGCGCTTCCAGGGACTGGATCGAGAGATCTGCGTACCGGGCCGCCTGCTGCAACTGCCCCCTCCGGCGAAGAACATTCGCCAGGACCTGGAACGCGACGGTGTGCCCCCAGTCTGTCGAGGGCGATTTGTCGTCGCTGCCCAGGTATTCCCGCAGGTAGCTTTCGGCTTCTTTCAACCGACCGAGTTGGAGAGCTGTTTCTCCCAAGGAGATAAGGATTACCTTACTCGCCGTCAGTTGCTTTTGTTTCAGGGAGCGATGATAATAACTTTCAATCGCCGCCAGGTCTCCGCGCTCGCGAGCGATTTCCGCCAGGCCAGTCAAATTGTCATCGACTAAAGCATCTTGGACCCTGGCTTCTTCGCAGGCCGCCAATGACTCGTGAAAATAGCGCTCTGCCGATTCGAGATCGCCGCGTTCGCTCGCCACACTGCCCAGATGGCTCAAGCTCATGGCCACATAACGGGTTCCAGGAGCCATTCGTAAACGAAGCTGCAACGATCTTTGGAAGTACTCCTGCGCAGAGTCCAGATCGACCCGCGCAAGAGCCGCGAGGCCGAGGCTGTCCAACAAATTCGACGTATACAGGTTTTCCGGCACCCGCTTCGACTGGAGCAACAAGGCTCTTCGGAAATAATCCTCTCCCCCAACCAGATCTCCGCGTAGCAGGGCCACATTTCCCAGAGTGGCCAGAATACTTTCCATTAACGGGCTTGGAGACGTGTTGCGCCCCATCGCGGACAAGGCTTGCTGACACAGAGTCTGAGCCTTTGCGAGCTCTCCTTTCACGAAGGACATGGCGCTCAGATGGAGCAGGGCTGCAGCCATGTCCCCGTTGACAGGCTGCAGCAGCGCGCTGATCGAGAGGGATTTCTCGAAGTACATCGTTGCCTTGTCCAGATCTCCTCGGTGGTAAGCGACAAGGCCGAGATTGTCGAGGCTTCCGGCCGCCGCGACCCCTCCGGGAGTCCACCTTTCCCGAATGGCCAGAGCCCCTTCGATCTGCTCCTGAGCCGCTGCCAGCAGTTGATTGCGTTGCTCGCGTGCCGCTGCCCGATAGCTTCGAAACAAGGAAATCCGGCCCAGGCTATTCATGCTGCGGGCCAACTGCAAGCTTTCCCCCCAGGTGGCTTTACTCAGCTCGAAGGCGGAACGGTAGCTGGCCTCGGCTTCTTCGAGGCGTTCCTGATCCACGAAGCTTCCACCCCTGGCCTCCAGGACCGCAATCCGTGAGAGAGGATCCCGGCTCTCGCGCAGCGCCGCCTCGTAAGCTGTCGCGGCCTTCTCGGAGCCACCCGCCTTGTCCCAGGCCCTGGCGATGCGCAGCCACATCCAGGCGCGCAGGCGCCAGTCCGTGCCGGCACGTTCCGTCACCTGCTGCCACCAGGCAACTCCCTCCTCGACCTGCTCCTTGTCGACGAGTTCCTTGCCGCGCCGATAGAGGTCCTCGATCTCGGCGGGCAGCACAGGCCGCACCTGTGCGTCCCACAGCCCGATCGGCACCTGGAGGACGAGCGGCTCCCCTTGCCGTTCGCCACGGAGCTCGACGGTGCCTCGCGGCGCCTGCTCGATCTCCAGCCATTGCCAATCGAAAAGCGACTCCAGCGCTCCTGCGGCGGGCTCCGCATTGGCGGGAGGACTGGCCAGCCGCGCCCAGGAATGAAAGACATCTCCTTCCCGGACTCCGGCTTTCTCCGGAGCCGAAACCGCAGCCACGGTCTCGATCACGACGCCGCTGGCGCTCAATCTGGAGACCAGAGAGACGAGCAGGATCAGCCAGAGCACCGGACGAAGCCTCCTCATCGCGCCTCCTCCTTCAGGCGAGCTTCATAGACACCCAGCTCGCGGCGCTCGCCCTCACACATGCCGCGGAGCCGGAACTGGTATGAGCCGTTCGACAGCTGCGCTCGGGGGACCGCCACGCTCACCTCCTTCCCCGGCAGCGGCTTTAGCTCCTTCACGGTCAGGAGCGGAGCACCGCGGCGCACGATCGCCAGCTCGTACTCCGTGCAGGGAGCCTGGTCACCGACATAGAACAGGAGGAAAAGATGCGTCGCCGCGTCGGGGATTGCGATCTCTCGCAAAGCTCCCCGGGTCTCTCCGGGATAGAAAACGGCGTAGACCAGGTTGATCAGCGGCTGGAGAGGCACGCTGACGGGGGGCGGAGGCTCGGGAGGACGCTGCTCCTGAGCGGCCTGGATTTCCCGCAAGGCGGCGAGCTGCCGCTGGTGCTCCGACTCCAGCGCTTGGCGTTCGTGCACCAGGCGATCGATCTCGCTCCGCGCCTGGAGCTCTCCGCGGTGGAACTGCCAAGCGAGCGCCGAGAGGCCTCCCAGGGCCGCCAGCCGAAGGAAGATCGCCGCCACGGCCACCGCGCGGCGGCGGAAGTGGCGCGGCGGCGGCCCGGGCGCTTTCAGCTGAGGGGGGAGGAGAGCGGCGCGGGCGGGTGCCAGCACCTCGGCGTGCCAGTCCTCCAATTCAGGATCGGGAGCGGCGTCGAGCGATCCGGCGGCCAACTCTTCCAGACGCCGGCGGACCGGATCGAGGATCTCCGGAGCCACGGTGCCGGTGCGCTCTCCCCGCCGCAGGGTCTCGACGCCGACTTGGAGGCTCACGGCACAACGCACGCTCAGCGGGCCGCCTTCGACTTCCGCGGGGACCGGCACGTCGGTGCTGCCGAGGGCCGGATTGGTGTCCGTGGCTACCAGCCGACAAGGGCCCGGCGTTCGATCGACTACCAGCCACTCGACGGGAAAGCCGGCGGTCTCCTCCAAGACGTACAGATCACCCGGCCAGGGCTCCGGCCCGCGCGCCGCCACCCGGGCGTGCTCCCGTCCGTAGCGGTCCACGGCTTCTCGGAGCGCTTCCCGGCTGCGGACCTTCGGATCGCGCGGCTTCATGACGATTCCTCACCGGAGATCTTACGCCGGCAGGCCTCGGCGAGATCCCGGAGCGTCCGGAAGAGATCGGGCAAGCGCTCCCGCGGAATGGCCAGGAGCTGGGCGAGCTGGCGGTGAGACGGGAGCCCCTTGCCTTGCGCACCCTGCTCCTCTGGGGCATCCGCGGCATGGCTCTTCAAGAACACCAGCAACCGGCGGAGATAGTCGCGCGAACGGGCCGGCGGCTCCGCGACCCGTTCGACCGACTGCTCCAGGCAGGCGAGGAGCCTGTGCAGGCTCTCGCGCTCGTCCTCTCCGGGAACCTCGACCAGGCGGGCCACGGCGGCGAAGCCGTCCTCCTCCAGACGGAGTGGAATCCCTTCCGGCGAGTGGACCCATACGGCGCGCCAGCGGGCCCGGGCGTCCTGGCGCAGCGCATCGACCAGATCGTGAAAACGGAAGGCGCGAAGGCCTTCGGCCGCCAAGCCGCGGAGGTGCCGCTCCAAGCGTGCCGTGACCTGTCGGACGTCCCAGCCGCGAGCAGTGATCAAGTCGGGCAGCAAGTCATCGTTCCAGCGCAGGACGTGCGGGCGCAGCTCCTCGGACCGGGCGGCCTCCTCAGGGGAGGCTCCGAGGCGAAAAGCCAGCACGGTATCGTGCCGCACGGCCGGGCTCCCCGCGATCACCTGGAGCTCGCCCGCGGAAAGCGCACCGCGCACCGCGCTCCGCAGCACGGTGAAAACGCGAAAGCCCACCGGGTCATGCCGCCTCTGCGTCTCGTGCAGGAAATTCCGTACATTGCGCAGGATCAACCCCTCGACGTGCGGTTTGTGCCGCAGCTGGGCCTTGAGGCTGCGGAAGCGCTCCGCGAAGACGAAGACGAAGCAATCGGCCACCAGCTCCTCGACCGCGTCCGGATCATCCCAGGTGGCGCAGCCGTAGATCCCCAAACAGGCCGGAGGAAGCGACCACAGGGAGCGGCGCTTCAGCTCGCTCACCAGCAGCCGCCGCAGGGCCGTCCAGACCTCTTCGAAGTCGCGGTCGTCCCGATCCAGCGGCCGGCCAGGCTCGAGGTTCCGCAAGAAGCGTGTGAACCCGGAGTTCTTGCTCACTGTCTGCACATTGCCAAAGCGATTCCGCCGCGAGATGCGACTCGCCGCAGTTAATCAAGGGCGAGGAGTCCAAATGATGATACCTGAAGATGAAGTTCTGGAATTGCTACGGTCTTGGGAAGCAGGAGATCCGCGAGCGTTGGCCGACCTGATGCCGCTTGTCTGCGACGATCTGTACCGCATCGCAAGATCCCTTCTGAGACGGGAGGCCGACGGCCACCTCCTGGAACCCGGCGCCCTGGTCAGCGAGATCTATCTGCGGTTCCATGCGCTGCGATCGGCGCGCTGGGAAAGCCGCGCTCATTTCTACAACTCCATCGTTTGGCTGATGCGCCAGATCCTGACTGATCATGCCCGGACGGCCAACCGAATGAAACGGGGGCGGGGGGTCCACCACCTTCCTCTGGAGACCGCGGCCGACCAGGCGGCGTCAGGCGAGCCGAGGGCCTTACAAGATGCACTGCTCGATCTCCGCAGGATCGACCCGCAACGCTTCAAGATCCTCGCACTGCGCAGCGTCGTGGGCCTGACGGCCGAAGCGACGGCGGCGGCGTGCGGCGTTTCCCTATCGACCGTCAAACGCGACTGGCGCGAAGCGCGCGTCTGGCTGCAGCGGGCGCTCACCGGTGGCCCCTGAGATAGCATCGCGCCGATGAAGGACCTCTTCCGCGAGCTCGCCGAGCACCTCGCCACCCCCGAGGGCTTGCGGCAGGCCCGCCTCTCCCAGATGGCCGGGCTGGCCGGCGCTCCGGCGCCGGGGCCGGCTCCGGTTCCCTTTCCGCGCGGACCGCACCCGATCTCGATCTGGCAACCCACCGAGATCGACGGCGAGCGCGCGTTTGTGCGGCCGGAGCCGGGGCCGTTCGGCGACCATTACGCGACCCGAAAGGTTCTCCGGCCCAAGAGCGCGGAGCTGCCGCTGCGGGTGGCCTTCTTCGGCGAGTCGGTGGCGGCGGGTTATCTCTATGCGCCGCACCTGACGCCTGCGCAGGTGCTGGAGGAGCAGCTCCGGGCCGCGGGCGGACACGGCAACTTCGAGGTGGTCGATCTGGCGCGGACGAACGAGACGCTGGCGGGGTTGCGCGACACGGTGCGGAGCTCGCTCCAGATCCAGCCGGACGTGCTCGTGCTGTTCGTGGGGAACAACTGGAACCTGCTGGAGACGCCCGAAGTGTCGCCCTATGCGCCGTCGGTGCGGGCGCGCCAGGAGGTGGCGCTGGCTCTGCGCGACGGCGGGCTCGGCGGGCCGGTCGAGCTGGCGCGCGGGCGGCTCCGGGAGACGGCGACGGCGACGTTCGACGAGATCGCGCTCCTCACCCGCGCGGTGGGCATTCCGGTCGTCGTGGTCCTCCCCGAGGTGAATCTGGCCGATTGGGAGACCCGCCAGCCGGTCCCCTGGCTGCCGCGCGACGGCACGTCCCGCTGGCACACGGCGTACCGGATCGGCCTGGACCTCCTGGCCCGGGGGGATGCGACCGATGCGATCATTGCGGCCGGGATGACGGAGCGGATGCTGGAGCTGGACGGCGGCGTCTGCCCGTCCACCTGGCGGTTGCGTGCCCTCGCGCGGCGGGCTCTCGGGGACGAGGCCGGCGCCCTGGAGGCGTGCCGTGCCGAAATCGACAGCGCGGCCTACCCCACTCTCGCGTTCCTGAGCGCGCCGCAGGCCACCACTCTCGCCCGCGACCTGCTGCGGGAGTCGGCGCGCCGGCACGACTTCGTCGCGGTCGACCTGCCGGCGATCTTCGCGGAGCACACGGGCTTCCGCCTCCCGGGCCGCCGCCTGTTCCTCGACTATTGCCACCTGACGCTGGAGGGGATCCGGGTCTCAATGGCGGCGGTGGCGGCGGAGGTGCTCCGCTTGTCCGGATTGATTGACGGGGAACCGGACTGGCGCGCGCTCCTCGCGTCCACCCCGGAGCCGCGCATCGCGCCGGAGCCGGAGGCCACGGCCCGGCTCGGCGCCGCCATCCACGGCGCGCACCGCCTGCTGACGGTCGGTCCGAAGCGGCCAATCCTGGAGCATTGGTGCGCGGCGGCGCTCGACGCCTCGCCGGGGATTGCGGAGACCTTCCTGGATCTGGTGGAGGCCCGGACCGCCTCCTGCCCCGCCGTGCTGACGTCCGCGCAGCAGCGGAACCTGGCCTCGCCGTACCGGCTGCTCCTCCAGCACGGCTGGCAATGGGATCACCTGGACGCGGAGGTGTTGACCGCGATCGAAGCGGTGCTCGGCGGAGACGTCTCAGAAAAGATCGTGGCGCGCCGCGCGATCCCTCCCGAGGGAATCGACCTGGCCAATCCCTACTGGCATTGGGAGCCGCTGGAGCGCTTCTTTCCCGAGGTCATGCGCTTCGAGGACATTGCGGAGCGCGCCACCCTGCGCGCGCCCTGGCCGGAGACTTCGTTCTGCCTGGTGGTGGACGGGCCGCGCGAGGTCGAGCTGGAGCTGACGGCGCGCGCGCCGGCGGGCAATGCCGGTGAAGTGGGCGTGCTCGTGGATGGGCGGGCGGTCGGGGCGTTGCGCGTGGGCGCGCGGTGGACGCGGTCGCGGGTACGGGTACCGGCCGGCGGCGGTCTCCACCGGCTCACGTTGCGGTGGCCGGACCTGCCTCCGTCGGGGGACAACCCGCTCTCTCCCGCGATCGAGCGGCTCGAGCTGGGGCTGCCGGCGGACCTGCACCCGGTGTTCGGGGAGGTGTGGTCGCTGATGGTTTCTCGTCCTTAGCGTCCTTTGGGTCCCTTGGGTGCTTTAAGTCCTTTGGGCCCTTTATGTCCTTTGCTCTTTTCCTCCTGCGCGCTCTCCAGCCGCACCTGCGACGCGACCGGGTTCACCGGGCTCAGCACCGTTCCTTTGGTCCCCCCCACCTTCGTCCCCCCCGGCCCCGCTGTCGCCACCACCGTGACCTGCGCGGTCGCGGCGGGACCTCCGGCCACCTGGGCGCTCACCGTGTAGTTCCCGGCGGCCAGGCTGGCGAAGCGGAACGTCCCATCCGCGTTGGTCTGCGCCGTCTGCGTGACGTTGTTGGGCCCTCCGATCAGGGTCACCGGAATGCCCGGCAGCCGAGCGCCGGCGTTATCCTGCACGGTACCGTTGATCTGGTTGCTCCCCCCCGAGGCTTCGAGCACGATCCCGGGCTGCGGCTGCTCCTGCCCAGGGATCAGCCAGAACCACATCTCGAAGTCGCCGCCTCGCCGGCCATCGCCGCTCGGCAGGATGACGTCCACCCTCTGGTTGCGATCGGGCCGGCCGAACGAGCTTCCATCGAGGAAGACGTTGGGACGGTCGCGCTGCCAGATGTAGCTCCCCTTGACCACGAGATGCCCCAGGATCGGCGCGAGCTGCCGGCGGTCCAGGATGACCCGGAAGCGGCCGGTGAGCCATTCGGCCACCTTCGGCTGGGGCACCCAGGCGAACGTATTCTCCTTGACGTCCAGGGTCGCGGCCAGGATCGTCGGCTGGAAACCGATGAAGCCGTCGCTGGCCAGGACGCCTGCCTCAGCCTGGTCGAGCGGATACGGAATGTCGAGGGTGACGAAGCAGGTGGGCTTCCACGGCACGTTCGGAGACGACCCCTCGATCTTCGCGAACGGCTCCGGAGCCAGCGGCGCGCTGCACGAGATCGTCACCCCGCGCGCCAGGCGGTCGACCGCGACCCGGCTGTCGTTCTCCAGGGGAGCATCGGCCATCGACACCTTCTCGATCCGGATCCCCGCCTCCTGCGTCTCCGTCGGCAAGAGGAACCGCGCGTGGAAGAAGACCGGCGTCCCCACGGCCTGGCCGGCCACGTCGACGAGGCGGGCAGTGACCTGGAGACAGGTGGTGTCGTCGCTCCGGATGCGCTCCGGCAGCTGCCAGCGGCACGACGCGATGCCGTCCGCCGAGGTGACGGCGACCAGCGATGTCACCCGATTGGCGTCGGTGAAGAGGGAGCCCTGTCCGGCGGCCACCTCGAAGAGCACCCGCGCCCCCTCCACGGCCCAGCGGCCGTTGGTCACTCCCACCGCCAGGCTGCACGGCAGCTCCTTGCCGAGCGCCGCTTCCTGACCGTCGCCGCCGGCCGGGAAACAATGCATCAGCTCGGTCAGCGCCGGGAACTGCGGCCGGCAGTCGAGCACGCTCTTGAACACCCCGCCGTCGAAGACCGCCACGGCGAGCTTGCAGTAGTGATGCTCGATGCCGTCCGGCGGCAGGGCGAGCGGATCGGCGCCCTGGCGCGGCCACTCGATGCTGCCGGACTGTTCTCCGATAAAGGCGCGGGCCGGGATGAGCCAGTGGTCGCCGCTCTGGAAGCCCGTCCCCTCGAAGCGGATCTGGATGCCGTTCTCCAGCTCCAGCCAGCCGCCGTTCGCCGCCGGGGTCTCCACCAGGCGCGGCGCCCCTTCCCAGCGGCGCACCCTCGGATGGCCGGTGAAGCTCGCGTGGACGATGGGCTGCCCGGCCGGATCGATGGTCAGCACGTTGCCTTCGACCTTGGTGACGGAAACCATCACGCCCGGCTCGTTGCGCAGCTCGCGCCCGTCGTCGGTCAGCTCGACCTGGTTCCCCTCGGAGAAGCCGAGCACGCGATCGCGCCCCGGGCTCTCCACCGTCAGGTCGTTGCCGTTCTGGCCCGTCCAGCCGGTGACGATCGAGCCGTTCTCGCGCGACCATTTGAAGGTCGCCTTGCCCAGGACGCCGCCGGCATGGATCTCCACCCGGTAGAGCTGGTTTTCGAGCCGCGTGTAGCCCGCATTGGCGGGAACGACGCACGGGTCGGTCGGGATGGCGGCGGCCTGCGTCCGCGCGCGCATCAACGCCTTGGACGGGGCGATCTTTTGCTGCCACGCCGCGGGGTCGCTCAGGCAGTGGAGCTTCGCCGCGTCGGCGACCTCCGCCATCTTGAGCAGCTTCACCTGGCAGACGGTCCGCGTCCGCGTCGCGGTGTCGGGCCCGCCCAGGGCGGCCTCGCGGATCTCCGGATCTTCGAGCGCGGTGACGTGATGGCGCCAGACGTCCAGATAGACGAAGTGGACGCCCGCCGCGGCGGCCGGTGGATTGGGCAGGTCGGGCTGCTTCAGATAGCTGGCCGGCGCGTCGAGCTCGCAGAGGATGCCGTCGACGTAGAGGCGCCCGGCCGAGAGGGCCAGGTCCTTGCCGTCGCCGGTGGGCGCGGCCTGGAAGCCGCCGCCCTGGCGCGGCGCGCCGCAGCGCCCCACGAGGTCGCCGACCCCGGTCTCCCGCAGGTGGGAGTCGATGTCGATCTGCTCGTTCCAATCGGCGTCGAGCTGCACCCGGCCCTGCTGCAGGCGGACGCCGCTGTAGTGCTTGCCGGGCTTCCAGGTGGATCGGGTGAAGTCGCCTCTCATGATCGGGTTCCCTTATGGTCAATCGGTCCGTCAGGTCACGAAGAAAAAGCCGGCCTCCAGCCCCACGCGGAGGTATTCGTCGAGGCGGACGCGCAGGTCGTCCTCGCGCTGGGGCTGTTTCAGGCTCGAAAAAGCTCCCATCTCGGATTCGTCCTCGGCGCCGCGGCGCACTTCGCCCGGCGTGTCGCGGCGGAGCTGACCATACCCGGGCTGGCCGTAGCGCAGCGAGGTGAAGCGCGGCGCGAGGCGCAGGGCCTCGGACGCCGAAGCCTCCTCGGACGGCTGGCAGTGGAAGCGGCGCGGCACGCGCGAGCCCGGGGGAATCCAGGAGAAGCGGACGCACCCGGCCTGCCGCCGCGCCGCGGCCGCGATCCCCAGGAGGAGGCTGTTCTCGACCAGCGGCAGCTCGCGGGCGCGCACGGCGCCGACGACGGTGACGCGAGAGAGCGTCAAGGCGCCGTCCTCGGCCGCGCCGTCCAGCCCGGAGAAGGCGACCGCCTCGCGGGAGCCGGCGTCGACGATCGAGTCGCGGATCTCGACGCGGGCCTCGGCGGCGGCGCGCACCGGCCCCAGGATGGAGCGCTCGACGACCACGTCGATCTCCTCCGAGCGGATCACCAGGCTTGCGTTGACAGGCTCCAGCGGCGCCAGCGTGCAATGGCGCACGTGCAGCCGCTCGAGCTGGCCGCGGGCCTCCACGGGACGGCCGGCGATCAGCAGGCCGTTCAGCTCCACCTCGCTGCCGGCGCCGCCCGCGACCCGCAGGTCGGCGGTCAGCCGGAGCGTGGGGCGCTGCTCGTTGGCGGCCCGGATCTCCAGGCGCGCGTCCACCTCCAGGGTGACGTCGACGCCCAAGTCGTAGGTGGCGCTGTCGTTGATCACGATCACCGCGGAGCCGCTCTGCCCCCATTCGGCTACAGCAGCGGCCAGGGTGGCGAAGTCCTGCGGCACCTGGATCACCCGCTCGCCGGCCACGCGGGTGAAGGTCGCCTCGCGCTCGTACGGACCGCCTCCGAGGTCGTCGGAAAAGCCGTATTGATAGGTCGCGCGCAGCGGACTGCTTGGCGCCTCGCCGGCCGGGAAGGCAATGCGACCCAGGACCGGATCGATCGCTACGACTCCGGCGGGGAGCGGCCGGTTCCAGGTGCGCAGGTCCGCGGCGATGGGCCGGTGCGGCAGGGAGCGGCGCGCGCCGTCGGGCTCGACCGTGAAGAGGTTGAGGCTGCCGTCGGGACCGACCAGCGTCTCGATCGCCTCATGGAGGCCGCGGCGGCGGATCGGTCCCGGCACGTGGCGCTCCTCGGCGAGATGCGCGCCGCTCTCCTCGGTCTCCGGACGGTAGAACAGCGGCTCGTCGCGCCCCAGCGGATTGAAGGTGAAGCGCAGGCCGCCGCTCCCGGGGTCCTCGCGCGGCGTCACGCCGTCGAGCCGGTACGAGCCCAGGCGCCAGAGGAACAGGGCGACGTTCCGGATGTTGTACTTGCCCTGCTCCACGGCGATGCGCCGCACCTCGGCCGCGTGCGCCGCGTCCTCGAACGGGCCGCCGAGGTGCTCCAGCGAAGTCACCCGGCGCAGGTCCGGCGTGCGCAGGCTCTGCGGGCGGACGTGGTTGAGGTGCTGCGTCGTCGAGAGCCGCTCGAACATCTCCGCGGCGCGCGCCGGCCAGCCCGTGGTGTCGCGGGCGAGGAGCTCCAGGACGGCGAGCGTCCCCTTGGCGCGGCGGTAGGCCAGTGTGTTCGCCACCTCGGCGCGCCGGCTGACCCGCGTGGCATGGGTGGCGCGGACGCCGATGAGGTCGCCGAGGTAGGGGACGACCCAGGGCTCGCAGGTCTCGATGAACCAGTCGTCGTAGAGGCGGGCGATGTCGCGCTCCACCACCTGCGCCTGCCCGGCGAGGATCTCGACCAGCTCGCGCAGCGCGAATTGACCTGATGTAGGGTCCGCCTCCTCGTCGCGCTGGCGGTAGACCGCGGGCAGCAGGCGATACAGATGATCGGCGTCGTAGCGGCTCACCGCAGCACCTCCAGGGAGACGGGATCGGGCGCCAGGGTCAGGATCTGCGCGGGCCG
>DATFPH010000024.1:0-29706 GCA_035264905.1 Thermoanaerobaculia bacterium
CCTCTCGGATTCTCTCGGCGATCAGGTCGTAGAAGCCCAGGAGCTTCCGCTCGAAGGCGTCGGGGGTGAGCTCGCGCTGGGCGAACTCGCGGGCGCTCGCGGCCAGCTTCTCGCGGCGGCCGGCGTCGCGCAGGAGGTCGACCAGACCCCGCGCCATGGCGTCCGGCTCGGGCGCGACCAGGACGGCGAGATCGTCGGTCAGCACCTGCGTGTGGGTCGGCAGGCGGGTGGCGACGAGCGGCCGGCCGGAGTCGAGGTAGGAGTAGACCTTCATGGGCGTGTTGTCGCCGTGGGTGCGGGGGGAGACCAGCACCGTGGCGCGCCGCAGGTAGGCGGCCAGTCTCTCGACGGGACGCGGGCCGGCGAGCCAGACGCTCTCGCCGAGACCCATCCGGGCGCAGCGCTCCCTCCAGGCGGCCACGTCTCCGTTGGCTCCTCCAATAATCGCGAGGCGGGCGTCCGGCACCTCGGGCAGGGCCCGCCGGAAGGCTTCGACGAGCAGGTCGATCCCCTGGTAGCGCTCGAGGTTACCCACGTACATGACGACAGGGCCGCCCAGCGGCACGTCCACCGCTTCCTCGCCCCCCTCATCGACAATGCCGGCCAGCAGGCTGACGTCCTCGATGCGGGCCACGAGCCCGCCGGGGTGGCAGGCGCGCGCCTGGTCTTCCAGGGACTTGCAGACGGCCAGGGTGCCTACCGCGCCGCGCACGGCCAGGGTTTCAAAGCCGTCGAGCAGGCGCCGCACGCGCGCGAGGGCCGGGAACTTGTCGGCCATCTGGCGCGCCAGCCCGGAGTCCATGTCGTAGACGTAGGGCGTGCGCAGCAGCTTGCTGGCCACCAGGCCCATGAAGGCGGACTCCTCCACGGCATGGATGAGGTCGTACCGGTTCTTCCGGACCAGGGCCAGGGTCTTCGTGAGCATCACGGCGTCGCAGGCGAGCTTCTTCAGGGAGAAGCCGGGGCGGACGTTGCGCACGAACGGCGGCCGCGGGATGCGCAGGATGCGGCAGCCGGGCAGGTCGACATCCTCCCCCTCGGGAAAGGTCAGGACGTCCACCTGGTGGCCATGGCTCGACAGCACCTCCAGCACCATCCGCTCGGCGATCGGCGTCCCCCGCTGCTGGAAGAAGGGGTGCGGCGCGAGGAGCAGAATCCTCATGGCGCGGCCACCTCCGCCGTCTGCGTCCGCATCTCCCGCACCCTCCGGACGTCGCGCTCGCGTCCCCACGCATAGACCAGCCCGCCCGCGAGCGCCTGGAGGAGCAGGATCCCGTATTCGAGCCAGGCGAACGCCAGGCCGGTCGCCTCGGCCACGCCGAACGCGGCGAGGAAGAAAACGAAAAGGTTTTCCCGCACGCCGATCCCGTTGATCGACACCGGGATCATCATCAGGAACACCGCCAGCGGCACGATCAGGAAGAACGGAGCAAGCCCGAGCTCCACATGGAGAGCCCGCACCTGCACCCACGCGTTGAGCACCACGAGGGTCTGCAGGCAGAGCGACCAGAAGAAGGCGCCGGCGAGAGCCCGGCCATGCCCGCGGAAGGAGAAGAGAGCGGAGGTGACCTGGGAGAGCTTGGAGCCCTCACCCCCGGCCCCTCTCCCGCGAGCGGGAGAGGGGTGAGGGCTCCGCGGGCGGAAGAGGACGACCGCCACCACCACCATCACCCCGCCCACCCCCAACACCCACCACCCCAGCTCCGGCACCCGCTCGGTCAACCTCCCCGCCCCGAGGAGCCCCACGGCCGCGAAGACCAGCAGCGCGAGGAGGCCGACGAAGCGGTCGACCATGATGATGGTCAGCGCCGTGGCCTTGCCCACGCCGGAGCGCGCCGTGTCCCAGGCGCGGATGGCGTCGCCGCCGATCGTCGAGGGGAGGAAGTTGTTGAAGAAGATCCCGGTCATCAGGGAGCGGACCAGAAACGGATAGGGCGCGTCCCCTCCCTGGGCGCGCAGGAGGAGCCGCCAGCGGCTCACGCTGGACAGGTAGCCCAGCGGGATGAGCGCGATCGCCAGCAGGATGTAGCGGACGTCGGCGGTCCGGAACGTCTCCCAGACCTCGCGGAGGTCCGTGCCGCGCAAAATCCAGGCGATCAGAGCGGCGGAGACGGCCACCCGCAGGAGGGTCCGGCCTCGCCGCATCAGGCGGCCTCCGTGCCGAGACGCTCGCGCAGCAGGCCGGCCAGGTCCTCCAGCGCCTCGCCGCGCACGAACATCCGGTACCACATCTCGACGTTCAGGATCAGCCAGAGGCGCACGTGGTGGTCGGCCTTGTCGGCCACGTGCTCGGCGACGAGCTGCTCGATGGTGTCGCGCCGGAAGATCCCCTCTTCGATCAGGACCGAGTTCGCAAGGAGGTGGCGCACCACCGGCAGGAGCGGACCCTTCATCCAGTAGCCCAGGGGGAACATGAAGCCCTGCTTGGGCCGCTCCAGGATCGATTTCGGAAGATGCCCCTCCGCCACCTTGCGCAGCAGGTACTTGAGCGTCTTCCCGCGCAGCTTCAAGTTCGCCGGCAAGGTCGCCACGTGCTCGGCCAGCAGGTGGTCGAGGAGCGGCGAGCGCGACTCCAGGCTCTTCGACATGGTCATCCGGTCGGTGAGCTGGAGCGAGTGCTCGGGGAGCCGCGTCGCGATGTCGGCGGCGAGCATGCGGTCGAGGTCGTCCGACGCCGCGGCCTCGTCGAAGCCGCGCACCATCGCCTCCTTGGGATCGTTCCCGAGGAGGCGGCTGGCGATCGAATGCGTGTAGAGGCCGCCTTTCCCCTCCTGGCCGAAGCGGAAGAACGCGGTGGCCTGGGCGTAGCGCCGGCCCCCTTCGTGGAAGGAGAGCTCGTGCACCCAGCGCGCCTTCTGGGCCAGGGTTTTGTACCCGGCCTTGTCGGGCAGGGCGTAGACGGCCGGGCCGAGCAGGACCCGGCGGACCGACTCGGGGAGCGCGGCGTAGAGGTTCACCCAGCGGAAGCCGAAGTAGCGGTCGTAGCCGGCGAAGATCTCGTCGCCGCCGTCGCCGGTGAGCACCACCTTGACGTGCCGCGCCGCGAGCGCCGCCGAGTGCCACATGCAGGCGGCGATCGGGTCCGAGGGCTCGTCGAGGTGCCAGACCATGCGCGGCAGGAGCTGCACCATGTCGGGCGAGACGATCTCTTCGTAGTGCCGGGTGCCGCAATGCTCGGCGACCGTCCGCGCGAAGGGAAGCTCGTTGAAGTCCTGCGCCTCGACGCCGATCGCGAAGGTCGAGAGCGGCCCGGCTCCCCGCTCGCGGAGAATGTCCGACATCAGCGCCACGACCAGGCTCGAATCCATGCCGCCGGACAGGAACGCCCCGACGGGCACGTCCGAGATCATGTGCGACTCGACGGCGTCGCGGATGCGCTCGCTGGTCTCGGCGATCGCGTCCTCCTCGCTCAACCGCCGCTTCGGCTCGTACTGGAGCTGCCAGTAGCGCCGCACGTCGATGTCGGGCGCCCTGCCATGAGGACCACTGAGGGGTCCGTCGCCGAGCTCCACCCTGGAGGCGTCGAGCACGAGGAGATGGGCCGGCGGCAGCTTGTGGATCCCCTGGAAGAGGGTCTTCGGGCTGGCGATGAAGCGGAAGGTCAGGTATTCGTCGAGCGAGCGCAGGTCGATCTCCGGCGTGATCTGATCTTTTCCAGCAGAAGCGCTGGCGAGGATCGCCTTGATCTCCGAGCCGAAGAGGAAGCGCCGGCCGTCGTAGCGCCAGAACAGCGGCTTCTGGCCGAAGCGGTCGCGGGCCAGCAGGAGCTTGCGCCGCCGCGTGTCCCAGACGGCGAAGGCGAACATGCCGCGCAGGTCGTCGACGCAGCGCTCGCCCTTGTCTTCATACAGGTGGACGATGACTTCCGTATCGCTGTCGGTGCGGAAGACGTGCCCGCGCGAGATCAGATCCCGCCGCAGCTCGCGATGGTTGTAGATCTCGCCGTTGAAGACCACGAAGACGGTCGAGTCCTCGTTTCCGATCGGCTGATGGCCGTGCGCCAGGTCGATAATCGACAGCCGGCGCATGGCGAGCCCGGCCTCGCCGAGCACGATGCTGCCCTGATCGTCCGGACCGCGGTGGACGAGCGCCGCGTTCATCCGCTCGAGGTCCGCCGCGCCGGCGCCGAGAAAGCTCCACTCTCCACAGATACCGCACATGCATCGATCTCCTCTGTCTCCGCTCAGAACATCAGGACGCCTGGAACGCGGTCCGGCTGGAAGCCTCCGGCTCCGCCGGCTCCGTGGCGATATCGAGCGGCGGCGCCGGCGGGACCCCCCGGATCACCTCGGCGACCCGGTAATCCCGCACGTTGCGCGCGTGGGTGAAGATGATCATTTCGCCGAGCAGGCCGAGCGAGAGCGTCTGCATGCCGAGCACCATGAGCAAGACGCCGAGCAGCAGCATCGGCCGGTCGGCGATCTCGGTGTTCCACACCACCTTCTGCATCGCGACGATCAGGTCGGTCGCGAAGCCGGAGAGGAACAGGAACAGCCCGAGCAGGCCGAAGAAGCGCAGCGGCGTGCGCGTGAACCGCACGAGGAAGAAGATGGTCAGGATGTCGAGCAGGCGCCCGAGATAGGCGCCGGTGCCATGGAAGCGGGTGCTGCGGTCCTCATCGCGCTGCGGCAGCTCCATCTCGCGGACGGTGAAGCCGCGGTTCATCGCCAGGATCGGAATGAAGCGGTGCTGGCCGCCGTAGATGTGGAGCTCCCGCGTGACCCGCCGCCGCATCACCTTGAAGCCGCAGCTGATGTCATGGAAGTCCGTGGAGGTCAGCCGCCGCACGATCCAATGGAACAGCCGCGACTGCACGCGGTTGAAAAAGGAATCGATCCGCGGGAAACGCCGGCCGGCCACCAGGTCGACCCCGTCGTCCAGGGCGGCCAGCGCCGGGCCGGTGCCGCGCGGCTCCACCTGGAAGTAGGCGGCGAGGGTCATGACCTTCTCGCCGCGGGCCCGCTCGAGGCCGAGCATCAAGGCCGCCGATTCGCCGAAGGAGCCGCTCAGCTGGAGGATCGAGATCTGCTCGCTCTCCTTCTGGAGCTCGCGCAGGACGGCCAGGGCGCCCCGCTGGCTGTCGTCGACGACGAAGATGAACTCGCTGCTCTGCCCCAGCCGGGTGAGCTCGGCGGAAAATTCCTGATAGAGCTGTCTCAGGTCGCCATAGCGCTCGACGATGGGAACCACGACGGAGACGTCGGGCTCGCCGCGCAGCGTTCTGCTCATGATTGCATCCCTCCGGGGCCGTCGACGACCGCGAGGATTGTGTCTGTCTGTTTGAAGTCTCCGACCTTCACCACCAGCTCCGCGAGGACGCCCAGAATGATCAGATGGGCGAATGCGAACGCGAAGAGTACGGTGATCGAAGGGAACACCAGCGAATACGGCATATACGGAAGGATCGTCGCGTGGCGGTACACGCTGATCGCCAATGCGAGCATCGTGCCCACCAGGAACGGCACGCTGAGCAGGCCGAACCACGCGGCCGGGCGCGTGGTGAAGCTCAGCAGCATCTTGATCGTGAGGAGATCGAGGAAGACCTTCCAGATGCGCGAGAAGCCGTACTTGCTCTGGCCGAACTGCCGCGCCCGGTGGTTCACCACCACCTCCTTGTAGCGCGCGCCGGAGAGCGACATCATGGGCGCCAGGAAGCGGTGCATCTCGGCATACAGGCGGGCGCGCCGGACGATGTCGCCGCGGTAGGCCTTGAGCGTGCAGCCGTTGTCGTGGATGGGGGTTCCGGTGAGCGCTCCGATCAGCCGGTTGGCGATGATCGAAGGGAGACGGCGGCTGAAGCTGTCCTTGCGGTCCTTGCGCCAGCCGCAGACCACGTCGTACCCCTCGTCGAGGTGGTGCAACAGCAGACCGAAATCGCGCGGATCGTTCTGCAGGTCGCCATCCAAAGTGATCACGACGCGGCCGCGGGCGTGATCGAATCCCGCCTGGATCGCGGCGGTCTGCCCGTAGTTGCGGCGGAAAAAGACCGCCTTGACGCGCGGATCGCGCGCGCAGAGCTCCCGCAGCTTCGGGCGCGTGGCGTCGCGGCTGCCGTCGTCGACGAGGATCAGCTCGTACTCGCGGTCGAGCGCCTCGGCCGCCGCGGTCACCTCGGCGTAGAGGGCGTCGAGGCTCTCTTCTTCGTTGTACAGCGGAATGACGATGCTGACGTCCATGTCACCTCGTCTCCTCCGGAACGGACGCGGTTTTCGGCGGTGGGGGGAGGGGAGCTGGATCGGTCTTCCGCACGCGGAATCCTTGCGGCTCCAGAAGCGACGGGCGCAGCGGCGTGGCCGGCACCTCCGGCCGCGCTCCGGGGCCGAGACGGAACCGCGACAGCCCGACGCGCTTCATGGAATCCTCCGGATCTTCATGGAATCCTCCGGATGATCCGCGGCCCCATGATCTGGGTCAGCGGCAGCGGCAGCCGCTTCCACACCTCGATGAGGGCCTGGTACTTCGGATTGGCCGGGCTGACGTTCGGCAGCTCCTTCGCCCGCACCAGGTGGTACTGATAGGCGAGCGGCACCTCGGTCATGCCCCAGCGGGATTTGAACGCATGGGCGCCGGTGCCGCGCTTGCTGCGGCCGAAATCGAACGTGCGGTAGCCGTGCTCCCGCCCCCAGCGGAGGATCGACAGATACATGTAGTCGTCGACCCCGCGCGGCCGCGCGCTGCGGTCGGCCCCGGCGTAGAACGGCATGATCACGTCGCGGAACAGAAGGTTGAGCACGCCCGCCACCGGCCGCCCCTGGTGGTGGACGAAAAACAGATGGGTCTGGGCTGGGAAGCGGTCGAGGATCTCTTCCAGGAAGAGGCGCGGATAGACCGGCGTGCCGTGATGGCGCATGCTCTCGCTGAACATCCGGTAGAAGAGCGGCAGCTCCTCGATGCCGGCGGTGGTCCAGGAGAACCCGGCCGCGTCCTTGGCGACGTAATTCATCATCTGCCGCCGCTTGCGCTCCATCCGCTTCAGCCAGGCCTCCTCGCCCTCGGCGAGGTCGGCGCGGAAGGTGACGTAGAGGTCCTTGGTCAGCAGGCCGTCGGCGACGGTCTCCGCCGAGCGCAGCTCCAGGTAGTCGACGCCGAGGCGCTCGGCGAGCTCGCGGGCGCGGCGCACCAGGCCGGCCGCGGTCTCGGGGTCGTCGGCCGCCACTCCGCCGCCGATCGCGAACGGGACGGAGACCAGCGAGTGGCCGAAGAGCAGGCTCTTCATCTCGAAGAGGGGCAGGATGCCGGTGACCGCGGCCTCGCGGCGGGCGAGCAGGTAGTGGGCGCGATGGCCGAAGACGCGCTCGACGAGCCAGCGCCAGCCGAGCTGGTGGAAGAAGGTGCCGGCGGGCGCGCTCCGCGCGAAGCGGTCCCAGGCGGCCTCGAACGGCGGCGTCAGCTCCTCGATCGTCAGCATCTCCGGGACGGGCACAGCCTGCGGCCGCGCCGTGGCGGTGACCGGGGGGAACGGAGCAGCATGCGTCAGGACGAGGGGCTCGGCGCTCATAGTCCCAGGACCTCCCGGATCGTCGTGAAGCTGTAGTCGGAGAAGAGGCGGACGAGCCGCTCCTCGGTGCGGTGCAGGTTGCGGTAGTGGCGCACGCCGGTCAGCCAGCGCACGGCCTGCCGCGGCTGGTCCGGATCGATCTCCCACGGGTGGACGTAGAGGATCGCCGGCCGGCGCTCGAACCCGTTCAGCCGCCGCATCCCCCAGCGGATGAACGCGAAGGGGAAGTGGCGCAGGTAGCCGCCGCCGACGAACGGCAGGTTCATCCCCGCCAGGCGCACCGTCGAGATCGGCACCTCGTGGAGGGCCGTGCCGTTCTCGCCGCGCAGCGGGCGCGGAAAGCGCGGGAAGTCGGGGATGCCGTAGCGGTCGTGCCGGATCGGGAAGATGCTGGAGTCGTAGCGGAACCCCTCCTCGGCGAGCACGTCCACGGCCCACAGGGTCTCGCGGACGATCGAGTAGTTGGGCGCGCGGTAGCCGATGACCTCGACGCCCGAGACGTCCTCGATGGTCTGCTTGGAGCGCCGGACGTCGGCGCGGAACTCGCGCGGCGTGAGGGTGGTCACCTTGCGGTGGTCCTGCCCGTGGGTGCCGAGCTCGTGGCCGGCGTCCCGGATGTCGCGCACAAGCTGGGGCCAGCGCTCGGCGACCCAGCCCAGGACGAAAAAGGTCCCCTTGACCTGGTGCCGGTCGCACAGGCCGAGGAGGCGCCGCGTGTTGCGCTCGACGCGCGGCTCCATCCGGTCCCATGTCTCCCTCGGAACGGCGTCTTCGAACAGGCCTACCTGGAAGTAATCCTCGACGTCGACGGAGAACGCATTCAACAAGATCTCACCTCCCGGTTCACCACAGGAATGGGCAAGCTCCCTCCGGAGCGCGCCGCGTCGACCAGCTCCTCCACGCGGCGCGCGTTCTCTTCCCAGAACCAGCCCTTCTCGAAGATCCGGCGGCGGGCCGCCTCGCCGAGCCGGAGCCGCCGCTCCGGATCGCCGACCAGAGCGGCGACGGCCGCCCCGAGGTCCGCCGCGGAGGGCTCGCTGCCGCTCGGGCAGAGCACCGCGGTCTCGCCGTCGGTCAGCAGCTCGCGGACGTTGTCCGAGCCCGGCGCGACGATGGCGCGGCCGGCGGCCATGTATTCGAGGATCTTCATCGGGCATGCATAGGACGTGACCGCCGGCTGCACGGCCACGTCGAACGAGGCGAGAGCCGCCTCGATCTCCCCCCGCGGCACGGAGCCGGTGAGCACCACCCGGTCCTTGAGCCCCAGGGCGTCCCGCATCTCGCGCAGCGCCGGCGCCGCCGGCCCGTCGCCGGCGAAGACGAGCCGGATGCCCGCCTCGCGCCAGGCCGGCGAGGCCGCGGCTTCGAGCATCCGCTCCAGGCCGTGCCAGGCGCGGAACCAGCCGACGAAGCCGGCGACCGGAGCGTCCGCCGGAATCCCCAGCCCCTGCCGGAAGCGCGCGCCGGCCTCGGGCGTCACGCCACTTCCGAGCTCGCGCCGCACGCCGTTCGGCATCACCACGACCTTCCCCGCGGGCACGCCGTCCGCTTCGAGGATGCGGGCGAGGACGCCGGTCACCGCGATCGTCACGTCGGCCCCGGCGCACAGCCGGCGCTCGATCGAACGGGTCATGCGCTTGAAGAAAAGCCCGTCGTGCAGCTCCTTCTCCAGGGCGAGCGGCGAGTTGACCTCGAGGACGAACGGCACGCCGTGGCGGCGGGCCGCGGCCAGGCCGGCGAAGGTGTTGGCGGCGTAGCGCTCATAGATGAAGTCCGGCCGGTGCTCGCGGATCGCCCGCGCCAGACGGCGGTAGGCGAGCAGGTTGTAACCCTGCTCCATGGCCTCCCTGGCCGGCAAGGGGAGACGGCCGGCGAGGCGCGAGGCCACGCCCGCGAGCCCCCGGGCCGTGCCGCCGGTCTCGTCGGCCTTCGCTTCGGCGCCGGCCTCGACGAGCGCCACCTCGATCACCTCGTGGCCGCGCAGCCGGAAGGCGCGCTGGATCTCGGAGATGTGGATGCCCTGGGCGTCGCCGGCCCTGGTGCGGTGGTGATAGAGGATCTTCACGGCACCACCTCCAAACCCGGGATTAGGGGGTGAGGGTCCGCAGAGGTCAGCGCCGCCTCCACCTCCTCCATCACCTCGAGCCCAACGGCCTTCCAGCTTCTCTCGTCGATCCGTGCCCGGACGAGGCCGCGGTCCCACGGCTGCTCCAGCGCCTCGGCGATCCCCGCGGTCAGGGCGGACAGCTCGCGCTCCACGACGCGTCCAACCTCAGGCCGATCGAGAATCCGCGGCACGTCGCCCACCGGCGTGGCCACCACCGGCGTGCCGCAGGCGAGCGATTCGAGGACCACGTTGGGGCACCCTTCGTGCGCGCTCGCCAGCACCGAGAGCTCCGCGGCGCTGTACCAGGCCGCCAGGGATGCGCGCTCTTGCGGGCCGGCGAAGATCACGCGGTCCGCCACGCCGAGCCGCTCCGCGAGGCGCCGCAGCTCGTCCTCCTGCGCCCCTTCGGCCCCAGCGCCGCCGACGACGGCGTAGCGGATTCCCGGAAAGCGGCGGGCCAGCTCCGGCAGCGCCTCGATCACCAGGTGGAATCCCTTGCGCGGCGAGAGCGTGCCCACGGAGACGAGGAGCGGCCCGTCCGCCGGGAGCCCGAGAGTGCGCCGCGCCTCCAGCCGGTCGAACGGCCGGAACAGATCGGGATCGATCCCGTTCTCGATCACCCGCACCCGCTCGCGAGGGACGCCGAGAGCCACCGCGTCGCCGCGCAGGGATTCGGAGACCGCGATCACCCGGGCCGCCCGCGCGAGCGCCCAGCGGAGCTGCGGCCGGCGCAGGGCGTACGGCACGAGGAGAGGCAGCAGGCCGCGCAGCGTGAGCAGCACCGGCACGCGGAAGAGCCGGCCGAGCAGCCCCGCCGCCACTCCCTCGGGATAGACGAAATGGGCGTCGATGGCGTCGAAGCGGAAGGTCCGCCGCAGCCGCCAGACCGCGGGCAGGGCCCCGAGGAAGAGGAAGAGGCCGTCCAGGCACTTGCAGACCGCCGGGACGGAGAGGAAGCGCGGATGGAGCACCCGCACGCCGTCCTGCACCTCCTCGCGCGGCACCCACGGCCGGTAACCCGGCCGCAGCCCGGAGACGAAGGGAAACCAGGGGACCGGCGCCACCACGCAGACTTCCACCTCCGGCGGCAGGCCACGCATCCGCTCGCGGACGAACACGCCGTGGTGCGGCTGCGCCGCGTTCGGGTAGACGGTCGAGAAGACCAGAAGAGACCTCACCCCCTGGCCCCCTCTCCCATCGCCCCCCCGCCACCCGGGAGAGGGGGAACCCCCGCCCTCGCTCAGCCAGGGCTTTTCGGGTGGTGGCGCCCCTCTCCCGGCGGAAGGGGGGGCGACGGGAGAGGGGTCGGGGGTGAGGTCAGAGGGCCGCCGCATGGGGCACCTCCTCCGGGATGTCCGGGACCACCCGCCGCCCGCCGTGCAGCACCTCGCGATTCCAGACCTCCAGCATCAGGAGCGTCCAGAGGGCCCAGCCGGCGTCCAGACGCTGCGTCCGGTGGTCCTCCAGCAGGCGGGAGACCTCGCGCACGTCGAAGAGATCCCGCGCCAGCGCGTCGGGCGCAAGCAGCAGGTCGCGGGAGAGATCGCGGAGGTCCTCGCGCAGCCAGCGCGAGACCGGCGGTGCGAAGCCGCGCTTGGGCCGCGTCAGGATCTCCGGCGGCAGCCGCCGCTCCGCCACCCGGCGCAGCAGGATCTTGGTCGTGCCGCCGCGCAGCTTGAGGCTCGACGGGACGCGCGCCGCCAGCTCGATCACCCGGTGGTCGAGGAGCGGACAGCGCACCTCCAGGGCGTGCGCCATGCTCATGCGGTCGACCTTGACGAGGCCGTCGTCGGCAAGCCAGGTCTTCAAGTCGAGATAGAGGGCGCGGGCCAGCGGATCGTGCTGGGGCGCCCGCGCCAGGTGGGGCTCCAGGGCGACGAACGGATCGAAGTGACGGCGGCGCTGCCGCAGGTCCTCGCCGAAGAGCCGCCCGGCCATCCAGAGCGGCAGGTGGCGGCGGTCCTGATAGAAGGCGCGGTCGCCGTCGACCGCCAGGTTCGCGAAGATCGAGCCGAGGCGCAGCGGCCGGGGCAGGCGCGGCGAGCGCGGCCAGATCCGGGCGAGCGGCGAGAGCAGAGCCCCGCGCACCGGCGCCGGCAGGCCGCGGCGGAGCTTCTCCTCCCAGAGATGCGTGCCGTAGCGCGAGCCGTACCCGGCGAACAGCTCGTCGCCGCCGTCGCCCGAAAGAGCCACGGTGACCCGCCGGCGCGTCTCGCGCGAGACGTACCAGGTGGGCACGGTCGACGGGTCGGCGAACGGCTCGTCGAGGTGCCAGGCGATCCGCGGCAGCACGTCTTCGAGACAGGGGCGCACCTCGGTCTCGACGTGGTCCGCGCCCAGGGCGCGCGCCACCGCGGCGGCGTCCTGGCGCTCGTCGGTGGCGCGGTCGGCGAAGCCCACGGTGTGGGTGCGGACCGGCGCGGCGAGCCCCTCGCGCATGAACGAGACGATCGTGCCAGAGTCGATCCCGCCGGAGAGGAAGGCGCCCAGCGGCACGTCGCTCTCCAGCCGGTCGCGCACCGCCTCCCCCAGCAGGTGCTCCAGCTCGCCGGTCCACTCTTCGGCGGAGCGTTCCTCCGGCGCCTCGTCGAAGCGGAGGTCCCAGTACCGCTCGATGCGCATCCCGTTGCCGTCGACCACGGCCAGGTGGCCGGCGGGGAGCTTGCGGGCGCCCTTGAAGATCGACCACGGCGTGGGCACGTAGCCCCAGGCGAGATAGAGATCCAGTGCCTCCGGATCGACCTCGGGCGCCACGAAGCCGGCGGCGAGGAGCGACTTGAGCTCCGAGGCGAAGGCGAGGGTGCCGCCGGCGTCGCTCAGATAGAGCGGCTTCTTGCCGACGCGGTCGCGGGCGAGCAGCAGGCGGCGCTGGCGGAAATCGGCGACTCCCAGGGCGAACATGCCGGCCAGGCGCTCGACGCAGGCCGGGCCGAGGTCCTCCCAGAGGTGGACGATCACCTCGGTGTCGGAGCGGGTGGCGAAGCGGTGCCCCCGCGCCTCCAGCTCGCGGCGCAGCTCGCGGTGGTTGTAGATCTCGCCGTTGCAAACGACCGCGGCGGTGCGGTCCTCGTTCCAGATCGGCTGGTGGCCGCCCGCGAGATCGAGGATCGACAGGCGCGCGTGGCCGAGGCCGAGGGGGCCGGACATGGAGACTCCCACGTCGTCAGGCCCGCGGTGGCGCAGGGGCGCCACCATCTGCGCCAGCCGGCCGCGCGCGTCGCGGCCGGCGAACGCCCCGTCCCGGTACAGAAACAGGCCGGCGATTCCACACATGGCCTAGACCCCTCCCCCCGCTGATATCACCGGCGATGCCGGCCGGCGCGCCGGAGCCTGTTTCCACCAGGGAGTCGCCTCGACCGGCGCGGAGGGCTCCGCGGAGCCCTCCGCCCGCGCGGCATCGGACTGGGCGACCACCTCCAGCCCCACGCTCAACCCCATGAGGTAGTAGATGAGCTCGGAATAGGCGGTATTCAAAAACATGCTGCCGACCATGTAGGCGGCGATCGAGATCTGCAGCATCCGGGCCTGCACCTCGACCCAGGAGAGGTCCGTCGCGTCGCGCAGGCGCTGCAGCCGCCACCAGGTGGCGCCGAGGGCGCCGAGGAACAGGAGCAGCGCCGGCAGACCGCATTCGGCGAGGAGCTGGAAGTAGGCGTTGTGCGCCACCCGGAAGCGCTCCTCCAGGGGGGAGTAGCGCTGGTAGACGGCGGCCAGGTTGTTCGGGCCGACGCCGGTCCAGGGGTAGTCGCGGAAGACGCGCCAGGACGTCGTCCAGGCGTTGAGCCGCCCCTGGGCGGAGCCGTCCTCCTCATAGTTCTGGATCGACTGGGCGCGCTCGACGTACTGCTCGGTGAGCTGGTCGGAGGTCAGGAACAGGAATCCGCACAGGGCGAGGGCCAGGAGCCCGCCGACCAGGATCCGGCGCTTCGAGCGCCAGATCAGGAGACCGCCGACCACGACCAGGGTCAGGAACCCGCCGCGCGAGAAGGTGAAGAGGATCGAGAGCAGGCAGAGGGCGGCGGCGCCCGCCGCGGCGATCCGCACGATCTTGTTCTTCTCCACGATCGCGAACCCGACGAGGAGCGGCAGGATCATGTTGAGCGCCAGGGCGAAGCTGTTGTTGTCCGACATGAAGCCGCCCGGGCCGTCGGCGAAGCGCACGCCGCCCCGCACCAGGCCGAAGAGCCCGCGCTTGGCGCCCAGGAAGCCGATCGAGAAGACGATCAGCAGGAGCAGCAGGCGCAGGCGCCGCCGGTCGCGCACCAGACCGGTGGCGAGGACCGTCATCAGGATCGCCTTCCAGTAGTTCCCGTAGACCTCGCCCGCCATCTCGGGCACCAGGGCCATCACGGTCGAGAGCGAGATCCAGCCGGCGAGCAGGATGAGGAGCACCGTCTGCGGCTTGAGCGTCATCAGCCGCTCCCGTCCCACCGCCAGGGCCAGGCCGACCAGGATCGCGATCGCCACCCACTGCGACAGCGGGAGGACGCGGCTCGATCCCCAGGCCATGTCCTGCGGCCGCATGAACGCGAGCCAGGAATAGACCAGGAGACCGTAGAAGGGGCGGAACAGGATCACCGGCAGCGAGCCGTAGACCACCGCCAGGACGAACAGGTCACGCACTGCGCGCCCCTTCGCGCACCGCCGTGTCGTCGAGAGAGGAGCGTCCCTCCTCGCTCCGGAGCTTCCCACCGGGGGGCTGCGGCTGAGAGGCGGCGGCGAGGATCTCCTCGAAACGGTCGAGGTTGGTCGACCAGCGATAGCTGAGGCCTAAGCGCTGGCGCGCTCCTTCGGCGAGGCGGGCGCGCGTCTCGGCGCTCTCCAGGAGGGTCGCGACGCAGCCCGCGAAGCTCTCGGCATTGTCGGAGGAGCAATCCGCGGCCAGCAGGTCGCGGTCGTGCCGGAAGCCCCCTTCGGCGAGACCGGCCAGCACCCGGTCGCTGCAGACGACCGGGACGTTCATGGCCATCGCCTCCAGGACCTTGTTCTGCACCCCCTGCGCGATGCGCAGCGGCGCGACGAACGCCCAGGCGCGGGCGAGGAAGGGGCGGATGTCCCCCACCGCGCCGGTCACGCTGATGCCCGGCAGCTCGCCCAGCGCCCGCACGGCCGGGACCGGCGAGCGCCCGACGATCACCAGCTCGGCCTCGGGAAACCGCTGGCGGAGGCGCGGAAACACATCGCGGGCGAAGAAGGTGACGCCGTCGACGTTGGCGAAGTAGTCCATCTGCCCGGTGAAGACGAGGAGCGGCTTCTCCGCCTTGGGGAGATCGAGCGGCTGGAAGTACTCGAAGTCGACTCCGTTGGGGACCGCCACGGCGCGCGCGCCCGGAGCGAAGGACTCATACAGGCGCAGCTCGTTGGCGGTGGCGAGGACGATCCGCTCGAAGCGCTCGGCGAGCGACGCCTCGTAGGCGCGCAGCCGCTTCGCCTCCAGCGCGTAGACCGGGCGCAACAACGGGGCGGCGAAGCGGGAGTACTGCTCCCACTTGGCCGAGTCCACGTCGACCATGTCGAGGACCGCGGGCACGCCGGCGAACGGCTCCACGTAGGGGGCCATCGACGAGCTGTAGGCGACGATCACGTCGAAACGCTCCTTGGCAGCCAGCTCCTCGACGCGCCGCCGCAACGCGGCGGAGTCGAAGAACGAGAGGGTCAGCGGCCGGGGCCGCAGCGCGCCGAGAGCCGCGCGCAGATACGCGGCCGGGCGGTGGACCGGGAAGACCTCGACCCGCTCGCAGAGCTCCTGGAGAGGCCCCAGATCAGGCACCGCGCCATCCGCCAGGGTCAGCAGATGGACCCGGTTGCGGCGGGCGAGGAAACGGATCTGGTGGAACGCCCGGATCTTGTCCCCTTTGTCCGGCGGATAGGGGATGCGGTGGCAGAGATAGAGGACGTTCAGGCCGGACCGCTCGTTGCGCGGCCGCCCATGGCTCAGCAGGTCCACCGGAGAGGTCGAAGCGGAGTCGGAGTCGGAGCTCGGAGTCGCAGGCGGATTCATTTGGCACCTCTTCCCAGCAACACAGTCCTCGCCGTCGACAGCAGGATCGAGAGATCCAGGAAGATCGACAGGTTCTTGATGTAGTAGAGGTCGAACTGGAGCTTCTCGATCGACTCTTCGAACGACGACGCATAGGGGGCCTTGATCTGCGCCCAGCCGGTGAGGCCGGGCCGGACCACGAGGCGCTGCTCGTACCAGGGGCAGACCTCGAGGAGCTGCTTGACGAACATCTCGCGCTCCGGCCGGGGGCCGACCAGGCTCATCTCGCCGACCAGGACGTTCCAGAGCTGCGGCAGCTCGTCGAGCCGGGTCTTGCGGATGAAGCGGCCGACGCTGGTCACCCGCGGATCGCCCTGCACGGCCCAGGCCGCGCCATCTTTTTCGGCGTCCGTCCGCATCGAGCGGAACTTCCAGAGGGTGAACGGCTTGCTGCCGCGGCCCAGGCGCTCCTGGCGGAACAGGACCGGGCCGGGCGAGTCGAGGCGCACGGCGAGAGCGACGAGCACCATGATCGGCGCCGCCAGGATCAGACCGATCGAGGCGACGGTCAGGTCGAGCAGCCGCTTGCCGAAGAGGACGCCGCGCGAGACCACGAACCCGTCGGAGAAGATGAGCCACGACTTGCGCAGCCCTTCGAGCATGATCTTGCCGGTCAGCTCCTCGTAGTAGCCGGCCCCCTCCTGCACCCGCACGCCCGAGGTCTTGCAGGCGAGGAGGGAATCCATGCTGACCTTGCCGCGGAAATCGAGGGTGGCGACGATGACGCGCGTGACGCCGTGCAGCAGGGCCAGGTCGCAGGCCTGCTGCGTGGTGCCGATCACCCGCGGGTTCAGGATGCTCACGCCCTGGAGGGCCGGATCGTCGTCCAAGAAGCCGACGACGCGGAAGCCCAGGTGCTTGCGGCGCAGCGTCTCGCGGGCGATGTCGATCGCCTTCTGGTCGGAGCCGACGATGAGCACCCGCTCCGCGAAGTGATCCGACTTGAGGATCTGCCGCAGCAGCACGCGCCAGCAGACGATCCCCGCCACCACGAAAAGGAAGGCGATGAGGAAGATGCCGCGGCCGGTCAGCACCCGGGGGACGGCGAAATAGATGGCGCACAGCGCGATGCCGGCCAGGAAGAGGGCTCGGCTCAGGCGGATGGAGAGCTGGCGGACGGACAGCCGCTCGCCGAAGTCGTACAGATCGTTGACGTACAGGCTGAGCAGGACGACCGCCAGGAAGACACTCGTCTCGAGTTGCACGACCGAGCGGTCCGGCGGCGTTCCTGGGCCGACGCCGAGCCGCAGGAACGTCGCGAACGGGATCGCCAGATAGAGGAGGACCCCTTCGACGATCAGCGACATCGCGACCGGAATCGACGAGCGACTGAAGATACGGATCATGGACGCACCCTCTCCGGCTCAGTAATACCCGCGGTAACCCTTGTTGGAGAGACGGACTCCGTTGAGCACGACGCCCACCATCTTCTCGGGACCGAGCGTGGCCAGCGTCTTCTCGACGCTCCGCTTCCGCGTCTGATTGGCGCGGACCACCAGGAGGACGCCGTCCGAGCGGGCCGCCAGCGAGCGGGCGCTCGCCAGGAGCTCCATCGGCGGCGAATCGATCACCACGACCTCGTAGGCGGCGCGCGCCTCGGCCAGCACCTCGGACATGCGGCGGCCGGACATCTTGTCCCCGGTCACGTGCGTGGTGCCGGCGAACAGGACGTCGAGGCTCGTCCCCTCGACCGACAGCACGGCCTCGGGAAGGGAGATGGCCCGGTCGAGCACCTGCTGCAACCCCGGCAGGCTCTCCCCGACGCCGTCGAAATAGGTGGGGAGCTGGGGCCGCCAGAGGTCACCTTCCAGGAGAAGGACCCGGCGCTCCTCGCCGCGGGTCAGCGTCAGGGCCACGTTGATGCTGGTGAGGGTCTTGCCCTCTCCCTCCTCAGGGCTGGTGACGGTGAGGACATAGCCCCAGGTTCCGATCGGATTGATCCGCTCCTCGACATGCACGGCGAGACTGCGGAACTGCTCGGCGACGAAGGACGGCGGGTCCGCATGCAGAATCAGCGGAACGCCCTCCTTCACCCGGATGGTACGTTGCGAGATCCCCTCCCTTTCGAGGCGGGGGGGCCGGGTCAACGGCAGATCCATGGTCATTGCCTCCTGAAGCGACTCGCCGCAACCGCGGCGTTCCGAAAGCCGGCGGTCTCCCGGCTGGAAAAGGTCGGAATGGTGGCCAGCACGGGAACTCCGGGGAACGCGCGCTGGAAATCTTCAGCATCGCCGTAGGTCGAGTCGGTCTGCTCGCGCAGCAGCGCCGCGGCCAGGCCCAGCAGCCCGCCGAGAGCGAGACCGCCGACGAGGAAGAACAGGAGCTTGGGCGCGTACGGCTCGGACGGCGGGACCGCCTTCTCGAGAATCGTGAACTGCTCGCCCTGCCGGCTCTTCTCCAGGTTTTCGGCGAGCCGCGCATCGATCCGCTTGGTGAGCAGCGATTCGTAGGAGCGCTTGATGTTGTCGTAGTCGCGGGTCAGCGACAGGAGCTGCTGCTCGACCCCCGGGATCGCCTCGACGCGCGCCTGGTAGCGCGAGATGTCGCCGAGGATGCGCTCGCGCTCGGCCCGCAGGCTCCGGATCTCCAGGTTCACCGCGTCGAGCTCGGCGAGCAGCGTGGGGCTGACCTGCGGGGCGCGCGGCGCCGGCGGCGGCATAGGAGCCGCGGCGCTCTCCTCGATGGCGCCGCTCTGCATCGCCTCCAGCCGGGCGATCTCCTCGCGGGTCCGGATGACGTCGGGATGGCGGTCGGTGTAGCGGCTGGTCAGCTCGGCGAGCTGCGCCCGGAGCTGGTCGAGGCGCGACGGGGCGGCCGGGCCCGAGGGAGCCGCCGGGTAGACCGGCGCCACGGGAACCGGCTTCTGCATCTCGGCCACCTGCGACTGCAGGAAGATCTTGCGCATCTCCGCCTTGTCGACCGCGTCCATGTTGATCTCGAGCTTCGTCTGGAGCTGGCCGGCCGCCTGCAGGTTGGAGTCGCGCTGCTCGGGGAGCGCCCCCATGTAGACCCGTTTGAAGGCGGCGATGCGGGCCTCCTGCTGCTCCAGCTTCTGCTTCGTCTCGGCGAGCTCGGTCTCCAGGAACGAGGAGGTCCCCTGCGCCTGATCCTCGCGGAGCTTCAGGTTCTGCGCGATGAACAGCTCGGCGATCCGGTTGGCGACGGCGGCGGAGCGCACCGGGTCCCGGTCCTTGAAATAGATCCGGAACACGTCGCCGCGCCGCTCCACCGCGAGATCCCGCCGGCGCATCTGCTCGACGACGTTGTCGTCCGGCGCCACGCTCCGGGTCTCGGGATAGAGATTCATCTCCTTGATGATCCGCTCCAGATTGTCGCGGTTCGTGATCTGTTGCTCGATCGTCTTCAGCCGCTCGTCGATGTCGGTGGTGACGGTCGCCTTGACGTAGTCCTGCGGGACCTTCTGCTTCTCCACCATGACCAGCGTGCTGGCCCGGTAGATCGGCGTCATGGTCCGGAACACCCCGTACCCCGCGGCGAGGCAGAGGACGACGGGGAGGACGAACCACCAGGGCCGCCGGACGACGGACTTCACGATCTCACTGAGCGTCAGGTTCTGCCGCTGCATCGGTCTGTTCTCCACGGTGCTCGAGATCTTCCGGCGAGCGGGGAGCTTCTCCCCGGCTGAAGATCTTGAATGCAAGGCCCAGGAAGTAACGGTCGTAGGAAAGATCCTCGAAGGGCTCCACCTTGGAGCTCTGCCAGATCCGGGAATAGCCGCCCGAAAGGCGGATGCTGGGGAAAATGGCCCAGCTCAGCCGGGCGGTGCCCGCCGCGAATTCGAGGTCGCGCGCGTCCGCGGCAGTCCCCAGGTCATTCCGGTCGTCCTCGAGCTCGCGGTGGCGCGACGCGTTGCCGTCCAGCCCGAGGGTGAGCCGCCTCCCGATGGTGGTCGAGACGCCCACGAACCCGTTGTCGACCTTGGACTCGCGGCCGAGGCCGAAGCCGGGCGCCACGTCGTGGCGATAGCCGGCGTCCCAGTTGAAGAGCTGGAGCTGCTGCGAGACGCGGATGCCGCCGCGCCAGCCGGTCTTGCTGTCCTCGCGTGTGGAACCGGACAGATCCGCCGGATCGGCCGGATCATCGGACGGATCGGGAATGAGCAACGGGCGGCCGGGGTCCGAGGCCTTCACCCAGAAGGCGCCGCCGTCGAACGACAGCCGGATGTTCGGGCCGAGCGGGCGCTCGTACCCGAGATTGAGCGTGCGCACGTCGGTCTCCCGGCCGTTCTCGTAGGAGAACATGCTGGTGCTCACCATCGCCTCGAACGTGTGCTCCTCGGTCCAGCGCCAGGCCGCGCCCAGATGGCCGCCCAACGTTTCGGAGTCGAACAGCGCGGGATCGTCGAAGCGGCGCTGCGACGCCTGCGCCCCACCGACGATCGAGAGGCGGCGCGTCAGCTCGTGGTTCAGCGAGACGTCCATGTTGTAGAGGAGCTGATCGCCGCGGCGCGGGACCGCCATCGGCTCGCCGGCGACCACGGGCTGATAGAGATCGAGGTTGGGGGACGACAGCAGCCGTCCCCGGGCCTGCAGGCTCAGCAGCCGCGTCAGGTCGCCGCGCACGGCGAGGTCCAGCCGGTGGGCTGTCCCGGAAAGCTCCGCGTCGTCGAGGCTCCGCTCGTAGGACGGGCTGTAGCCGAGGGCGATCTGCCAGCGGTCGAGCTGATTCCACGAGAGGTTGAGGTTCAAGCCGGCGCGCCCCAGCTCCCGGTTCTCGACATCCTCGCCGGCCTGCTCGACCTGCCCGTAATTGCTGTCGCTGCGCACGCCGGCCTCACCGTCCAAGGTGACGCGGAGCTCGCCCGCCGCCGCGGGTCGCGCCAGAAGCGCGAGAGTGGCCAGGATCAGAGGAAGAGCCTGACGAAAGATGCGGTCCACGGACGGGATCATGCATTTCCTTCCTAAAAACAGCGAACCGGCACAGTCCTGACGGATGCTGGCCGGTTCATGAACAACACAGTACGTAGATACCGAGATCCTCTTTAAGTGAACTACTCAAGGGCCAGCCGCGATCTCGATACTCGGTTGAAAGAGATGGAGATCCGATCGTTCGCTCCTGCTCCCGATCAAAGTCCCATCACAATCAAACCATCCTGTCACCGGGATTGAAGTGCAAGAGGGGTGCCAGTCACAGCCCGCCAGACAGACCCGGGCTCCCCCGATATCCCCCCTTCCTTGCGCATCTCACCGTGTAGGTTTTTCCAGAAAGCCCCGCCCGCATTGGATTACATCGGCTTCGACCAAACCTGTGAGAGGGTATGGAGACAGAGACTTCAGGGGACGATGATGGTGTCACCCGGCAACAACACGAGGTTGTCGGAGGGTCTTTTGCCCGAGATGATGGCGTCGAGGTCCAGCTCGTACCGGCGGTCGCTCCGGCCGTCGCGGCTGTCGCGCAACAGGGTCACCTTCTTTTTTGCATAGGGTGTGAGCCCTCCGGCCATGGCAAGAACTTGCAACAGCTTGGTTCGCGGCTGGAGGTCGTAGGCGCCGGGCGTCTTCACCTCGCCGGTGACAAACACCTTCCGGGAGTTGATCTCTTTGATCACCACCGAGACACCGGGGGCGGTGACGAACTCCTTGAACCGGTCGGTGAGCGTCTGGCGCAGCGCGAGGGGAGTCAACCCCGAGGCCTGGATGTCCCCGAGCAGGGGGACCGAGATGCGGCCGTCCGGACGGACCGGCGTGGTGACGGCGAGCTCCGGATTTTTCCAGACCGAGATCTCGAGCACGTCCCCGACGCCGATGGCATAGGCGTTCGACGGATCCTCCTCGGTGCGGATCACCACGTCCTCCGCCCGGGCAAGGCCGGAGAGGGCGAAGGCGGCGAGGGTGAAAGCGGCGATCCGCTGAAGGGCAAGGGCCTTGATACCCATATTCGTTCTCCTGATGGACCTGTTCCTTCCGGTCTGGTGACCGATCCCATGTCCGATCCCATCCCGAAGCTGCAAGAAGCGTTCCCGTCGCCGGTGGCCCGCTCGTTGCATTCCTGCGCTGTCGTTTCGCGAAGAGGGAGATCTGACAGATGAAAAAGCGACTGCTCGATTGGATCGTCTGCCCCGCGTGTGGAGAGCGGCCGGAGCTGCGCGTCTTCAACAAAGAGAGGATCGAGATCCCGCCAGAGGCCCAGGCGCTCCCGGAGAGCGACTCCCTGCGCGAGGAGATCCTGGAGGCGGCGCTCACCTGCCGCTGCGGCCTGGTCTATCCGGTGATCGAGGGCATCCCGCGGATGCTCCGCAACGCGCGCCAGGAGTACCCGGAGTTCTTCGCCCGGCACGACGACCTCGCCGGCCTGGACAGAGCCGGAGATCTCGTCGCCGCGGCTCCGAAGTCAGCGGCGCCGGTGGCCGATCCGCGGAGCGCCCAGAGCTTCCGCCTGCAATGGACCGTCTACCAGGAGGGGGACCACACCTGGTTCAAGGACGACGCGGGCCTGCGCAAGCGGGAGTTTCTCTACAACCTGGACACCACCGCCGAGGAGCTCTCGGGCAAGCTCATGCTCGACGCCGGCTGCGGCAACGGCGAGCTCACCCGTGCGATCGCCGAATACGGGGTCGAGATCGTGGCGATGGATTTCAGCCGCAGCGTGGAGCGGGCGCGGCAACGCCTTTTCGAAAAGGGATTTCCGGTGTCCCACCGCGTGCATTATCTGCAAGGGAACGTACTGGAGCTGCCGCTGCGGCGGCGCAGCTTCGACCTCGTGCACTCGTCGGGCGTGCTGCACCATACGCCGAGCACCGAGCGCGCCTTCCGGTCGGTCGCCCAGGCGCCGAAGCCGGGCGGCAAGCTCTACGTGCAGCTCTACCGGCGGCGCCCCACCTGGATCCACGCGATCAACGTCACGCTGCGGGCGGCGACCACGCGGCTGCCCATGGGGCTCCTCTACCGGCTCTGCTACGCGGCGACGCCGGTGCACTCCGCGCTCTCGCGCCTGATGCACTTCCTGCGCGGCGAGCCCGCTCCGCCGCAGGCCACGGCGCGCGAGCGGGCCGTTCAGATGTTCGACAACTACAGCCCGAAGTTCCAGTACCGCCATGCGGTGCCGGAGATCATGGAGCTGTTCCGCGGCGCGGGGTACGAGAACCTGAAGGACGTGACGCTGGAGAACGAGGCCCGGCACATGCTCGCGGTGCTGGGAACGCGGACTGCGGAGGCGACGGCGCGGGTTCCGGAGGAGGAGGCGAAGCCGGCAGCGTCCGCGGGGTCGCCGCTGCCGGCATCCATCTGAACGGAGGGTGAGGTCAGGCTGGCGGGGTGGTGACGGTCACCACGGCGCTGTAGGGGGAGCGGGCGCTGCCCGTTCCCACCGCCCGCACCCGGAACCTGTAGGTGGTGCCCGGGGTGAGCCCGCGCAGCACGATCTGGGTGGCGTTCGCCGGCGCGGTCCGGGTCAGCTCCTTGAAGCGGCCGCCGGCCACCGACCGCTCGATCCGGAAGCCGGTCTCCCCGGTGGTCACGTCCCGCCAGGTGAGCAGCACCCGCTGCGGCGAGCGGACCACCGCGGCCAGGTCCGCCGGCGCGGCCAGCGCGCCGCCCGTCTGGATCTTGACCACGTTGGTATAGGTCGAGATTCCGGAGGCGTTGGACGCCCGCACGCGGAACGAGTAGGTCGTCCCGGGCTGCAGGTTGTCGACCGTCACCTCGGTCGCGTCGGGCTCCAGCGTCAGGATCTCGGTGAACTTGCCGCTCCCTACCTTGCGCTCCACCCGGAAATCGGTCTCGTCCTTGGAGTTGTCGACCCACTGGAGGATCGCCGACGTTGTCTCCACGGAGCTCGCGGTCAGCCCGGTGGGCGCCTTCGGGCCCGACGGAGACGCCGCTGCGCCGTCGCCATACAGCTCGGCGATCGCCGCCCGGTCGTCGGCATGGAGCCGGGCGCCGCGGCCGTCATCGTGCGCCCGGGCGTACATCAGGGCGTCGCGGGTCTGCGAGTGCCCGAGCCCGAGGGTGTGCCCCAGCTCATGGGCAAAGACCTCTTCGGCCACCCGCGGATTGTCCTGGAAGAAGCAGCTCGTGCCGTCGTTGGTCACGATGTCGGCCTCGGCGGCCTCGTGGTAGGACTTGCCCTTGTAGGGGCGCGTCGAGTCGTAGAACCAGGGGCCGCCGACGGCGATGACGCCGCCCGAGCCGCACTCGAAGGAGCCTTCGGAGCTCTGATCGCCCGGATCCTCGAAGAGGATCGCGTTGACGTCGTCGCTGTGGTCGAACCCGGCGCTGGCCGACGTGGTGCCGGCGTAGGTATAGCGGATGTTCGTGGCGGCGTCGCTGTTCCACCCCTGGAGCGCCACGTTGAAGGCCCCGACCGTCGCGTCGAGCCCGAGGCCGGGCTGGCCGCCGCTGTTGACCCGCCAGGAGATGCTGCGCCCCGCGTCGAAGTCGAACCAGCGAATCGCGTTGTCGTCGTCTCCCGTCATGAAGGTGAACGCATCGAGCGCGGAGCGGGGCTGCCCGGAGCCGCCCACCAGGTAGTCGCGGCCGCGGACGACGCCGGCCGCCCGGTCGGCGATCCAGTCGGCGAAGCGGTCGAAATCGCGCACCTCGTCGGTCGCCGCTCCCACGCCGTCCGCCCGGACCTCCTGCGCCTCCGAAAGGTCGCGCAGCGCAAGGCCGCGACCCTGGCTCGCCCGGCGATGGAAGGCGCCGAGCATCAGGTGGAGGACGCGGAACGTGCCGTCCTCTGCCGGAACCAGGAACAGCAGGGCGCTCTCGCCTTCCGCCATCGCGGGAGCCCCCCAGATCTTCAAACCGACGCCGTCGGGCCGGATGCCGCCCTGCACGCGGACCACGATGGTGCTCCCTGGCAGGTCGCCTTTGAGGACCCGCTCCACCTCGACGATGTAGTCGGTGGCGGGACGGTCGCCGAGCATCGACGGCTCGACGCCGACCACCTTGGCGCGGACGATGGCCTTGGCCTGATCGGCGAGGGTCGAGTCTTTGACCATCTGGAAGGTGGTGGCCCCGGCCGGCACAGCGAGCAGGGGGAGGACGGACAGGAGAGCGAGGATCAGCGCGCGGACTACAAGCTTCATGGATCTCCTTCAGTGCACGGAAGTAAAACCGGCACGGACGAGCAGGCACGTTCGGAGAAGGTCCAGGGGACCGCCACGGGGGACAACAGAGAGGGGAGCGAAGGTATTTCAACGCCTCCGCCCCCGGAAAAAGCTCGTCTCGAGGAAGGTAACGACGGAAGGATCGAGCGGAGCGTCTACTCGCTCCCGGAGGAGGCCGGGCTCTTGCTCTTGCTCTCGCTCTTCGACTCGGACTCGGATTTCGATTCGCTCTTCGACTCAGACTTGGACTCGCTCTTCGACTCGGATTTGGAGTCGCTCTTCGACTCGGACGTGGAGTCGCTCTTCGCCTCCGACCCCTTGCTCGAGCCCTTTCCGGCATAGTCGGTCACGTACCAGCCGCTCCCCTTGAACTGCACCGCGGCGGCGGAAATCAGCTTCTTGACCTCGCCACCGCAGGCCGGGCAAGCGGCCGGAGGTGGATCGCCCATGCGCTGCAGGAGCTCCATCCGTTTCCCGCAGCTCTTGCAGGCGTATTCGTAAAGCGGCATGTTCGGCTCCCGAGGAGACGCCCCACGGGGCGTCTCTACTTGCTGTATTTGTCGCCTGTGGTCTTCAGGCGGATCTTGATCGCGCCGGCCCCCATCTCCTCGCGCGGGCGGTCCCACTCCTGAACGGCCCCCGGGCGGACCAGCTGGAGAACCTGGAAAGCGTACATCGCCTTGCCGTTCTCGGCAGCCCCGTTGGGTCCCTGGGTGCAGATCTCGAAGAGAGTCCGCCGGCCATCGACCAGGTGGAGGAGACGGTACTCTTCGGCGTCGAGCGCGAGCTCGATCAGATCCTCCACCCGATAACACGGTTCGAAGACCGTCTCTTTCCGTCCGAGGCGGGCGACCAGGGCTTTGGCGTTGGGAGCCCGCTTGATGCCCTGGAGGATCACCTGCCGCATGGGGAGCTGGATCTTGACCGCATCCGACTCCCGGAAGTCGCCGATGCTGAAGATGACGCCGCCGTCCTGCCAGTAGAACAGGCTCCAGACGATGGCCTCGATCTGTTGGCGGACGGCCCGGTAGATCTCGCCGGGCGAGAGGACGCCCTTCTCGATGAGGAGGTGGCCGTACCGCTTGTTGGTCCGCTCGCGCTCCGCCATGGTCTCGGCGAACACCTCTTCCGAGAGGATGCCCGCCCGCTGGAGAAACGTGCCGAGGCTGTCGTCGCGGTCCGACGACGAGGCGTGGACCACGTTGCCTTCCTTGATGAAGACCTTCTTGACGACCCCCTCGCGGGAGGCTTCGATGACGCCCGGCACCTGGAACCGGTCGATGGTGTTCAGGATCTCCGGCAGGGCGGTCTGCGCGAGATCGCCGCGGTACTGAAAAGTGTTCTCGACGGTTGCCACCGTGAAGCCTCCGTCCCGGGAGTACAGACCTGAGCGAAAATTCTGATGGAGTATATCATCCCCCCATGCTGCCACCCGACGAGGCCTGGTCCCGCATCGCAGCGCGCCTCTCTCCTCTCCCCGAGGAGCGGATCCCCCGCCGCGGCTCTCACGGCCGGGTGCTGGCCCGCCCCCTCGCCGCCACCGTGGACGTGCCGGCGGCCGACGTGTCGGCGATGGATGGCTACGCCGCGGCCGGGCCGGTCCAGGCGGGCGAGCGGCGGCGGGTGGAGGCCACGATCGCGGCCGGCGATCCGCCGGGCTTCGCGCTCTCCCCGCCCGCCGTGGCCCGCATCATGACCGGCGCCCCCGTACCGTTCGGCGCGGACCGGATCATCCCGGTCGAGGCCACGGACGCCGGGCGCGACGCGGTCCAGTTCCGCGCCGATGCCGGGCCGGGCGACCACATCCGCCGGCGCGGCGAGATTCTCCGGACCGGCGAGCCGCTCCTGCCCGCGGGAGCGCTCCTGACCCCCGGGGCCCTCGCCCTGCTGGCCACCCACGGCCACGCGGAGGTCCCGGTGCACCGAGCGCCTTTCGTGGCGGTGGTGACCACCGGCGACGAGGTCGTGCCGCCGGAGATCGAGCCCGCGCCAGGGCAGCTCCGCGATTCCCACACCGATTTCCTGCTCGCCGCCGGAGCCACTCTCGGCCTCCGTTTCGCGCCCCTGGGGATCGCCCCGGACCGGCCCGAGGTCCTGCGGGCGATGATCGAGCAAGGGCTCCGCTCGGACGTCCTCCTCCTCTGCGGCGGCGTCTCCATGGGTGAGTTCGATTTCGTCGAGGGGGTCTTAGAGAAGCTCGGCTGTACGATCCATCTCGACGCGGTGGCGATCCAGCCGGGCAAGCCGTTCGTCTTCGCGACGCACCCGCAAGGCCTGGTCTTCGGCCTGCCGGGCAATCCGGCCTCGGTCATGGTGAGCTTCTGGCTGTTCGTCCGCCCCGCCCTGCGCCGTCTGATGGGTTTCGCGGACGGCTGGTGGAGCGGCGCGGTCACCGGCGTGCTCGCCCAACCGCTCCCCGGCGCCGGCCCGCGCGACCGCTTCGTCGCCGCCGAGGTGGAGGCGCGCGACGGGGTCCTCTACGTCACGCCCTACCCGCCGAAGGGGTCCCACGACCTGGCCGCCTATGCGCACGGCACCGGCCTGGTGCGCTCGCGGGCGGGGGCCGCGCCGGCGCCGGCGGGGGCGGCGTGCGAGGTGCTGCTGCTTTAGGCAGAGGACGAAATGGACACGAAGATCCCACAAACACTGCAGACGTACTTCGACGAGCGGCCCGAGCTCGGAGTCGCCTCCGTCTATCTTTTCGGCAGCCATGCTGCCGGCCGGGCACACCGGGAGAGCGATGTGGATCTCGGGATCCTGCTCCTCTGGGACCGCTATCCCACGAGCCGCGACCGGTTCGAGGCGCGGGTCGATCTGATCTCGGATCTGGGGGCCGCGCTCGGCCGCAACGACCTGGACGTCGTGATCCTCAACGACGCGCCTCCCCTCTTCGGACGCCGGATCGTCTATGAGGGCCGCCGCGTCTTTCTGGGCGATCCCGCCGCCGACCATGTCTTCGTGCGGGACGTCCAGCTTCGGGCCGCGGACCTCGAGCCTTGGCTGAAGAAGATGCGTAGGATTCAGCTCGAGGCGCTGGCGCCATGAGCCACCTGGTGGAGCGCCTCACCGAGCTCCGCCGTCACCTCGTCCATCTGCGTGAGCTCCGCCCGCGGGTCACGAATGCCGAAGCCTTGCGGCGGGATCTCTCCCTTCACAACGACGTGCTCTTCTCTCTCCTCACGCTCTGCCAGCTGGTGATCGACATTGCCGGAGAGCTGTCGTCCCGCCGTGGTCAACGCTTTGCGGACTACACCGAATCGGTGCGCAATCTGGCCACCTGGCCGGAGTTTCCCGCCGGTCTGGTGCGGGAGCTGAGCCGGCTTCCCGGGTTCCGCAACGTCCTGATCCACGAGTACGTCACCCTGGATTTCGAGCGGGTCATTGAGGCGCTGGATCGGCTGGGTCCTGTCGAAGAGTTCGCGGAGATCGTCCGTCGGATCGAATCGGAAAGCTAGGAGTCCACCAGCACCGCGTGCCGCGGGCTCCAGCAGAGGAGCGCTCCGTGAGCGGCTCAGTTCGCCTTGACCTCGGTCCACAGCTCGTCCAGGAGCTCTGTCGTCTCCCCCAGGTCCTCGATGAATTCGCAGCGGTCCAGGACCTCCTGCGGCGGATAGATCGCAGGATCGTTGCGGATCGTGGGCTCGACCTTCTCCAGGGCCGCTTGGTTGGCCCCCGCGTAGTGGACGCCATTGACGATGCGCGCGGCGATCTCCGGCTCCAGCACGTATTGCAGGAACGCGTAGGCGGAGTCGACGTTCTTGGCGGTCGCCGGAACCGCCAGGCTGTCGATCCACAGCGTCCCTCCCTCCTTCGGCACCACGTAGGCGAGCTTCCCGTTGCTTGCGGCGACCGCCTCGGCCAGCTCGCCGTTCCACCCCTGGGCCACGTCTACGTCCCCGGCGGCGAGGAGGTTGGCGAAGTCCGAGCTGTTGTAGGTGCGCACCAGCCGCTTCTGCTGCTTCAGCCTCTCCGCCGCCTGCCGCAGGATTGCCGGGTCGGTCTCGTTGATCGACCGGCCCATCAGCTTCAACGCCGCGCCGAACGCCTCGCGCACGTCGTCCAGCATCAGGATGCGGCCGGCGTGGCGCGGGTCGAACAGCGCCCCCCAACTGTCGATCGGCGCCGCCACTTTCGTCGTGTCGTAGCCGATCCCGGTCGTCCCCCAGAGATAGGGGATCGAGTGGCGGTTGCCCGGATCGAACCGCTGGTCGAGGAACCGGGGATCCAGGTTGGCGATGCCGGACAGACGCGCGCGGTCGAGCTCGCGGAGGAGCTTCTGCGGGATCATCACCTTCAGCATGTAGTCCGAGGGGACCACGAGGTCATACTCCGCGACGCCGGACTGCAGCTTGGCGAGGATCGTCTCGTTGGAGTCGTAGGTGTCGACCCGGACGGCGATCCCGGTCCGCTTCTCGAAGTCGGCCACCACACCTTGCGGCAGGTAGTTGGTCCAGATGTAGACGTTGAGCTGGCGCTGCTTTGGAGCGTCTGGTGATCCGCAGCCGGCGACGAAAAGCAATGCCATCAGAACCCAGAGTTTCATTCTCGATCTCCCTCCGAAGAAGAGCCCCGCAGGAGCCGCTGCGCCGCGACGATCAGCCCGATCGTGCCGGCCAGCAGCAGGGTCGAGACCGCATTCACCTCGGGCGTGACGCCCACCCGCAGCATGGAGTAGACGTGGAGCGGCAGGGTGGTGGCGCCGACCCCCGCCACGAACGAGGTGACGACGTAGTCGTCGATCGACAGGGTGAAGACCAGCAGGGCGCTCGCCGCGATCCCGGGGAAGATCAGGGGCAGGGTCACCCGCCGGAAGGCCTCGACCGGGCCGGCCCCGAGGTCGCGGGCCGCCTCCTCCAGCGCCGGATCGAGCCCGGCCAGGCGCGCCCGCACCACGAGCGCCACGTACGAGACGCTGAAGACGACGTGGGCGATGACCACGGTGACCAGAGACAGGCGGAGCCCGATCGCTCCGAAGAACGTGAGCAGCGCCG
>DATFPH010000025.1:0-16742 GCA_035264905.1 Thermoanaerobaculia bacterium
GATTAGCTGTTTTCGGCCGCTGCGCGTCACGATGCATGCCGATTTCTCATTGACATCGATGCGCTCGATGTCCGGCCAGTGCGCGACGAACTGGCGGAAAAATCGCTTGCCGATCCGGATGCCGCCGGCGTCGATGCGCAGTGCCCGCCGACGCGCGGTGAGCGCGGCCAGACGGCCATGGAAGAGACCGAGGGCGAGCATCAAGGCCGCGAGCAGCACCGTCGGCCGCGGCAGGTGATGGTGCGTATGCCAGTGCTCCACCGCCTCGACGGCGAGGACGCCGGCGATGAGGATGTCGATCCAATCGACGCCGTGCGCGTGCTCGACATGCGCGCTGTGCCCGGAGCCGCCGGCACGGCGAATCGCTACGAAGCTCCTGGCCAGCGCGCGGAAGAGCACTATGCTGACCATGTCGATTTCGAGAGCCCTGTAATTGGAATCGGCTTCACCGCTCCACGGAGACGGAAGCGATCCAGGCGCGGCGGGGGACGTAGGTCCCGAGCTCGAGCCCGGCGCTCTCGAGGTCCGCCTTCGCGTTCTCCTGCGGGACTTTATACCAGCCGTGGGTGTGAAGCGCCCACTCTGGAGCTGGATCTCATAGGGATCGTCGGCGGCCTGGACCGGCCAGGGCGCCAGAGCGAGGGGACAAGACGAGCACCGGCAACCAACTTCTTGGCATGACGACTCTCCTCCCAAAGAGTTTTGAAGATGCAACTGCTGTTCTCTGCAATTAATGCATGGAGGAGCGAAAGATGAGCTGCGCAGGAATGGGTAGAATCCCCGTCATGTACCTCCACCGCATCGCCGCCGACACCTGGGCCGTTTCCGAGACGCCCGACGGTCCCCTCCGTCTCCTGCGCTCCGATCCTCTCCAGACCCCGCCGGAGGAGTGGGACCTCGGCGATACGGCCGAGCGCCCCGGGACTCTCCTGGCTCCGTTTTTTCGCGGCGCGAAGATCGTGGGGATCGGGCGCAACTACAAGGAGCACGTCAAGGAGCTGAGCAGCCCGATGCCGGCCGAGCCGGTCCTCTTTCTGAAGGCTCCGTCGTCCGTGATCGGCCCCGGCGAGGCGGTGGTCCTGCCGCCAGAAAGCCAGCGGGTCGAGCACGAGGGGGAGATCGCGGTGATCGTCCGCGAGCGGCTGGGGCGGGGGGCCTCGCCGGAGGCGGCGCGGCGCGCCGTGCTCGGGGTCACCCCGGTCTGCGACGTGACGGCCCGGGACATCCAGAGGAAAGACCCGACGTTCGCCCGCGGCAAGTCGTTCGACACCTTCTGCCCCCTGGGTCCGGCGGTTTGGGTCGGCGCCGATCTGGAGAATCTGGAGGTGATCACCCGGGTCGACGGCCAGGAGCGCCAGCGCGGCCATACGCGCGACATGACCTGGGGGATCGTCGACCTGCTGATCTACGCCGCCCGGATGATGACCCTGGAGCCGGGGGACGTGATCCTGACCGGCTCGCCGGCCGGCGTGGGGCCGCTCGTTCCGGGCAACCGTCTGGAGGTGGAGATTTCGGGGGTGGGGGTGCTGGAGAATCGGGTGGTGGGGCTCAGCGCCCCACTCCAACCTTCTCGCCGTGCAGCTTCGACAGATACAGCGCGGTCGCGGCATGCCCGGCGAGGAGGTTGAACAGCTCGTAGTCGATCGCTTCGAGCCCGTTCTTCTGCGGCAGGAGGCGGAAGATGGCGAGGACGCCGAAGACCTGCTCTCCCAGCTTGAGCGGGATGCACACGGTCAGATTCGACTCGCGCGGCGTCCGGGCCAGGTCCATCCCCTTGCCGGGTAGATAGATCTCGCCGCTCACCGCGGTCTTGCCGATGATCCCGGAGCCGGCCGGCACCGTCGCGTAGGCCACCGGATCGATCCCGAACGAGCCGACCAGGCGCAGGGCCGTTCCGTCGTCGTCCGTCTCGTAGATCGCCAGCTCCTCCGAGCCGATCAGGTTGATCACGATCTCCTGGATCGCCGAGACGACCTCTTTGCGGTCCAGGGTGCTGTGGAGATGGTAGCTGGCGACGTACAGGTTGGCCAGGTTGTTGTTCTGCTGCTCGACCGAGAAGTACTGGTGCGAGTAGTGCTGGTTGGCGGCCTCCACCTCGGCGAGCTGGCGGCGCAGGTCGCTCTGCTCGTGGTAGATGCGGTCGAGCTCCTCGCGCAGCGAGAGCATCTTCTCCTGGAGCGTGAGCTTCTCGCCGAGCAGGCGGCTCTTCTCGCTGTCCAGAGAGGCCACCAGGCGGCGGAGCTTCTCGTTTTCGTTCAGCAGGTCCTGGACGTAGCGCCGCGTGTCCTCGCGGACTTTGAAGACGTAGCTTCCCTGTCCCTCGCCGTCTTTCTTCATCGCCATCGTGGGCTCCTCCGTCGCCGTCAGTCCCCCAGCAGGTTCCTGACCTTGGACAGCAACTCCTCGGGGTGCATCGGCTTGATGATGACTCCATCGTAGCCGGAGAAGAGCCCTTTTTCCACCTCGCCCTGCGCGCCGGGCGACACAACGAGGAGGATGGGGATCTCACGGGTCGTCTCATGGGCACGGAGTTGGCGGCAGACCTCGGTGGCATCCATCTTCGGCAGATCCGCCCCTAAGAGGATGAGATCCGGCCGATGGGCCAGTGCCGCCCGCACCCCGGCCTCGCCGTCCTTGGCCGCGAGGATCTGATAGCCGCTGCTGTCGAGGACCATCCGCTCCAGGAGGAGCAGAGTGGTGGAGTCGTCGAGGAGCAGGATCTTGCGGGTGCTCACGGCTCCGCCGCGGTCGCCGCAAACGTCGGCTGCTCGAGCTGCCAGAAGTATGGATCGCGCTTCTGTGGGTGGTTGCCGGCCTCGTCGAGGGTCCGGGCATCGTAGACGCGGCCGTTCAGGATAACCCAGCGGAGCGACTCGGTGTTGCGGATGTCCTCCAGCGGATTCGCATCCAGCACGATCAGGTCGGCCAGCTTGCCAGGCTCCAGCGAGCCGATGTCGCGGTCGAGGCCGAGGTAGCGGGCGCCGTCGATCGTGGCGGCGCGCAGCGCCTCGAAGGGGGTCATGCCGCCCTGGACGAGCATCCACATCTCCCAGTGGGCGCCCAGACCCTCCCGCTGCCCGTGCGCGCCGACGTGCACGTCCACTCCCAGGTCCTGGAGGTCGGCGGCGATCTTGGCGTTCTGGATGTGTCCCCACTCCTCGTCCGGCACCTGGGTCCGCCGCCGCGACTCCTCGTCGACGATCTCGCGGGGGACGAAGCTGAGCAGCCGCTGGTCGTCCCAGACCTTGGTGTGGGTGTACCAGTAGTTCTCGCCGAAGATGGTCCCGAAGCTGACGACCAGCGTCGGCGTGTAGCCGACCTCGGTCCCCTTCCAGAGCTGGCGCACGTCGTCGTAGATGCGGCCGACCGGGAGCGAGTGCTCGATGCCGGTGTGGCCGTCCACGATCATCGTCATGTTCGTGTCGAAGATGGAGCCCCCCTCGGGGACCACCAGCATGCCGAGCTCGCGCGCCGCGGCGATGATCTGCTGCCGCTGCTCGCGCCGCGGCTGGTTGTAGCTCTTCACGCTGATCGCCCCGGCCGCCTGCATGCGGCGCAGGTGGGTCCGGGCGTCCTCCAGATTGTCGATCGTCGCCGTGCTGGCGGTGGTCGCTCCGTAGAGGATCGTGCCCGTGGAGAAGACGCGCGGCGAGCGGAGGAGCCCGGCGCGCGCCATCTCGGCCGCCGCGAAGACGGTGGTGGTCTGGGTGGACGGATCGTGGAGCGTGGTGACCCCGAAGCCCAGGGTGGCGTCGAGGTTCCAGTTCTGCTGCGGGATGATCTCGTCGGTGCCGAACGCGCCGTGCCAGTGCACGTCCACGATGCCGGGGAGGACCGTCTTGCCCTTGCCGTCGACGACGTAGGCTCCGGCCGGCACCGGCGTGGAGGCGCGCGGGCCCACCGCGCGGATGCGGTTCCCCTCGATCACCACCGTGCCGTCCTCGATCACCTCGTCCCCTCGCATCGGGACGACCCGCGCTCCGACCACCGCCACGGTGCCGGTGGGCACGTCGCTTTTCGCCTGGAATCCGATGGGAGTCCCGTGCACCGGCGGATCGGGCAGCTTCTCCGGCGCTCCGTCGAGGAACGTGAAGGCGTTCTTCAGGTCCAGGCTGTAGAGCTCCGGCCCCAGAGCCCAGTGCAGGGTCTTGGAATCCCCGGCCCAGTGGAGCCACGAGCCGGCGTCGCGGGTGACCCGCCGCAGCGGCAGAGCCGTGGTCTTCGGTCCGATGTCGATCGGCTGGCCGGTCGCGACGAACGGCGCCACGTAGGCGTGGAACCGCTCGACGAAGGCGACCCAGCGGCCGTCCGGCGCGACCTGGAACTCCTGCGCCCAGTCGCTTCGCAGGTGCACCCGCTCGTCCTTCCCATCGAGGCCGACGGAGACGAGCTCGCTCTTGCCGTCCGCGCTGCGGAGCACGAACACGCGGTCGCTCGCCGCGCCGAAGTGAGGGCCCTCACCGTCCTCGGTGACCAGCGCGGGCTCGCCGCCGCCGGCCGCCACGCGGTACACCCCCGGCTCGTCGGAGAACGCCGAGGTGCGCAGAGTGCCCCCCTCGATCCGGCGGTAGACGATCTGCTTGCCGTCGGGCGTGAAGACCGGCTCCACGTAGTGGCCCGGCCGGTCCACCACGACCCGCCCATCGCCGCCGGCGACCGAAGCCACGCGGACCGTGCCCAGCTTGCGGTCGTCCCAGGTGGTGTAGACCACGGAACGGCCATCGCGGGAGAAGGACGGATAGAGCTCGAAATGGTCGTCCTGCCGGGTGAGGCGCCGCGGCGTGCCGTTCGGCAGATCCTTGATCCAAACATAGCCGAGGGCCTGATAGAGGACCCGGTCGCCGCGCGGCGACGTCTGGACCCAGCGCAGCATCTTCGTGTCGAACTTGTCGGGCGCCACAGGAACCGGGAAGTGCAGAGCCGCGGTCACCGCGCGGGTCGTCTTCACATGGAACGGGATCGTGGCCACCTGGCGGCTGCCCGCGTCCACGCGGCGGATCTTGCCGCCGGCCCAGAAGACGACCGAGCGCGAATCAGGCGTCCAGGCCATGGCCGGATAAACCCCGTGGGTCGCCCAGGTGACCTGCATGTCGCGGTCGAGCTCGTCGTAGACCGGCCACTGCTCGCCGGTGCGGACGTCCAGGAGGTGCAGCACGGTCTTGCCGCGCACCTGGCGAAGGAAGGCCACGCGTTTGCCGTCGGGCGAAGGCGTCGGCCGGACCGAGCCGCCCGGTCCCGTGACGTAGCTCTCGATCTCTCCGCTCTGGCGGTCGAGCCGCTGGATCGCGTAGATCTGGGTGTTCGGGTCCTTGCTGTACTCGAACGTCGGGCCGGGCGTGATGTCCTGGCTGTAATAGAGGTAGCGCCCGTCGGGAGAGAACGCGGGCTCGCCGAGGTCCTTCTGGTCGTTGGGCCGCTTCACCATCTGGAGGCCGTCGCCGCCGCTCCGGTGATAGAGCCAGATCTCGCCGGAGCCCAGGGAGCGCGTGCCGGTGAAGTGCTTGCGCGCGGCGACGTACTCGCCGTCGGGCGTCCAGGCCGGGCTGTTGAGGAGGCGGAAGCTCTCCTTGGTGACCTGGCGGGGATTCTTGCCGTCCCGGTCCATGATCCAGATGTTGTCGCCGCCCCCCGCGTCGCTGGTGAACGCGATGTGCTTGCCGTCCGGGCTGTAGCGCGGCTGGATGTCCGAGGCGATCGAGTGGGTGAGCGCCCGCGCCTCGCCCCCGGCGATCGGCAGGACGTAGATGTCGCCGAGGAGGTCGAAGGCGATCTCCTTGCCGTCCGGGCTGACGTCGACGGCCATCCAGGTCCCCTCGTCCACGTCGATCGGCACCTCGGTGCGCGGACCGGGCGGGTTGTTGACGTCCCACTTGTCGTCCTTCGTCTCTTTCGCATCCGCGTCGGGAGGCTCGACCGCCGGTGGAGTCTTGGGGTCCTGATCGGGAATTCCGGGGCCGCCGGGCAGGGTCTCGGCCTCGCCCGGGCCATCGCCGGGACAATGGAATTGCGGAGGAAGCGCGGCGGACGGAGCGGGCGCGGCGCCCAGGAGGCAGAGAAGGGACAGAAGGATCGGGCACGTTCGTTTCATAAAGATCTCTCTCATGGGATGTGGCGCGACGCCGGGAAACGCCGGGAGGTTACCACTCCCGAGGCGCCTGGTAGAGTACCCCCGGCATGAAACCGCACGAACGCATCCGCAATTTCTCGATCATCGCCCACATCGACCACGGCAAGTCGACGCTGGCGGACCGCATCCTCCAGCTGACCAACGCGGTCTCCGCGCGCGACATGGTCGACCAGATGCTCGACGACATGGACCTCGAGCGCGAGCGGGGCATCACCATCAAGGCGCGCGCCGTGCGGCTCTTCTACCGTGCAGAGGACGGCGAGACGTACCAGCTCAACCTGATCGACACGCCCGGCCACGTCGACTTCTCCTACGAGGTCTCGCGCAGCCTCGCCGCCTGCGAAGGCGCCCTCCTGGTGGTCGACGCCTCCCAGGGGGTCGAGGCGCAGACCCTGGCCAACGCCTATCTCGCCATCAACAACAACCTGGCGATCATCCCGGTCCTCAACAAAATCGACCTGCCGGCCGCCGACCCCGACCGGGTCCGCGAGCAGATCGAGAACGTGGTGGGCATCGACGCCCACGACGCCGTGCTCACCTCCGCCAAGGCCGGCATCGGCGTCCAGGACGTCCTGGAGCGGATCGTCCGCGACGTGCCGCCACCGCAGGGCGACCCGGAAGCGCCCCTGAAGGCCCTCCTCTTCGACTCGTGGTACGACCCCTACCGGGGCGTCGTCTGCATGATCCGCGTCGTCGAGGGCACGCTCCGCGCCGGCGACAAGGTCCTCTTCATGTCGTCGAAGCGGACCTACCCGGTGGACGAGCTCGGCGTCTTCACGCCCAAGCCGGGGCCGGTCGACTATCTCACCGTGGGCGAGGTCGGCTTCTTCTACGCCGGCATCAAGGACCTGATCCAGGCGCAGATCGGCGACACGATCACCCTCGCCGACCGGCCGACCGCGACCCCGTATCCCGGCTTCCAGGAGATCAAGCCGATGGTCTTCGCCGGCCTCTATCCGGTGAGCGCCGACGACTACGAGGACCTGCGCGACGCCGTGGACAAGCTGCGCCTGAACGACGCCTCCTTCACCTTCGAGCCGGAGAGCTCGGGCGCCCTGGGCTTCGGCTTCCGCTGCGGCTTCCTCGGGCTCCTCCACATGGAGATCATCCAGGCGCGCCTGGAGCGCGAGTTCGACCTCGACCTGATCACCACCGCCCCGGGCGTGCGTTACATCGCCTATACGACGGACGGCAAGGTCCACGAGGTCGAGAGCCCCTCGAAGCTCCCCGACCCCGGCCGGCTCGATCATCTGGAGGAGCCGTACATCAGCTCGACGATCATCTCGCGCTCCGACTACGTCGGGGGCATCCTGGCGCTGGCCGAAGAGCGGCGGGGCACGCAGAAGAGCCTGCAGTTCCTGACCACCGACCGGGTGCTCATCGAGTACGACTTCCCGCTCGGCGAGGTGGTCCTCGATTTCTACGACCGGTTGAAGTCGGTCTCGCGCGGCTACGCCTCGTTCGACTACCAGATGAGCGGCTACCGGCAGAGCGATCTGGTGAAGCTGGACATCCTGATCAACGGCGATCCGGTGGACGCCCTGTCGCTGATCGTCCATCGCGACAAGGCCTACCCGCGAGGCAAGTCGCTGGTCGAGAAGATGAAGGAGCTGATCCCCCGGCAGCTCTTCGAGGTCGTCCTCCAGGCGGCCATCGGCTCGCGGATCATCTCGCGAGAGACCATCCGCCCGATCAGCAAAAACGTCATCGCCAAGTGCTACGGCGGCGACATCACGCGCAAGCGCAAGCTGATCGAAAAGCAGAAGGAAGGCAAGAAGCGGATGAAGCGCGTCGGCCGGGTGGACATCCCCCAGGAAGCGTTCCTGGCGGTGTTGCGGGTGGATTGAGGGTAGGATACTCAGACCGGAGGCAATCCGTGCTGACCCGATTCCGCGTCCAAGGATTCAAGTCGCTGCTCGACGTCGAGATCGAGCTCGCGCCGCTCGTGGTCCTCATGGGGCCGAACGCGGCGGGCAAGAGCAACCTGCTGGAGGCGCTTCTCCTGCTGTCGCGTTTGGCGACCGAGCAGACTTTGTCTGCGGCCTTGGAGCCTCCCTTGCGCGGCTATCCTCTCGAAGCGTTCAGTCTTCCCGAGGGTGGGCTGGAGGCCCTTCTCCAGCAGGATCATGCAGAGATGACGCTCGAAGCCGTGATCGAGCCGTCTCGAGCAGAGCACCCTGAATCCCGCACACTGAGCTATCGAATAGGAGTTCGCATTCAACCCAAGACCGGGGCTCTGGACACGACGGGTGTGTACTTCAATGACAGACTCGTTCCCGGTCGGATGTTCACCTACGCCCACGAGCTTCTCCACGGCGAGCTTGCCGCGTGGCAGACCTACTATCTCGATCCTCGAGTTGCGATGCGCGAGCCACAGCCGCCTCGCGAGGTGACTGACATCGGTTCTCGCGGGGAATGGATCGCTCCCTTCCTGCACCGGCTGAAGGAGAGCGAAAGCCATTTCAAATATTTCCGTGCGATCGGCAGGGCGCTTCAGAAGGCGATTCCGACGATCGAAGGTCTTGATGTGGATTTGGATCCTCGTCGAGGTACGCTGGACATCGTCATCCAGCAGGACGGAACACCCTATTCGTCGCGGGTCATCTCTGAGGGCACTCTGCGTGTCCTCGCTCTGTGCTGTCTTGCGGCGAATCCCTGGCCAGGGAGGCTGGTTGCCTTCGAGGAGCCGGAAAACGGCGTGCATCCGCGGCGCATCGAGGTGATCGCGGATCTTCTTGCCTCGATGGCTTCCGAGGGAAAGAGTCAGGTCGTCGTCACCACCCACTCGCCGACCTTGATCGCCGCCATGCATCAGAAGGCGCAAGAAAACCCGGGGCAGATCAAGCTATTCCGCTGCTCACAAGCCGGAAGAACCACGCAGGTCAGACCCTTCCAGATCGCTGGACCTCTCTTGAATGATCCGGAAATCCGGGAGGCGCTCACCGGTCCCGAGGATGCGCAGGTCGTCGAGGCGTTGTTGAAGCGTGGGTGGCTGGATGGTTGACCGACCACGAATCGATTTGTATTGCGAAGACAGTGGCCATGAGCAGTTTGCCCGGGCGCTGCTCAGGCGCTTGGCGAGCGAGCTTGGCCTTCGACCGAATATCAATACGGTCAGCGGACGTGGAGGACATGGCCAAGCGATCTCAGAGTTCAAGGCATGGCAGCGGGCCATCACTGGCGGGCGCGGGCTCGGCCACGAAATCCCCGACCTCCTTGTGCTGTTGATCGACTCCAACTGTTCCGGCTGGACACCCGTCCGACGCGATATCGAGCAGGCCGTCGATCCCGCGACGTTTCCGCATTGCGCGATCGGCTGCCCCGATCCGCATGTCGAACGCTGGTGCCTGGCTGACCCCTTGGCCGTTCAAGAGGTTCTCGGAATCCCGCCTCCCCCCGATCCAGGCAAATGCGAGCGTCATCTCTACAAACAGCTCCTGCGGCAGACCATCCGGAGCGCCGGCCAGCCGATCCTGACGAACGAAATGGAGTACGCACCGGATCTTGTGTCAGCAATGGATCTTTTCCGGGCTGGCAAAAATCAGCCTTCTCTCAAGCATTTCGTTGAGGAGATCCGGGGCGCCTTGCAGCAGCTGTACTGAGAAGCGCTACGATCCTCCGGCCCATGCCTGCCATCCACCTGGAATCCCTCGCCGTCTTCGCCGGCGTGAGCCCGGAGCGCCTCGCCCGGCTGGCGGCTCAATGTGAAGAAAAGAATTTCTCCGCCAACCAGCTCGTCTTCCGGCGCGGCGATCGCTGCGACGGCCTCTGGGCGGTCTCCGCGGGCGGCGTCCTGCTGCGCACCGAGGTCCCGGGGCAGGCGATCGATCGGCTGGTTGATCTAGGGCCGGGCGAGGTCTTCGGCGAGGCGGAGGTTCTGGACGACTCTCCCCGCCAGCTCACGGCCCGCGCTCTTGGGGCGACCACCCTGATCCACATCCCCGAGGAGCCTCTGCGGGACCTGCTCCGGGAGCACTCCGCGGTCGACACCCACCTGCGCATGCTGGGAGTCCGCCGGCGGAGCGCCCGGGTGCGGGCGATGCTCGCTCCCAACAGCCGGCGCGAGCCGCGGATCTGGGTGGATCGCGACGTCTGGATCACCACCGGCCAGCGCGGCGAGAACCATCGCGTGCGGCTCGTCGATCTGTCGGGTGAAGGCGCCTGCATCTCGCGGACTCCGGCGGACTGGACACCCACGGCGGAGCTGAGCTTCTCCTTGGGAACAATGGAGAACCCCGGCCTGCTGCAGGTCCGGGGCGTCGTGCGCTGGCGCCGCGAGAGCACGGTCGGCATCGCCTTCGCGGAGGCCAGCCCGGCCTTGCGCCGGCGGATCGAGCAGGTGCTGCGCGAGCTCGTTCCGTCCAACACATAAAACTCTATGGTAAGGAGTTTCCCCCGCACCCGGGCACTGTGCATAAGTTGTTTGTTTCCAGAGGCTTAACTTTTCCATCGCGTTCGATGATCACTAGGGGGTAACAAAGCGGAACAAAACAGCTCGCCGGGGAGCGCCGCACCCGTTGAGCCCGCTCAGGGGGCGCGGCCACCTTCGACCTCGACCTCACCCGTTGCTTCGCGGTCATGCTCCGGCCGTCAGACCAACGCCAAGCCGCCTGGCAGTTCCTCTGAGCCTGGGGCTGCTTTGGGCTGCCCCCCGACTTCGAGGGGCCGGGAAAACGCCGTAGAGGGCCTTGCAAGCGCTGTAGGTGCCTCAATCACAGTGTCCAGCCGCGGCCAGCAAGTGCCCAGCCGACTCACCGGCCCGATGCGCGCGCCCTACCTGCCAGCGGTACCAGCATAGGCAGCCTACCATCTTATGGTTCGGGCTCGCTGCAATGCCTCGGATTCCCGCTTCCTGCTCTACTTGAGGTCCTTTGAGAAAATTTTCGATCGTCGTGCGAGTCCTCATGAAGTTTCGTTCCGCCTCCAAAATTCCACCATCCGCGAGAGAGTTGATCCGAAGGGGGAGGAGGGGGGTGGGGGTCGCAGGATCCCGGCCACGCAAAGCCGCACGCAGGTCCGCACGCGGCTCGCGCAGAGCCGCACGCAAGTCCGCACGCGGCTCTGGACAGCCGCACGCAGGCCTGCACGCAAGTCCGCACGCGGCTCTGCGGAGCCGGACGCAGGTCCGCACGCGACCACGCAGGCCCGCACGCAGGCCTGGACAGGGCCATGGCGACTCTACGGCGCCGCCCGGGCAGGCGAAGCTTTCCCCCTCCCAGGCTGTGGAAGCTGACCGGCCTCCATCCACCGCCCCGGGATTCCCACAGCTCTTATGTGCAGCTCCGCATAAGTAGCTGATATCGCGAGCGGGATGTTATCCGCAGCCAGATACGTAATCGCCTGAATTCACGAGGTTTTCCTACCCAAGCATGTCTATAACCTCCAGTCTACTTTGGGGCCTCATGGAGAGGCTCGCAGATGGTGGATTCGGAGGTGGAAGATGCCAGTGCCGGTCCGCAGCGGATCCTCGCTGTACGCGATCCGCGTGTTGCCCTACTTAGAGTTCGTTCGTCATCATCGGGGACGGCGTACCACCCATCAGCTTGAGAATGGCCTCGGCCGGTTCTGCTCGTGGCTCGAAGGCCGCGGAGTGATCGACCTGGACAAGCTGACGCCGACTCTCCTTCGGGACTTCATCTCCTCACTCCAGAGCTTTCGGCCTGCGACGATCGCCGTGCACGCCTCGGCTTTGCGAGGTTTCTTGGCCTACTTGCGCCTCGAAGGAGTTCTGGAGAGGGATTTGGTGTGGGCGGTCGAGCGTCCCCGTGTGTACTCGATGAGCCAGCCTCCACAGGTCCTCGCCGAGGAGGTTGTGGAGCGGCTGCTGGCAGCTGTAGATCGCTCCAGCCCTTTGGGCAAGCGCGACTTCGCCATACTGCTGTTGGCCGCGCGTTACGGCTTGCGACCTTCAGACATCCGTAGCCTTCGTTTCGACCACATCCATTGGCGGGAGCAGCGGATCGTTCTAGTGCAGTCGAAAACGCAGATGCCGCTCGAGCTTCCGCTTCTTGCCGATGTCGATCATGCGCTGGTCGACTACATCCGTTCTGGGCGGCCTTCGTGCCCTGCACGAGAGATCTTTGTCCGCCATGTGGCTCCGATCTCTCCCTTGGGGAAGCGCAACAACCTTTGGCCGGTGATGCGCCGGGCGCTGCGAGCAGCAGGTATCGAGCTTTCGGGCAGGGAGCAAGGGCTGCGCCTGCTGCGCCATTCTGCAGCGACGAGGCTGCTTCGTCACGGCGTTGCCTTCGACACCATCTCCGACATCCTGGGGCATCGTTCCGTTGACACCACGCGGAGATACGCCCAAGTGGATCTGATCGGCCTGAAATCGGTTGCCCTGGCCGAGACGGAGGTGCACCGATGAGCTCCTTCGGATCCCAGATCGCGTGTTTTCTGGCTCACAAGCGGGCCCTGGGCTTTGCCTACCGGCGCGAGCAAGCCTTCCTCGAGGAGATCGCTCGCCTTGCGTCCTCCCGGCACGAGGAGATCCTCTCAGAGGCTCTGGTGCGCCAGTACCTGTCGAGCTGGAGTGAGGCCAGCCGACCTCACCGCCTTACGGTAGTCCGTGCGTTGGCACAGTTTCTTGTGATCGAGGAACCACGGACTTTCGTCCCGCCCGAGGCGGTTTCTCGGCATCCGGCAGCGTCGGCCGCCAATCCGTATCTTCTCGCGGGACGAGGCCGTCCGATTCCTCGCTGCCTGCGATGTCTTGCCGGAAGTTCGCATCTTCCCTCTCGGACTGGTCCACAGTGTCGCCCTGAGAACGCTTCTTCTCACGGGTCTGCGCCGTGGCGAGCTGCTGGCCCTCCGCGACGAGGATGTCGACCTCTCGGAGGAAATCCTCACCGTCCGCTGTGGGAAGTTCGGCAAATCGCGCTTCGTCCCCCTCGCCTCTGATCTGGCGCACCGATTGCGGGCCTATCGGGAGGCCGTCTCCGTGCGCATCGCACCTCGCCAGCCGAGCAGCGCCTTCTTCCCCCGCCCAGATGGCCACCGGCGCACGGCGTTGACCAGCCTCTACAAGTCTTTCCGCCAAGTACTCGAGCTCGCACAGATCCCACATCTTGGCCGCGGCCGTGGTCCGCGCCTGCACGACCTGAGGCACGCGTTTGCCGTTCTCCGTCTCCTGAGCTGGTACGAGGCTGGCGCGGACCTTACAGTGAAGCTTCCCCTGCTTGCCACCTATCTCGGACACATTGGTCTGACGAGCTCACAGATCTACCTCCACATGACCGAGGATTTTATCGGCGAGCTGACGCGTCGGCAGCTCGACCGCTTCGGCGATCTCATCACAGAGGTGGCACAATGAGCGCCGGGAGCACCCAACTGGCCACTCTCGTCACAGGGTTCTTTACCCGTCACCTAGCCGCGGAGCTCAACGCAAGCGGTCACACGATCCGCAGCTACCGCGATACCTTCCGCCTGCTCTTGTGCCATGTCGCTGCGGCGACCGACCGGCAAGTCGCGCAACTGACCTTCGACCACCTTACACCTGAGGCCATCCTGCGCTTCCTCGATTACCTTGAGCAGGAGCGGAGCAACTCTGTCTCGACCCGCAATGCAAGGCTGGCCGCTCTTCACTCGTTCTTCTCCTACGTCGTCAGCCAGGATGCAGCCGCCGCATCGCTGGCACAGAAGATCCTCGCTATCCCGTTCAAGAAGGCTCCGAGGCGTGTCCTCGGTTACCTCACTGAGGAGGAATTGCGCGCGATCCTGGACGGTCCCGACCGAAGCAGCTCAAAAGGGCGTCGTGACTACCTCCTTCTCGCACTCCTCTACGACACCGGTGCGCGGGTCCAGGAGCTCCTGGACCTGTGCCCAGCCGACTTTCGCTTGGACCGACTGCCCTGGGTCCGCGTCACCGGCAAGGGCCGCAAGCAGCGCATTGTGCCGTTGCTGCCAGCCACCGCCAAACTCGTCTGCGGCTATCTAGCAGAGACGGACCGCTCGCCGACGGACACGTCACCCATGCTGTCGAATTATCGCGGAGAGAAGATGACCCGCTCGGGAGTGACCTTTGTCCTCGACCACTACCGTCAGCTCGCCGCCGAGAACGTGCAAACGCTCCGTAGGGCAGGGATCAGCCCTCATACCCTTCGACACACCAAAGCGATGCACCTCGTGCAAGCCGGCGTGTCTCCCGTCACCATCAAGGACCTACTGGGCCACGCCCACCTCAAAACGCTCGAGCTTTACGTGGAGGCTGATCTCGAAATGAAACGCCGCGCGCTCGAAGCCACACCCTCACCGGTGGACTCTGGCCCACGGGTCCAGAGGCATGAGCCGGATCTCCTTAGCTGGCTCGAGCAGCTCTAGCCGTATAGGCGGGCTCTGTTATGCTCGTGCTTGCCATCCTAAGCCTATGAAAATAAGTCACTTGGTGGAACCGGCTGCGGATAACATCCCGCTCGCGATATCAGCTACGCACAGCCTCGGCGACGAGGAGCCAGAGAGGAAGAAGAGGAAGAAGAAGGACGCAAATCGACACTTCTCTATATTGCGAGCCCCTGGGCTCGGGGGGCCGACTCCCTCCCGGCCACCCGCGCGAGCTCCGGGCCGCCGTGGGATGACTACCCATCCGCCCACCCGCTTAAGGTTCGCCGGCCGCGGGACCACCAGCTTCCCCCGGCCAGCTGACGCAAGCTCCACCGCGCAAGCACCTGGTCGCCGTGGGACGACTACCCATCCGCCCACCCGCTCAGATCGACCGTCCGTGGTCCGGCCAGCTTCCCCCCGGCCAGCTGACGCAAGCTCCACCGCGCAAGCACCTGGCCGCCGTGGGACGACTACCCATCCGCCCACCCGCTCAGATCGACCGTCCGTGGTCCGGCCAGCTTCTCCCCGGCCAGCTGACGCAATCGCCCCCTCGCGAGGTCCGGCCGCCGTGCGAGCGGACGACTACCCATCCTCCCACCCGCTCAAGATCCACCCTTCGTGGGATGACCAGCTTCCCCCCGTCCACGCTGACGCAAACGCCCCCCTCGCCTGCGAGCCCGGGTGCCCCGCCGGTTCAGCTCCTGACACCCACCGATCCCCCCGCTCAACCGGCGGTGGAGCGGCCGTGGTCCCAGCACCCTTTCCGCCCCGCAGATCGGCTCCGCGCAGAGCGCTCCGCCGAACTGCTGCCCGCCCTCTCCTGCGAGCCGGAGTACCCCGCCGGAGAAGCTCCGGGTCGGCGGACCACCACCGCCCGGCTGCCGACCCGGAGCTACTCCGGCGGTACAGCCACCGTGGTACCCGCACCTTTCCCCCCGGCAGATTGGCCGCGGTCGACGGCGTTCGCCAAAGCCGCGGCCAAACTGCCGACCCGCCCTCTCGAGATCCAGCTTCCCCCCGGCCAGCTGACGCAAGCTCCACCGCGCAAGCACCTGGCCGCCGTGGGACAACCACCCATCCGCCCACCCGCTCAAGGTCCACCGGCCGTGGAGGAAGGCAGCGTCCCCACGTCCAAGCTGAGCAAGCTCCACCTCTCGAGCTCCAGCCGCTGCGGGGACGGCAACCTCCCCCCGGGGCCCGCACGGTGCGAAACCTCATCGCTTGTTCCTGCCATCGGACCGGGCACGATACGGGCCCCACCTCCTTGCCTGCCAGCCGCCGTGCCCCGCCAGAGAAGCTCCGGCTCGGCCCACCAACCGCCCACCCGATCCGCCGATCGGAGCTACTCTGGCGGTAGAGCGGTTGTTGTCGTCGCGCCTTCCGCCCCGCAGATCGGCTCCGCGCAAGCTGCTCGCCGAACTGCTCCCGCCGGTGTCGATCATCTCCTCGTCGCCAACGGCACCCTCCAACGCGCCCCGCTCGGCTCCGGCCGCCGTGGGACAACCACCCATCCGCCCACCCGCTCAAGGTCCACCGACCGTGGAAATGGGCAGCGTCCGCCCTTCCACGCTGTCGCAAACTCCACCTCTCGAGCTCCGGCCGCTGTGGGAGACGGCAACCTCCCCCGGTGCCCGCACCATGCGAAGCCTCAACGCTTGTTCCTGGCATCGGACCGGGCACGGTGCGGGCCCCACCCCCTCGTCTGCGAGCCACCTTGCCCCGCCGGAGCAGCTCGCCACCCGGCCCGCCGACCGCGAGCTCCACCGCGGCCCAGCCACCGAGGCCACCGCGCCTTCCCTCGATGCGAGCCGTCGTGCCTCGCCGGTGCAGCTTCCGGCTCGGCGTGCACCCACCCACCACCCCCCCGACCGGAGCTACTCTGGCGGTAGAGCCATCACGGTCCGGCGCCTTTCCGCCCCGCAGATCGGCTCCGCGCAAGCTGCTCGCCGAACTGCTCCCACCCTCTCTCCGCTCAGCCTCATCGTCGTCGAAGCCTCCATCCTGCAAGGCCGGGGTGTCCGCCCTGGAGCCTGCGGCCAAACAGCCGGCCTCCGGTCCTCCAGGCCGCCCACACCCAATTCCACACCCGCCCGCCCATCTGAATTTCCCCCACCCATGGCCCCGCAGCGTCCGTGGCATCGCCGAAGCCTTCCCCCACCCGACGGCCCGGGAGCTGCCCGCCCCTGGCTCCGGCGGGGGCGGCGCAAACGCAGGGCGGGGATTCCGGAAAGGCAGCCTTGTCCCGAACCCCGCCCTGCGCGCCACTCCCCGCCTCCGGGCTTCGCCTTTACATAAC
>DATFPH010000026.1:0-9366 GCA_035264905.1 Thermoanaerobaculia bacterium
CCGCTGAGCGAGACCGCGATCAAGCCGCCGTCCGCGCCGTCCTCGAAGTCGAACTGGTGCCAGAAGGAGAGCTTCACCTGCGTGGACCCGGCGGGGACCGAGATGCCGCTGTTCCCGCCCGGCTGGGCGAAGGCGAAGGTATTGCTGCCATAGTCGCTCGTGCAGCTCGTGCCGCCGAAGCGGAAGCCGCTCGAGCCGCTCCGCGCCTTGCAGCTCTGCACCCCGCGCCAGTCGGCGGTGCTGCTGCCGGCGGCGAAGATCCCCCGCGACCAGCCCTCCAGGTTGGTGGTCGCGTTCTCGAAGTCGCCGCTGTAGAGCGCCAGCGTGGTGCAGTTGCCTCCTCCGCCGCTCCCCTGCGCCTTGGCCGAGGCCTGGTTCGAATTGTCCGACTCGCAGCCGGCCACCGCCGCGCGTGCCACGTAGTAATAGGTCGTGCCCCCCGTCAGCCCCGTGTTCGCGTAGGACGAGACCGCTCCGGAGACCGTTGCGATCCGTACGTAGGGCCCGCCGCTCGTCGTGGCGCGGTAGACCCGGTGCTCCTGGGCCCCTCCCACCGCATTCCAGATCAGGTCGATCCGGTTGTTCCCGTTGATCGACGCCCGCAGGTTGGCCGGCGCCGTGGGCGCCGCGCAGTTGCCTCCCTGGTCCAGCAGGGCCGCGGTCCAGATCTGCTCGCTTCCCTCCTGGCGGCGGTCGGTCCAGATCGGGAAGAACGTCCCGGCATGGCCTGAGAGGCCGTTGTAGTCGCCATACTGATTGCCATCATCGGCGGAGAGCAACGACTCGTCGGTCGCCTGCGAGGTCACCCGGAACGGCGCGCTCCAGGTGGCCCCGTCGTTCGTGGAGGACTGATACCAGAGGTTCGTCTTCTTCCGCGATTCTCCCACCGTGTCGTAGTAGATGACCGCCACGGTGCCCGTGGTCTCGTCGACCGTCAGCCACGGGTTGAGCTGGTCGCTCTTGCCCGGCTGGTTGTTGAGCATCTTCTTGGCGCTCCAGGTGCCGCCGCCGTCGGCCGAGCGGGAGAACCAGATGCGGGTCTTGCAGGACGAGGAGGTGCTGCCACCCGGCTCGTTGCTGCCCGAGCGGCATCCCGTGGCACCCGTCAGATCGGTCCACACCGCGTAGACCAGGTTCTTGGTGGCCGTCTTGTAGGCTCCGCCCACCACGTAGAGGAGCGCCCGCCGGCCGTTCATCGCCGGAATCCCGGTGTCGTAGCTGTCGAACATGGAAGCGATCGACTTCGGCTTCGAATACGACTGCCCGCCGTTCGTCGATTTGACCATGTAGATCTTGCGGCTCCCCGTATCGGGCCAGAAGCCGAAGACCACGCCGGCGCTGTTGATCTTCACGTCCGCTCCGATGCCGGTGCCGGTGGTCTCCCCGCCGCTCACCCGGATCGGCGATCCCCACGTGCCGTTCCGCTTCTTGCGGTTCATGAACACCGGCCGGCCGTTGTGCCAGATGGCGTACATGGAATCGACATTCGGCGAGGTCGCGCTATGGTCGATCCAGACCATCTGCTTGTCGGTCTCGGTCTGGTTGCCGCTGATCGTGCTGTCGAACACCCAGGTCGCGCCGTTGTTGGTCGAGCGGAAGAGGCGCAGCCGCAGATGCTCTCCATCGCTCGTAATGCCGATGGTCGACGACCAGGCCGTGCCATCCGACGTCCAGTCCACGGTCGGATCGGAATTGAACGCATCCTGCGAGACGAGCGGCAGCGTGGTCTCGCCCCAGGTCTGGCCGCCGTCGGTCGACCAGTACTGGGCCTGCTGCCCGGAGCCGGAGATGTTGTTCGAGGCGGCGATGACCTTGGAGGGGTCCCAGAAGTTGATCCGGATGTCCGACTCGCTGCGGATGGTGGACGGGTTCGAGATCCGCCGCTCCGACGTGCCCACCGACACCTTCTGCTCGGCCGGCAGGACCTCGGGCTCGGTGAAGCCCGGCAGCAGGTCCTGGTGGGAGAGCATCCACTCGTGGATCTCCTTGAGGACGTGCGGATAGCCGCCGGTCGGATCGCCCGCCCGGACCTCCAGGCTCGGATGCTTCTTGCGCCACAGCACGCGGAGCCAGGGAGGCACCGGGATCGTGTCGCGCGCCTCCTCGGGCCGGAGCAGATGGAACTCCTGGTTCTCCTGGATCAGCCGCTGGAGCGCGCTGCCGGAGACGACGCGGTCGACTTCGAGCTGGCGGTCCAGAGACGGCCAGGCGGTGTTCCTGATGTCCTTCGTATCCTGCGACCGTGCGGCGCCGGCCGCGAGGCTCAGCGCGAGGCACAGTGAGAACGTCAGCGACGGCGTGCGCATACAGCGGGTCCTCCCGGGAAATCTGGAAATAGGGTATCACAACATAACCGGGCCACCCCTGAAGGTCACTGCGTCCAACGGTGCTGCGGATCGTTCCGCGCCCGCTGGAGGAGCGTCACCATCCGGGTCAGGAGATCGGGCGTGAGACAGGGCTCGCCGCTCCGGACGGCATCGCGGAGGAAGCGCACGGCGTCGACCGTGTAGGGCTGGAGGCCGCTCTCCTCGAACAGCGGCACGCTCTCCTCCACCATCCGGCGGAAGCCGTCCACCCGCCCCTCCCGCAGGGACTCCGCCGCCAGGTCGAGGGTCACCAGGACCGCGTCGAATCCCATCCTCCGCGCGAGGAAGGCGTCGCGCATCTCCCAGAGAGCCGTGTCGATCTCGTAGCGCGGGAGCGCCGCATCGCTGAGGATCTGCGCCGGCTCGGCCGAATCGACCTCAAAGGGCTGCGCTTCGGCGACGTGCGAGACGTTCTCCTGCGTCTTCCGCCACTCCGCGGCGATCCGGAAGGCGTTGCCCAGGTGCATCCAGGCCATGGCCTTGGCGTTCTCCACGCGCTCCGCTCCGTAGACGCCGAGGTCGAGGCGCTCGGCCACCAGCGCGGCGAGCCGGGCGAGGTCGGCCGCCTCCTCCGGATCGACGGACCAGGCCGCGCGGCAGCGCGCTTCCAGCAGCTCGCAGAGGGCAAGGGTGCGAAAGCTCTCCTCGTTGCGGATCAGCAGCCGCCGCTCGTGCTCGGAGGCGGCGAGGAGCTCGTGGACCTGCTTCTCGGCGAGCGCGCCGATCACGGCGCCGACTCCGCGCAAGGTCTGGTCCGCGTCGCGCCGGCTCTCCTCCCCCTGCTCACGCCGCCGGCGGCGCTCCTCGAACAGATGCGCCCGCCATTTGACCACCGTCTCCGGCCCCGGCGCCGGAGGGATCGCCTCGAGCGTCTCGCGGCAGGTGGCGCACGCGGCAAGGTGGCTTTCGAGCTCGCGACGCCGCGCGTTCCCCAGCGTACCGCGCACGAAGCGGGTCAGCGTCTCCAGATCGGGATGGGAAGAAATCATCTCGGGAGACGAAGTCTACTCGAAAAGGACCCAAAGGACTTCAAGGACAACAAGGTCACCCCTCCCTGGAGCTGCGGTCTTGTCCTTGGAGTCCTTGAAGTCCTTGTCGTCCTTTGCCCTCCTTGACACCCGACCCAAATTTCGTCCAGTTCCTCACCGGGTACCTCATCGAGAAGTCGCTCAGCGTCGACAACATCTTCGTCATCGCCCTGATCTTCAGCTACTTCGCCGTGCCGGCGAAGCACCAGCACCGGGTCCTGTTCTGGGGTATCCTGGGAGCGCTGGTGATGCGGGCCGTGTTCATCCTGGCCGGTGCCGCTTTGCTCGACGCCTTCCACTGGATCATCTATGTCTTCGGCGCCTTCCTGATCATCACCGGCCTCAAGATGGCCCTCGTTCGCGACACGGGGATCCACCCCGAAAAAAATCCGGTTCTCCGGCTGGTGCGGCGGATCGTTCCGGTGACCTCGGACTACCGGGAGGGTCACTTCTTCCTCCGCGAGCAGGGGAAGCTCTGGGCCACCCCGCTCTTCCTGGTGCTGGTGCTGGTGGAGACCGCGGACCTGGTCTTCGCCGTGGACTCGATCCCCGCGATCTTCGCCGTGACCGCGGACCCGTTCCTCGTCTATACCTCGAACATCTTCGCCATCCTCGGCCTGCGCTCGCTCTACTTCCTGCTGGCAGGCGTAATGCAGAAGTTCATTTATCTGAAGCTTGGCCTGTCGGCGATCCTCGTCTTCGTCGGCACCAAGATGACGATCACGGATCTGTACAAGATCCCCTCGTTCGTGTCCCTCCTGGTGGTCGCGGCTCTCCTCGCCGCCGCCATCGCGGCGTCCCTCTGGAAGACCCGGAACCGGGAGCCGGACGCTGCCGGGAGCTTGGAGACCGAAGCATGAAAAGTGCGTTCCGCCTGCTGCGCGTCGCCGGGATCGACATCAAGGTCCACTTCACGTTCCCGCTCGTCCTCCTGCTCGGAGCCTTCGACTGGGGGGGCCGGCATGGCGCCCCCGGGGCGGCGTTCGGCGCGCTCCTGATGCTGGCGCTCTTCGTCTGCGTCGTGCTCCATGAGCTCGGGCACAGCCTGGTGGCCCAGCGGTTCGGCATCCACGTCCGCGAGATCATCCTGCTGCCCATCGGCGGCGTTGCCCTGTTCGGGAGGATGCCGCGCAAGCCCATGCAGGAGCTCCTCATCGCAGTCGCCGGACCGCTGGTGAACGTGGTCATCGCCCTCCTCCTGGGCTCCTATCTCGGATTCCGCGGCGACTTGCCGCTCGACGGCAGCCGCCTCCACGAGCTGACCCAGGCGGGGCCGTCGGCCCAGACCTTCCTGCAATGGCTGCTCGCGGCCAACGTCTCGCTGTTCGTCTTCAACCTGCTCCCCGCCTTCCCGATGGACGGCGGGCGCATCCTGCGGGCGGTCCTGGCCATGTTCCTGGGTTTCTCCCGCGGCACGCGGGTGGCAGCCGCCGTGGGCCAGATGCTGGCGCTGGCCCTCGGCCTCTTCGCGATTTTCAACGGGCAGATCCTGCTCGCCCTGGTGGCGGCGTTCGTCTTCATGGGCGCGGGCCAGGAGAGGGCGGTCGAGGAGGCGCGCGTCCTCCTCTCCACCCTCCGCCTGGGAGATGCCTACAACAAATACGCCCTGACCCTGACTCCGGGAGATTCCGTCCACCGGGTGATCGACTACCTCCTGACCAGCTATCAGCCGGACTTCGCGGTCGTCCTCGGCGGGCGTCTTCTCGGCGTGGTGACGCGGGACGCGGTCCTCCAGTCGCTCGCGACCGGCCAGGACGACAACTACGTGACCGGGATCATGAGCCGCGAGGTCCTGCATCTCGATGCCGAGCTCTCCCTGGCCCAGGCGCGCGAGCAGATGGCGGAGAAGAGCGCGCCCGTGGCCTCGGTCTTCGAGGGCGAGCGGTTCCTCGGGCTGATCAACCGGGACGACATCAACGAAGCGCTGCGCATCGCCGCCTTCCTCCGCCTGGCCCAGGAGCGGAAGGCGGGGGACGTCTCGGTGGCGTGAAATCCTCCACCCGTTCGTTTTGTTGCAGATCGCGGGCTGATTTCGGAGGACCCGCTCCCCTCTTCCCGCCCCTGCGGGGGGGAGGGGGTCAGGAATTGTCGTCTTCCGCCAGCCGCTCGCTCAGCGCCCGCCAGAGCTCCTCGTCGTTCTGCCACAGCTCGAGGAGCCCGTCCGGGATCCTGGAGCTGGACAGGGCGAGCGCGGCGATGATCAGCGGGAAGCGGTCGAGGAGCTCATCCAGGACTTCCAGAGACTCTTCCTGTCGACCGAGCCGGCGGAGGGCGATCACCTTGGCCAGCGAGAGGCAGGGGTCCTCCTCCTCCGGGAAGCGGGCGGCGAGGTCGAGCGTCTTCTGCGGCTCGCCGGCCCAGAGGTAAGCCGTCCCCAACTGGCTGCGCGCCAACAGGTTGTCCTCGGGATCGAGCTCCAGCAGCCGCTCCAGAGGTGCGATCTCGGGGACCGGCTCCTTGGACAGCGATGCCGAGGCTTCCAGGATCTCGAGAGCCGACACGTTCTCCTCCAGGTCGGCCGGGAGGATCACCCGCGGGGCCGTGGCGAGCGAGGCGTCGAGGATGGCCACGCCGCGGGTGACCAGGGGCCGGACGAGCCCCTCCCGCAAGCTCCCATCCCGCAGGTCAGCCAGACTCGACGCGCGGAGGGCGAGGTCCGAGAGCACGAGGAGACTGTCGAAGGCCTGCGGATTCTCTTCGAGGAAGGTCAACCAGCCGTCCGCCTCCTCGGGGTCCCACATCTCCTCAGCCTCGTCCTGCCAGTCCTCCTCGCCGTCTCCGCTGTCGGAGGCGTCGAAGTCCCACACCTCGCCGTCGTCGTCATCTTCCTCCCAGTCCTCTTCGTCTTCGTCCTCCTCGTCGTCCTCGTTCTCGGCCTCCCACACCGGCAGCTCGTCGTCGTCCTCCTCCTCGTCCCAGTCGAGGTCGTCCGCCTCCTCCACATCGAGGACCGCCACCCACCCATCCTCCACCTGGGCAAGATCCTCCGGAGCGATGAGGCGGCCGGCCCCCGGGGTCTCCTCCTCGGCGCGGATGGTGTACGGCCGGATGGGCCGGGCCGCATGGGCCGCCAGGAGCTTCTCGAAACGCTCCACGCTGGGGAGAAACTCATCGAGCAAGAGCCGGCGGCGGCTGGCGGCCGGGTCGTCCGCCGTCTCCTGGAGCAAGGCCAGAGCTTCGTCGGTCAGACCGGGGCGGCGCCGGTGGCGCTGCAAGGCGTCCTTGGCGCGCTCGGCGGCTTCGGCGAGCCGGTGGTCGCCCAGGAGCAGGATCACTTCGACTGTGCCCAGCACCGGGCTGTCGGGATCGGCGCGCCGGACGTGCTCCACCGCTTCCCAGGCGCGGTCGACCTCTCCCTGTGCGGTGAACGATTGGGCGAGGCTCTCCCAAAGGACGATGCGCAGCGCGGGCCGCAGCGTTTCGTTGAGCCGGGCGATCGCCCGCTCCTTCGATTCGTCGAGACCCAGCTCGTCGTAGACCTCGATCAGGGCCTCGATCGCGGGTGCGTCGCGTTCCTCCAGGCGCCCCGGCTCCTCGAAGAGCGGCTCGAGCAGCGACAGGGCGACCTCGGCGCCACCCATGCCGGCCAGCCGCAGGGCGATGCCGGGGATGAGGCCGCGAGGCACCCGCCGGTCGGCGGAGAGCTGCGCCACTTCCGCCTCGGAGGTCTGGCCGAGCACCAGAGCCCAGGCATCCTCCGCGTTCAGAGGCAGCTCGAGGCGGCCACCGGCGACGGCGCCACAGCACTTCTTGTGCTTCAGCCCCGAGCCGCACGGGCAGAGGGCATTGCGCTCCGGCCGGGGGATGGGACGCGTGCGGTAGCCGGCGCCGGGCAGCGGGACCTTGTTCCAGATCTCCCAGCCCATTTCGAACGCGACCGCCCGCGCCGCCTGCTCGTTGGGCAGGTCCGCGAAAAGCCCCGGAAGACGGCGGGGCGCCTCGGCCCGCACCCAGGCGAGAAACGCGCCTTCGTCTTCCTCGCGCAGGATCTGGGCAATGGCTTCCTGAATGAAGGCGAGGAGCTCCAGCGCCAGCGCGTCCTCGGCCTCTTGAATGCTTCGTTCCGTCATCCCGATCTCCCCGATGTCTCCCCGGAATAAAAATCCGGGCGCCGGAGGATATCACCTCCCGGAGAGGTCAACCCTTCTTCTTCGCCGCCATCCGCTCGACGACGGCGCGCAGAGTGCTCTGCGTCTCGTCGCTGAACCACATGTCGACGAGAGCGTCGAGCTCGCGCGCGAGACCCTCCTCGACGAGACGGATGAGGTCGGCGCGGGCGCTCTGGCGGGTGCGTGTCATGGCGACCGGCGGCAGGGCGACGAGCTCCTGGCACCAGGCGATCGCCCGCGGCACCACCTGATCGAGCGGCGCCAGCTCATCGACGAAGCCGATCCGGAACGCCTCCGCGGCCGGAACCATCCGGCCCGGGACGCACAGGCGCTCGGCCTGATGCATGCCCACGAGGCGGACGAACGCCCGGAAGATCGCCTCGGGCAGCGGGATGCCCACCTGCACCTCGTTGAAGCCGATCTGGAAATCCCCCTCGGCCATCACCCGGTAGTCGCAGAAGATCGAAAGCACCGCGCCGCCCGCCGGGCTGTGCCCGGTGATCGCCGCCGCGACCGGGACCGGCGACGCGGCCAGGCCGAGCATCAGCCGATAGAACGACTCCCAGGTATCGCGAATCGCCGCGCGATCGAGCTGGATCAGATACGGCACGTCGAGCCCGCCGGAAAACAGGCGCGCCCCGCTGGACAGAACGACAGCGCGAGCCCCCTCCCTCGGCGCCGAAGCCACCGCCTCCCCGAGAGCGGCGATCAGCTCCGGGTTCAAAGCATTGGCCGGAGGGCGCGACATGCGAAGCTCGCGGATGGGTCCGTGGTCGATGGTGGTGATCATAAGGGGGGATTGTATGCGGAAGGCGGGGCCATCGTGGACGGGCGACGTGGTGTACAGTCGCTTCATTGCTGAGGGGGAAGAGATGGAGATCAAACCGGTGCACACCCAAGAGGACTACCGAGCAACCCTCCGAGAGATCGAGTCGCTCATGACCGCAGAACCCGGCACTCCCGAGGGCGAGCGGCTCGACGTGCTGGTCACGCTGGTCGAAGCCTACGAGCGCAAGCACTTCCCCCTCGACCTGCCCGACCCTGTCGAGGCGATCAAGTTCGCCATGGACCAGCGCGGGCTGACAGTCAAAGACCTGGAGCCCATGATCGGGCGCTCCAACCGTGTGTACGAGGTCCTCAGCCACAAGCGTCCGCTCACCCTCAAGATGATCTGGAAGTTGCACAAGGAGCTTGGCATCCCTGCGGAGTGCTTGATCAAGCAGCCCGATGAGTCCGAGGCTGCGTGAGTATGGCAAAACCTGAAGAAAAGGCCCGCAAGAAGATCGACGAGGCGCTCGCAGCAGCAGGGTGGGTCGTTCAGGACATCGACACAGCGACGGTCCAGGAGGCCCGCGGTTGATGAGACCCGAGCCTGCCGACATCGACGCCACGCTGCGCGCCGCCGCCGAATGGGCACGGGAAACCATGGGACTTGAATTCGCGCGGCTACGCGAGGATGGGGTGGTTCTTACCGGCTTGCGTGAAGCCCTGGAGGAACTGGTGCGGGAGAAGCGGCTTGTGCGCAGAGGTGGGCGGGTAGGGCGGAGGTAAGGACCTGCCACGATATAACGTAGCCGGGGGCCTCTCGCAGGATTCGTAGGTTATGACACGTTTGGCGGGCCCATCCGGCCCAACGGGCCGGGAGACCACAGCCCAGGGATGAGGCCGAAGGCCGACTCCCTGGGTTCACACACCCCCACATCCCTGCGGTCTGAAAGACCGCGAGAAACCTGGGCCGAACCGAGAGCCGAGCCGATTCCAGAGAATCTCTCGCGGCCTGTCAGGCCGCGGTATAGGATCACGTTTTTACCCAGGGCATCGGCCATTCGGCCTCAGATGCTATGCAGGGGGGGGTGCAAAAGC
>DATFPH010000027.1:0-6008 GCA_035264905.1 Thermoanaerobaculia bacterium
CTGGAGAGGCGGATTGATCCAATCGAGTGGATCGTAGAAAACGCGACCGGTCCCGTGTTCACGAGTTTGACGGCTGGGCCGCCCTGTAAATCCAGCGTTTCGTCACCGGCGGACCGCGTTTCATCCCTGGCGCGGCGGGCGAAACGGAAATCCGATTTCGATTCGAAAGTTTGAATTATGGTGATCGAAAGTCGTGGCGGTATGAAAAGGTTTCGAAACGTCCTCGCGCGAGGTCGCGGCGTCCTCCGTTTTCACCGGGTTTCAGGGGTCGCCGCCCTCTCCTGAGGACAACCCCCTTGACTCCCTCCCGTCCCGGGCGCCACGATGGGGCCGGCCATGCACACGATCTTCAAGGACTTCAGCTTCTCCGCCGCCCATGCCATCCGCGGCCACACCCGTGGCTGCGAGAACCTGCACGGGCACAACTACCGGGTGCGGGTCCATCTCCGGGCCGAGCGGCTGGACGGGCTCGGCATGGTCCTGGATTTCGCGGACTTGAAGGCGATGATGCAGGAGATCCTGGGCCCCTTCGACCACCGGGTGATCAACGACATCCCGCCGTTCGACCAGAGGAACACCACGGCGGAGCTGCTCAGCCAGTACGTTTTTGAGGAGGTCGAGCGGCGGCTGGCCGGGCGGGACCGGGTGCGAGTGGCCCGGGTCGAGGTATGGGAGACCGACACCTCCTGCGCCGTCTACGAAGTCTGACGGGACCTTCCGCTCCGATTGCGCCATCGGATAGAATCGCGGTAACTTCCGCCGCGGCACCCCGTATATCAAGCCCGGCTCATTGGTCTGACAAAGTAGAACCAGCTCAGAGGAGAAGGCATGGCTTCGGATAAACCCTCGCTGGACGGTCTGCGCATCGACCGTGCGGAGGTGGCGGCGGGAGGCGGCAAGGGGCGCCTCTGGCTCGTCCTGCTGGGCGTGGTGCTCGCGGCCCTGGCCGGGGGGTGGTGGCTCGCGCGTCCGCGGCCGGCGCAGGTGAAGGCGGTATCGGCGCAGGCTCGCGCGGGCGGCTCCGCCGTGGCCGGAGCGGTGCTCAACGCCTCGGGCTACGTGACGGCGCGCCGGCAGGCGACCGTCTCCTCGAAGATCACCGCCAAGGTGGTGGACGTGCTGGTGGAGGAGGGGATGGAGATCCGCGAAGGACAGGTGCTCGCGCATCTCGACGACTCGACTCCCAGGAAGCAGCTCGCGCTGGCCGAGGCCCGTCTGCGCTCGCAGAGGGGCGCCCTGACCGAGACCGAGGTGCGGCTGCGCGAGGCGAAGCTCAACCAGCAGCGCATGAGGCGCCTCCTGGAGCAGGGGGTCTCGACCCAGGCCCAGGTGGACGCGGCGGACGCCCAGACCGACTCGCTGGCGGCGCGGCTCGACCTCGGGCGGCAGGACGTCGCCGTCTCCGAGCGCGAGCTCGCCCTGCGGCGCCAGGACGTCGACGACACCGTCATCCGCGCTCCTTTCCCGGGGGTCGCCGTGAGCAAGGACGCGCAGCCCGGCGAGATGATCTCGCCCGTCTCGGCCGGCGGCGGCTTCACCCGCACGGGCATCTGCACGCTGGTGGACATGAAGTCGCTGGAGATCGAGGTGGACGTCAACGAGAGCTACATCCACCGGGTCCGGCCGGGGCAGCGGGCCCTGGCGACCCTCGACGCCTATCCCGAGTGGCAGATCCCGGCCCGTGTGATCATGCCGGTGCCCACGGCCGACCGGCAGAAGGCGACGGTGCGGGTGCGGCTGTCGTTCGACGCGCTGGACCCCCGCATCCTCCCGGACATGGGCGTCAAGGTCGCCTTCCTGGGAGACGAGACGGAGCAGGCGGCTTCCCGCCGCGCGGTCGTGGTGATCCCCCGCGCCGCCGTGCGCAAGGACGGTGGCAAGGACGTGGTCTTCGTGGTTCAGGGCGGCCGCGCCGAGCGGCGGGCGGTGGGGCTCGCGGCCGGCTCCGGCGACGAGGCGGTGGTGACCTCCGGCCTCGCGGCCGGCGAGCGGGTGGTGACCGAGGGGCCCGCGGACCTCAAGGACGGAGCCCTCGTCTCCGTCCAGGAATGACAAAACAGGAGGCAACGGATGGAGCAGAACGGCACGCTGGTCCGCGTCGAGGACGTCCACAAGGTCTACCGGCGCGGCGATGAGAGGATCGAAATCCTGCAGGGGATCGATCTCGAGATCCCCCAGGGCGATTTCCTGGCGCTGATGGGGCCTTCCGGGTCGGGCAAGACGACGCTGCTCAACCTGATCGGCGGCCTCGACCGGCCCACCTCGGGCTCCGTCGCGGTGGCGGGCAGGCCGATCCACCAGCTCTCCGACGGGCAGCTCGCCCAGTGGCGGGCCCGTCACGTCGGCTTCGTCTTCCAGTTCTACAACCTGCTGCCGGTGCTGTCGGCCGAGCGCAACGTCGAGCTGCCCCTGCTGCTGACCTCCCTGCCGGCGGCGCAGCGCAGGCAGCACGCGGCGACGGCGCTCGCCGTGGTCGGCCTTGCCGACCGCGCCAAGCACTATCCCCGGCAGCTCTCGGGCGGCCAGGAGCAGCGGGTCGGCATCGCGCGGGCCATCGTCACCGACCCGACGCTGCTGCTGTGCGACGAGCCCACGGGCGACCTTGACCGCAAGTCGGGGGACGAGATCCTCGACCTCCTCCAGGCGCTCAACCGCGATCATGGGAAAACCATCGTCATGGTGACCCACGACCCGCACGCCGCGGCCCGCGCCAAGCGCATCCTGTACCTCGACAAGGGGAGCCTGGTCACGGAGCCGGCGCCATGAAATACCTGCCATTGATCTGGAGCAACCTGAAGCGGAAGAAGACCCGCACGATCCTGACGGTGCTGTCGGTCCTGGTCAGCTTCCTGCTGTTCGGCTTCCTGGTGGCCGTCGACAACGCCTTCACCAGCGGCGTGGACGTGGCGGGGGCGGACCGCCTGCTGGTGATCCACAAGGTGTCGCTCATCCAGCCGCTGCCGGCCACCTACGGGCCGCGGATCAAGGCGGTGCCGGGCGTCGAGGCGGTCACCTTCGCCAACTGGTTCGGCGGCATCTACCAGGACCCGAAGAACTTCTTCGGCCAGATGGCGGTCGACTCGGAGACCTTCCTCGACCTGTATCCCGAGTACGTCCTACCGGAGGCGCAGAAGAAGGCCTGGCTGGCCGACCGCGCCGGGGCGCTCGTCGGCCGGCAGCTCGCGGACCGGTTCGGCTTCAAGGTCGGCGACCGCATCCCGATCCAGGCCACGATCTACCGCAAGCCGGACGGCTCGAGCCTGTGGGAGTTCAACGTCTCCGGCATCTACGACGGGGCCGAGCAGGCGACCGACACCAGCGGCCTCTACTTCCGCTACGACTACCTGAACGAGGGCATGGGAGGGCGGCTCGGCCGGGTGGGCTGGTACACCGTGCGGATCGCCGATCCGGCGCGCGCCGCCGAGGTCTCGCGGCGCATCGACGCGCTGTTCGCCAACTCGCCGGCCGAGACCAAGACGAATACCGAGAAGGCCTTCGCCCAGTCCTTCGCCAATCAGGTCGGCAACGTGGCGGCGATCGTCCGCTGGGTGCTGACGGCGGTCTTCCTCATCATGCTGGTGGTGACCGGCAACACCATGGCGCAGGCGGTGCGGGAGCGCACCAGCGAGTTGGCCGTGCTCAAGACGCTGGGCTTCTCGAACGGGCGCGTGCTGGGGCTGGTGCTGGCCGAGTCGCTGGCGATCGCGGTGCTCGGCGGCGGCCTGGGCCTGCTCCTGGCCATGGGGTTGATCATCCCCATGTTCGGCAAGGCGCTGCGCTCCTTTCTCCCCGTCTTCTTCCTGCCGGCCAGCGCTCCCCTGACCGGAGTGGCGCTGATCCTGCTCTTCGGCACCGCCGCCGGGCTGCTGCCGGCGGCCCAGGCGATGCGGCTGCGCATCGTGGACGCTTTGCGGAGGGTATGAACCATGGCATCCAACTGGCTCTCTCAAGTGGTGGCGGTGACCTCGGTCAGCCTGCGGACGATTCCGCGGCGCCTCGGCTCCTCGCTGGCGATCGTCGTCGGCGTGGCCGGGGTGGTGATCGTCTCGATCGCCGTGTTCTCCATCGCGGAAGGGGTCCGTCACGCCCTGAGCGCGAGCGCCGCGGCGGACACCGCCGTGGTGCTGCGGTCGGGCAGCGACAGCGAGATGATGAGCGGCCTGCAGCGCGACGCCACGCGGATCATCGCCGAGGCGCCGGGAGTGCGCCGCGGCGCGGGCGGACCGGCCTCCTCGGCCGAGCTCTACGTGATCGTGGACCTGCCGAAACGGTCCACCGGCACGGACGCGAACGTGCCCCTGCGGGGGGTGCAGCCGGCCGCCTTCGAGGTCCGCGACATGGTGCGGATCGTCGAGGGGCGCCGGTTCGAGCCGGGGCGCAACGAGGTCGTGGTCGGCCGGGCCGCGGCGTCGCAGTTCGCGGGCCTGGAGCTGGGAAACCGCCTGCGCTGGGGGGAGAACGAATGGACCGTGGTGGGGATCTTCGAGGCCAACGGCGGCCTGCCGGAGTCGGAGATCTGGTGCGACGTCGGGGTGCTCCAGCCCGCCTACCGGCGCGGCGCCACCTTCCAGTCGGTCTACGCCAAGCTCGAATCGCCCGCGGCGTTCCCGGCGTTCAAGGACGCCCTGACCAGCGATCCCCGCCTGGACGTCAAGGTGGTGCGCGAGGATGAGTACTACGCCTCGCAGTCGCGGGCGCTGACCGGATTGATCCAGATCATCGGGGCCTTCATCACCGTCGTGATGGGCGCCGGCGCGGTCTTCGCGGCCTTCAACACGATGTACGCGGCCGTGGCGACCCGGACGCGGGAGATCGCGACGTTGCGTGCCCTGGGGTTCCGCGGCGGGCCGGTGGTGATCTCGGTCCTCTCGGAGTCGCTGCTGCTGGCGCTCGTCGGCGGCGTGATCGGTGCGGCCGCGGCCTGGCTCGCCTTCGACGGCTTCCAGACCTCGACCCTCAACTGGAGCACGTTCAGCCAGTTGTCGTTCTCGTTCGCCGTCACCCCGCCGCTGATCGCGCTGGGCATCGGCTGCTCGCTGCTGATGGGCCTGATCGGCGGGCTGTTCCCGGCCCTCCGCGCGGCGCGCCTGCCGGTGGCGACGGCCCTGCGGGAGCTATAAGGCCGCCGTCGTTTCCTTGCGTGCCCGGGGAGCCGGGGATAGAATCGCCCATCGGTGCTCCCGCCTCTCGGAGCACCTCGGGAAGGGGAGATGATGGCTCAGCAGACCAAGGATCTCATCGAGGAATCCCCCGCCGTCGCGGCTCCGCCGAGCCCGGCCCGGCTGGTGCTGGATGGCAAGGAGCACGAGCTGCCGGTCGTGGTCGGGTCCGAGGGCGAGGTCGGGATCGACATCACCCAGCTCCGGAGCCAGAGCGGAGCGGTTACGCTCGATCCCGGCTACGGGAACACGGGCGCCTGCGAGAGCTCGATCACGTTCATCGACGGCGAGGCGGGGATCCTGCGCTACCGCGGCTACCCGATCGAGGACATCGCCGGCAAGGCGCAGTTCACCGAGATCTGTTTCCTGCTCGTCTACGGCCACCTGCCCAGCGCCCAGGAGCTCAAGGCGTTCGAGGACCGGCTGACCTACCACAGCCTGCTGCACGAAGACATGAAGAAGTTCTTCGAGGGCTTCCCCTCGAACGCCCATCCGATGGCCATGCTGTCGTCCATGGTGGCGTCGCTGTCGGCCTACTACCCGGACGGCCCCGGGAGCACCGACCTCGACCTCAACATCGCGCGGCTGATCGCCAAGGTGCCCACCATCGCGGCCTTCTCCTACAAGAAGAGCATCGGCCAGCCGTTCATGTACCCCTGCAACGAGCTCTCCTACTGCTCCAACTTCCTGCGCATGATGTTCTCGGTGCCGGCGGAGCCGTACGCGGTGCGGCCGGTCGTCGACCGGGCGCTCAACCTCCTGCTCATCCTGCACGCGGACCACGAGCAGAACTGCAGCACCTCGACGGTGCGCATGGTCGGGAGCAGCCAGGCCAACCTGTTCGCCTCG
>DATFPH010000028.1:0-20943 GCA_035264905.1 Thermoanaerobaculia bacterium
CACCAGCTCCGCGGTCCGCCCCAGGCGCACGCCGACGATCCGCTCCGGCCCCATGCCGAGCTGCGACAACCGCCCGGCCAGACGCCGCACCCGCCCGGCAAGCTCGCCGTAGCTCAGCCGCTCCGTGCCCGCGATCACCGCCGTTGCCGCCGGCGTCCGCGCCGCCTGCGCCGCGAACAGCCCATGGAGCGTGCCCGAAAGCCGCGGCACCGTCTCTGCGTGGCTCCATTCCTCGACCAGCTGCCGCCGCTCCGCGGCGGTGAGGAGCGGCAGCTCGGCGAGCCGCGCCTCCGGCGCCGCGGCCAGGGCGCCGGCCAGAGCCGCGAAATGGCCGAGCAGGCGGACCGCGGTCGCCGGGTCGAACAGGTCGCGGCGGAACTCCAGGAGGACCGTGAGATCCGGCCCGCTCTCGATCAGCTCCAGGGTGAGGTCGAACTTGGCCGCACGCTCGGCCGTGGCCAGGCTGCCGAACGGAGCGAGCGTGAGATCGGCCAGCTCCTGCTCCGCGAACGGCGTGCCGTGCAGAAGGAACATCACCTGGAAGAGCGGCGTGCGCGCGAGGCTCCGCTCGGGCGCCAGCTCTTCGACCAGGCGCTCGAACGGCAGGTCCTGGTGGGCGTAGGCGAAGGGCGCCGTCTCGCGCACGGAGGCGAGCAGGCCGGCGAAGGTCGGCTCTGCCTCCGGGGTGTCCGCGATGGTGGCGCGCAACGCCAGGGTGTTGACGAAGAAGCCGATCAGCCCTTCGAGCTCGGGACGGCGGCGGTTGGCGACCGGCGTGCCCACCACCAGGTCGATCTCGCCGGTCAGGCGGTGGAGCAGGGCGTAGAAGGCCGCGAGGAAGGTCATGAACGGCGTCACGCCGGCTTGCCGTCCCAACCTCCGCAGCGCTTCGGCGTGCTCCGTGGGGAGCGCCGCGGAGACCACGCCGCCCCGGCCGCTCGCCCGCGCCGGGCGCGGCCGGTCGGACGGCAGGTCGAGGACCGCCGGAGCGCCGGCCAGCGCGCCGCGCCAGAAGGCGAGCTGCGCCTCGAGCTCCGCGCCGCGCAGGTTATCGCGCTGCCAGAGGGCGAAATCGGCGTACTGCACCGGCAGCGGCGGGAGCGGCGACGGCCGGCCGGCAACAAAAGCCGGATAGAGCGCCGCGAGCTCGCGGACCAGGACGTCGGACGACCAGCCGTCGCCCACCATGTGATGCAGGGTGAAGAGAGCGACGTGGCGCGCGGCGTCCAGCCGCAGAAGCGCGGTGCGCAGCAGCGGCCCGCGCGCCAGGTCGAACGGGCGCATCGCCTCCTCGGCGGCGAGCTGCAGGGCCTCGGCCTCGCGCGCCGTCTTCGGCAGGCCCGAGAGATCGATCCCCGGGAACGGCAGCGGCGACGGCGGCGCGATGCGCTGCACGGGCTCTTCGTCCCCGCCCCCTTCCACCGGTCCGAACGTCGTCCGCAGCGCCTCGTGCCGCGCCGCCACTTCCTCCAGGACGGCGGCGAAGGCGGAGCGGTCGAGCGGCCCGGTGAGGAGGATCGCGGCGGGCAGGTTGTAGGCGGGATTGCCCGGATCGAGCTGATCGAGGAACCAGAGCCGCCGCTGGGCGAAGGAGAGCGCGACCGGCTCGCCGCCGCTCCGCCGGAGCACCGGCCCCCAGGCGCCGGCCCCCGCGCCGCGTTGCGCCGCGACGGAGGCCGCGAGCTCGGCCGCGCTCGGCGACTCGAAGACGTCCCGCAGCGACAGCTCCGCGCCGAGCTCGTGGTGGAGGCGCGCCACCAGATGCGTGGCGAGGAGCGAGTCGCCGCCGAGGTCGAAGAAGCTGTCGTGGATCCCCACCGTCTCCAGCCGCAGCAGCTCGCCGAGGATCTCCGCCACCCGCCGCTCGGTCGCGTCGCGCGGCGCCGCGTAGGGGACGTGGAGGCTCGGCCGCGCATGCCGGCGCGCGGGCTCCGCGGCCAGCATCTCCGGAACCGCCTCCCCCGGTCTCACGGCCGGCGCCTCCGACACCGGCTGCACAGCCGCCCGGCTGCGCGGCTCGATCCAGTAGCGCTGGCGCTCGAACGGGTAGGTCGGCAGCGGCACCCGGCGCCGCGGCTGGTCCGCCCAGAACGCCGGCCAGTCGGGGCGCAGGCCGGTGAGCCAGAGCCTCCCCACGGTCTGGAGCAGGAAGGCGAGGTCGTCCGTGCGCTCGAAGGCGTGGCGCAGGGTCGGCAGCGCCACCGGATCGGCCCCGCCGACCCCGCCGCCCCCGCCGGATACCGAAGACTGTTGCAGCGCCCACGAGGAGAGCGTCTGGCCCGGCCCGACCTCGACCAGCACCCGCCCGGGCTGGCGCCACAGCTTGGCTACCGCGTCCGCGAACCGCACCGTGCCGCGCAGGTGCTCCGCCCAGTAGGCCGGGTCCGTCGCCTCTTCGGCCGTGATCCAGCCGCCGGTGACATTGGAGAGATAGGGGATCTCCGGCGGATGCAGCTCGATCCCCTCGAAGAGCGCCAGGAAGCGCTCCACCGCCGGCTCCATCAGGGCCGAATGGAAGGCGTGAGACGTCTGCAACCGGCGGCAGACGTGCCCGGCGGCGGTCAGCCGCTCCTCGGCCGCGGCCACCGCCTCCTCCGTCCCCGCGAGCACGGTCAGCTCCGGACCGGCGACCGCGGCGAGGGAGAGGCCCCCGGCGAGCCAGGGCGAGACCGCCTTTTCGCCCAGCGGCACCGCGAGCATCGCTCCGCCGGGCAGCTCGTCGATCAGCCGGGCGCGGCCGGCCACCAAGCGCAGCGCATCGTCGAGCGACAGCACGCCGGAGAGGCAGGCCGCCACGTACTCGCCGATGCTGAAGCCCACCATCGCCTGCGGCCGGATCCCCCAGTCGAGCAGGCGGGAGGCCAGCGCGTACTCGACCGCGAAGATGGCCGGCTGGGACACCGCCGTCCGGCGCAGCAGTCCCTCCGTAGCTGAGGACGGTCGCGGACCACGGCCGAGCAGGGCGCGGAGATCGATCCCCGTCTCTCCGTCCGCCTCCTCCCCTTCCTCTGGAAACAGGACTTCCCGCAGATCGAGCCCGAGGAGCGGTGCCAGACGCTCCGCACAGTCGTCGAGCCGCGCGCGGAACCCGGCGTCGTCCCGGTAGAGCCCGCGGGCCATGCCCGCGTACTCGGTGCCCAGGCCGGGGAACAGGAAGGCCACCTGCGGCTCGCCCGCGGCGGCCACTCCCGAGAGCAGCCGCCGCGGATCGCGCCGCTCCAGCACGCCCACGGCGTCCGCGAGATCGCGGGCGGCCAGCACCCGGCGGTGCCGGAACGCACGGCGCCCCACCTGGAGGGTGTAGGCGATGTCTCCCAGATTCGCCTGGAAGTCCGGCGCTTGCAGATGATCCAGCAGCCGGCTCGTCGCCGCGTCGAGCGCCGTCTCCGTGCGCGCCGAAAGGACCAGCAGGCTCCACGGCGGCGCCGCGGCCGCGGGCCCGGGAGCCGGCGGCTCCTCCAGGATCACATGCGCATTCACCCCGCCGATCGCGAAGGCGCTGACGCCGGCGCGCCGCGGCCAGCCCTCCGGCCGCCAGGGCCGGCACTCGGTGTTGACGTAGAAGGGGCTGCGCGCAAAGTCGATGCGCGGGTTGGGAGTCTCGAAGTGAAGGCTCGGCGGAAGAACCCCGTGCTCGACGGCGAGCACCGTCTTGATCAGCCCCGCCACCCCCGCCGCGGCGTCGAGATGGCCGATGTTGGTCTTGATCGAGCCCAATCCACAGAAACCCCGCTGCTCCGTCGACGCCGCGAAGACCTCGGTCAGGGCCGTCACCTCCACCACGTCGCCCAGCGGGGTGCCCGTGCCGTGCGTCTCGACGTAGGTGATCGACTCGGCCGGCACACCCGCCATCGCCTGCGCCATCGCCACCACCTCGACTTGCCCGTCGACCGACGGCGCGGTGAAGCTCTGCTTGAAGCCGCCGTCGTTGTTGGTCGCGAAGCCGCGGATCACCGCGTGGATCGCATCCCCGTCGGCGAGGGCGTCCGACAGGCGCTTCAACACCACCACCCCCGCGCCGCTCCCCTCCACCGCTCCGGCCGCGGCGGCGTCGAAAGCGCGGCAGCGGCCGTCCGGCGACATCACGCTCTCCAGCGCGAGATACCCCTGGGCATGCGGCACCACCACGCTCACACCGCCGGCCAGCGCCATGTCGCACTGGTACTGGAGCAGGCTCTGACAGGCCATGCACGCCGCCAGCAGCGAGGTCGAGCAGGCGCTCTGCACGGTCACCGAAGGGCCCCGCAGGTCGAGCTTCCAGGCCGCCAGCGAGGTCAGGAAGCTGTTGTCGTTGAAGATGCGCACCTGGAGCGGTCCGGCCCTCCGCAGCAGGTCGTCGTGCGAGAGCAGGTTGCGGATCAGGTAGCCGCTCACCCCCATGCCGCCGAAGACTCCGATCGAGCCGGGATAGGCCGCGGTGTCGTAGCCCGCGTTCTCCAGCGCCTCCCAGGAGCATTCGAGGAACAGCCGGTGCTGCGGATCCATGAGCTCCGCCTCGCGCGGGCTGAAGCCGAAGAAGGCGGCGTCGAAGCTCTGCACGTCGCGCAGGGCGGCTCCCGCCCTCACGTAGCGCGGGTCGTCGAGCAGCTCCGGGTCGACCCCGGCGGCGGCGAGCTCCTCGCGGGTGTAGAAGGTGACCCCTTCGACTCCGCCGCACAGATTGCGCCAGAGCGCAGCCAGGTCATCCGCTCCCGGAAAGCGGCCGGCCATGCCGACGACGGCGATCCCTTCGAGCGGACTGCTCTCCAGGTCTTCTTCACTGCTCATGCTGCATCTCCTGCTTCAAGACCCGGGGCGCCCCGGACGCTGAGACTGTGCTCGCTGCCGTTTCATCTCCGCCAGGAACCGCCGCTGGCGGTCATGGGCGCTCTCTCCGCCCAGGGCGTTTGCGGCCGGCGGCCGGAGCTTCTGCGCCGGCTCGGCCGGGCGGCGCTCCCCGCCCTCCAACGCCTGCGCCAGACTGTGGATGGTCGGGTTGCGGAAGATCTGGATTAACGGGATCTCGCGCCCGAAGACGTCCCGCAGCCGCGACTCGATCTCGACCAGCAGCAGAGAGCTGCCGCCCAGCTCGAAAAAGTTGTCGTGGATGCCGATGCGTTCACGTCCGAGCACCTCCTGCCAGACCGTGGCCAGAGTCTTCTCATGCGGAGTCCGCGGCGCCGCGTAGTCGCTGTCCAGGCACGGCCGGCCGGCCTCCGGCGCGGGCAAGGCCCGGCGGTCGATCTTGCCGTTCTGGGTGAGCGGCAGGGCGGCGAGCGGGACAAAGGCGGCGGGGATCATGGCCTCGGGCAGCCGCTCGGCCAGGAACCGCCGCAGCTCGCTCGCGGAGGGCCCGCCGGCCGGGCCGCCCGCCGGTCCTCCCGCTACGGGGACCAGCCAGGCGATCAGCTGCCGGCCTCCCGGCCCCTTGTCGCGAACATCGCGGACGGCGGCGACGGTCTCAGCCACCGCCGGATGCGCGCGCAGCGCCTCCTCGATCTCGCCGAGCTCCATGCGCACTCCACGCACCTTGACCTGGTGGTCCGACCGGCCGAGATAATCCACGCTGCCGTCCTTGCGGTGGCGCGCCAGGTCGCCCGTCCGGTAGAGGCGTCCGCCCGGGCGGCTCCCCAGCGGATCGGGAAGGAAGCGCTCGGCGGTGAGATCGGGCCGCCGCCAGTACCCCATGGCCACCCCGTCGCCGCCGAGGAAGACCTCGCCGCGGGCTCCCAGAGGGACGGGCCGCAGAGAGGCATCCAGCAGGTAGGCCTCGGTATTGGACAGCGGCCGCCCGATCGGCGGCCTCGCCTCGCCGCCCTCGACCCGCTGGCCGAGCGAGTAGACGGTGGTCTCGGTAGGGCCGTAGAGGTTGCGGACCTCGCCGGCCACGGTGGCCGCGAGGCGCTCCGCCAGCGGCCCGGGCAGGGCCTCGCCGCCGAGCAGCAGATGGGAGAGCGGCGCGAGGCCCCGCAACCGCTCCGGGATCGCGGCGAGCATGCCGGCCATCGACGGTGTGCACTGGAGGTGCGACACGCCGTGGCGGACGATCTGCTCCGCCACCGAGACGCCCGAGCCGGCGGGCCGTTCGTCGTGGATCACCACCCGGAAGCCTCGGGTCAGGGTCCACAGCAGCTCGACCACGGAGATGTCGAAACAGATGCTGGTCACCGCGAGCCAGACGCCTGGCCCCCGCGGCCGGAGCTCCGCATCCATCGCTACGAAGAGATTGCAGGCGTTCGCATGGCTGACCACGACGCCCTTGGGAGCACCCGTCGAGCCCGAGGTATAGAGGATGTAGGCCGGCGACGCCGCGGGTACCAGGGGCAGCGGTGCAGCGGACTCCTCCGGCGCTTCGGGAGAGAGGGTCCGAGGATGCAGCAGCGAGGCACCGGCCGTGTCTGAGGGGGCCGACGCGATCAGCGCCGTGGCCTGCGAGTCTTCCAGCATCGCCGCGAGCCGCGCCTGCGGATAGGCCGGATCGAGCGGCACGTACGCCGCGCCGGCCTCCAGGACGGCCAGGAGGGAGACCAGCATTGGCAGCGACCGCTCGACGCAGACGCCCACCCGGTCGCCGGGCCGCACGCCGCTCCGGACCAGCCATCGCGCCAGCCGGGACGCCCGGTCCGCGAGCTCCCGATAGGTCAGCTCCGCCTCCGCGTCGACCGCCGCGACCGCGAGGGGGGTGCGCTCCACCTGGGCGCGGAACAGCTCACCGATCGGCGCGATGAGGGGGAGCGCCGTCCGCGTGTCGTTCCATTCGACCCGGAGCTGCGCCCTCTCCGCCTCGCTCAGCAGGGGGAGATCCGACAGGCGGCGGTCGGGGTCCGCCGCGGCGCTCGCGAGCAGATGGCTGCAGTGGAGGGCCAGGCGCTCCACGGTCGCGCCGTCGAACAGGTCGGAGCTGTGCTCGATCCAGCCGTCGATCCCCCCGCTCCTGGACTCTTCGAGGAGGAGCGACAGGTCGAACTGCACCGCTCCGGTGAACGTATCGGCCTGCCGCAGCGCCAAGCCGGGCAGCGCGAGCTCCGGCAGCGGCTCGCTGCGCAGCGTGAACAGGACCTGGAACAGCGGGGTGCGGGAGAGATCCCGCTCCGGCTGCAGGGCGTCGACGAGCTGCTCGAAAGGCAGCTCGGCGTGCGCGAAAGCGCCCAGCGCCGTTTCGCGCCCGCGCATCAGGAGGGTGCGGAACGTCGGGTCGCCGGACAGGTTGCCGCGCAGCACCAGGATGTTGAGGAAGAGGCCGATCACCCCCTCCAGCGCCGGATCGGGGCGATCCGCCACCGCGGTGCCGACCGCGACGTCGTCCTGCCCCGCATGGCGCGCGAGAACCGCCTGGAACACCGCCAGGACCGCCATGAAGAGGGTGGCGCCGGCCCCGCCGCAGAGGCGCCGCATCGCGTCCACCGCCGCGGCGTCGAAACGCACCGGCCGCCGCGCGCCGCGCGGGTTCCGGACCGGCGGCCGCGGGCGGTCCGTGGGGAGCTCCAGGGCGGGAGGACGGGGCGTCAGGCGCTCGCGCCAGTAGCGCAGCAGCTCCTCCAGGCGGTCGCCCTGCAGACGCCGGCGCTGCCAGACGGCGTAGTCGGCGTAGTGCACGGAGAGTTCCGGCAGGGGCGACGGCCGGGCCTCGGCGCAGGCCGCGTAGAGCTCCCCGAGCTCGCGGATGAGCAGGCCGAGCGACCACGCGTCGGCGGCGATGTGATGGACGGTCAGGAGCAGCCGGTGGCTCTCCGGCCCGCGGCGCAGCAGGACGGCGTGGAGCAGGGGGCCGCGCCCGAGATCGAAGGGGCGTGCGGCCTCCGCGGCGGTCCAGCGGGAGACCTCTCCCTCCTGCGCCGTCGCCGGGAGGGCGCTCAGGTCGATGCAGGGCACGAGGGGGACCGCGGCGAGCTCGGCCGGCGGGAGCGGGATCTGGAGCGGCTGCCTCCCGGAGAGGACGAAGCGCGTGCGCAGCCCCTCGTGACGGCGCAGGATCTCGCCGAGGCTCCCGGCGAGCGCCGCCGGATCGAGGCGCCCCGCGCAGTCGAGCGCCGCCGGCAGATGCAGGTACGCGGCGCCGGGCTCGATCCGCTCCAGGAACCAGAGCCGCTGCTGCGCGAAGGACAAAGCCAGCGGCTCTCCGCGCGACACCCGCACGACGGGATCCAGGAGCGGCGCCGGAGAGCGCTCGAGCCGGGCGGCCAGGCCCGCGACGGTCGGCGTCTCGAAGACCGCCCGCAGCGGCAGCTCCACCCCGAACACCGCGCGCACCCGCGACACCAGGCGGGTCGCCAGCAGCGAATGCCCTCCCAGGTCGAAGAAGTCCTCCTCCGGTCCCACCTGCTCGACGCCCAGCACCTCGGTGAAGATCGCCGCGATCCGCTCCTCGGCCGGCGTGCGCAGCGCTCCGCCGGTGCTCCGCGGCCGATCCGGTTGCAGGAGGGCGAGCGCCTTGCGGTCGACCTTGCTGTTGGCAGTCAGGGGCAGGGCCGGCAGGGAGACCCAGGCGGACGGCACCATGAACTCGGGCAGCCGCTGGCGCAGGAAATCGCGCAGCTCGGACGGCTCCGGCGCGACGGTTGCGTCGGCGGCCACCACGTACGCCACCAGCCGGTGCCCCCCGGCCTCCTCCCGCTGCGCCAGCACCACCGCGCTGCTCAGCCGCGGGTGGGCCGTCAGGGCCGTCTCGATCTCTCCCGGCTCGACCCGGAAGCCCCGCACCTTGACCTGCGCGTCGAGCCGGCCGAGGAACTCGAGGTCTCCCGACCGGCGCCAGCGCACCAGGTCGCCGGTCCTGTACAGGCGCCCGCCCGCCTCCCTCCCCTCCGGGTCCGGCAGGAAGCGCTTCGCCGTCCGGTCCGGATGACCCAGATAGCCGCGCGCCAGGCCGTCCCCTCCCGTGCACAGCTCTCCGGCGACTCCCGGCGGCACCGGCATCTGATCGCGGTCCAGGACCGCGACCCAGGTGTGAGCGATCGGGCGTCCCACCGGCACCGAGGGGTCCAGCTCCGCCGCGGCACGCACCGTGTAGCAGGAGGTGAAGGTCGTGTTCTCGGTCGGCCCGTAGGCGTTGACCAAGCGTGTTTCGGGGAGCTCGCCGAGCATCCGCAGGGAGTGCGCCACCGGCACCACGTCGCCACCGGTCAGCAACTGGCGCACTCCGGAGAGCGCCTCCAGATTCTCCTCCACCATCTGCCGGAACAGCCCGGCAGTCAGCAACAGCGTGGTCACCCCCTCTCTCTCCACCACCTCGCCCAGCTCAGCGGGCGTCAGCACACCGGGCGGCGGGATCACCAGGCGGGAGCCGTGGAGGAGCGCGCCCCACAGCTCCAGCGTCGAGGCGTCGAACGTATAGGGGGCGTACAGGAACAAGGTCTCGTCGGGGCCGAACCGGGCATAGCCGGTCCCCCGCACGAGCCGCGCCACTCCCCGGTGGGTCACCGCGACCCCCTTCGGCTCGCCCGTCGAGCCCGAGGTGTACATCACGTAGGCCAGGCCGGTGGCGGCCACCGCGGGCAGGGCCGCTTCCCTCTCCCCCCTCTCCCCTCCCTCCGGCACCGTGCCGTCCAGGCAGAGGATCGCCACCTTCCTGTCCGGCAGCTCCGACAATATCTCCGACAACATCGGCAGCCAGCGCTCCTCGGTGATCAGCACCGGGGCGGCGCTGCTCCGCATCAGGAAGGCCAGCCTCTCCCGCGGGTAGGCGGGGTCCAGCGGCACATAGGCGCCACCGGCCGCGAGCACGGCGAGCATCGCCACCACCTGGGCGGGAGCACGATCGATGCAGAGGGCCACCCGCACCTCCGGACCGACGCCCAGGGCGCGCAACCGGCGCGCCCAACGGGTGGCCTGGCGGGCGAGCTCGCCGTAGGTGAGGGCGGTGCCACCTCCGGCCAGTCCGACCAGGGCCACGGCATCGGGCCGCAGCGCCGCCTGCTCGGCAAACAAATCTTGGAGCGTCGCCTCCCGCGGATAGCTCTCCCCTTCCCCGTCTCCGATCCGCAGGAGCTGCTCCCGCTCCTCCGCCGAGAGCAGCGGCAGCTCCGGCAGGCGTTGTTGGAGGAAAAGCGGCGGCGCCGCAACGGCACCAGCCAGCAGGCGCCCGAAGTACCCCGCCAAGCGTTCGATCGTCGCCCCGTCGAACAGGTCGGAGCGGAAGCCGATCGCTCCGGAGAGACTCGCCGCACCGACTCCCAGGGTGAGGCTCAGGTCGAACTTCTCGATCTCCGTCTCCAGGGGCCAGAGGGCCGCCTCGACGCCGCCCAGCCGCAACGCGGGGGGCGGATCGCTGTCGAGGACGAAGGAGACCTGGACCAGCGGCGCGTAGCTGAGGTCGCGCTGCGGGTGAAGCTCCTCGACCAGCTTCTCGAACGGCAGGTCCTGATGGGCATAGGCGGCCAGACAGGTCTCCCGGACCCGCGCGAGCAGCTCCGCGAACGATGGTGCTCCGGGTGCGCCGGAGAGGTCGGTGCGCAGCACCAGCGTGTTGACGAAGAACCCGATCAGACCCTCGGTCTGGAGTTGGCCGCGGCCGGCGACCGGCGATCCGACGCTCACGTCGTCGGTATTGCTGATGCGGGCCAGCAGAGCCTGGAAGGCGGCCAGAATGGCCATGAACAGGGTCACCCCCTGCCGGCGCGCCAGCGCCTGCAGGGACGGCAGCAGAGCGGGCGACAGAGCCAGGGCACGGCTCGCGCCGCGCGAGCTCATCACCGCCGGCCGTGGGCGATCGAGCGGCAGGTCGAGCACCGGAGGCGCACCGGCCAGGCGGGCCCGCCAGTGGGCCAGCTCGGCCTCCAGCACCTCCCCACGGAGCCAGCCGCGCTGCCAGACCGCGTAGTCTCCGTACTGGATCGCCAGCTCCGGCAAGGAAGACGGGCGGCGCTCCAGGCCGGCATCGTAGAGGGCGCTCAGCTCCCGCGCCAGCACCCGCAGCGACCAGCCGTCGCTGATCACGTGGTGCAGGGTCAGCAGGAGGAGCTGCTCCGCCTCGCCCAGGCGCACCAGGGCCGTGCGCAGCAACGGTCCGCGGGCGAGGGAAAACGGACGCAGAGCCTCCTCGCGCGCCAGCCGGCGGGCCTCCTCCAGGCGCCGGGCGGCCGGCAGACCCGCGAGATCGATCTCCGGCACCGGGACCGGAGCGGGCGGATCGACCACCTGGACCGGCTCCTCATCGATCGCGATGCATCGGGTCCGCAGCGACTCGTGGCGGCGCGCCACCTCCCCCAGAGCCGCGGCGAGCGCCGCGCGGTCGAGCCGGCCCGGCAGATGCAGCGCGGCCGGCATGTTGTAGACCGGGCTCGCCGGCTCCAACTGGTGGAGGAACCAGAGCCGCTGCTGGGCGAAGGAGAGCGGCAGGGGGGTCGCGCGGGGTGTCGCACGAGGTGTCGCATGGGACAGGGGAACGAGCGGCGGGGCATCGCTCCGGGCTTGGCTCCGGGCTTCAGCCGCGACCGCCCGCGCCAGGGCTGCCACGGTCGGCGCCTCGAAGACGCGGTGGAGCGGCAGCTCGGTGCCGAACGCCTCGCAGATCCGTGAGGTCAGCCGCATGGCGGCCAGCGAGTGGCCGCCATGCTCGAAGAAGTTGTCCTCGATCCCGATGCGGTCGGCCCCCAGCACCTCGGCGAAGAGGCCGGCCAGCAGCTCCTCGAGCGGCGTCCGCGGCGCCTCAGGCGCCTCGAGCGCCTCAGGCGTGCGGCCGGGCAAGGCCACGGGGATCCAGCGGGCGAGCGACCGGCGGTCGAGCTTGCCGTTCGGCAGGCGGTCGAGCGACCGGCCGAAGGCGAAGGCCGGCACCATATAGGGCGGCAGGCGGGCGGCCAGGGCGGCGCGCAGCTCGGCCGCCGTGCCGCCCCCGGCGTCCGCCGCCGCCGGCACCACGCAGGCGAGGAGCGACCGTTCCCCCGCGCCGTCCTGGCGCACCACGACCGCGGCCTCCCGGACCTCCGGATGGGTTCCCAAAACGATCTCGATCTCGCGCGGCTCGATGCGGAAGCCGCGGATCTTCACCTGGTCGTCGAGCCGGCCCAGGTATTCGATCTCCCCCCCGGGGAGGTGGCGGCAGAGGTCGCCGGTCCGGTACAGGCGGGATCCCGGGGGACCGCCCCCTGCAGAAAAATCATTGGGGACGAACCGCTCCGCGGTGAGGTCCGGACGCCCGCGATAGCCGCGCGCCACCTGCACGCCCCCGATCGCCAGCTCCCCCACCGCCCCGGGCGGCACCGGCTCCATCCGCCGGCCCACGACGTGGATCTGCGTGTTGCGGACCGGCCGGCCGATCGGCACCGGGCGCGGGTTTTCCCCTGGCCGCGGGCGCTCCGCCGGCCGGCAGCTCCAGGCCGTCACCTCGACCGCGGCCTCGGTCGGACCATACAGGTTGATCAGCGGTACCGGCAGCGCAGCGAGGCAGCGTTGCTCCACCTCCCAGGGCAGGGCCTCGCCGCTGACCAGCACCCGGCGCAGCGAGCGGCAGCGCGCCACTGCTCCGTCCTCCGCCAGGAAGAAGGGAAGCATCGAGGGCACGAAGTGGATCGTCGTGACCCCCTCCTGCTCGACCAGCCGGGCCAGGTAGGCGCTGTCGCGGTGCCCGTCCGGCCGGGCCACCACCAACCGCGCTCCGAGGATCAGGGGGGCGAAGAATTCCGGGACCGAGACGTCGAAGCCGAACGGAGTCTTCTGCAGGAACCGGTCGCCCGCGTCCAGGCTGCAGGCCTCCTGCATCCACAGCAGCCGGTTGACGATGCCGCGGTGGCTGTTGACCACCCCCTTCGGCCGGCCGGTCGAGCCCGAGGTGTAGATGACGTAGGCGGCGTTGTCGGCCGCCGCCCGCGGGAGCCGTTGCGCCGCGCCGGCCGGCAGGCTGGAGACCTCGTCGAGCCAGGCGAGGCGCAGGCCGGGGACGGCGTCGAGCGGCAGCGCCTCGGCCAGGGAACGGCGGGTGAGGACGACGGCCGGCGCCGCATCCTCCAGGATCATCGCCAGGCGCTGCCGGGGAAGGTCCGGCTCCAGCGGCAGCCAGGCGCCGCCGGCGCCGAGCACGCCGAGCAGGCCGGCGACCAGCTCGACCGAGCGCTCCGCCGCCACTCCCACCACCACCTCGGGCCCCACTCCGAGCCTCACCAGATGGTGCGCCAGGGCCTGCGCCCGGGCCGCCAGCTCGCGGTAGGTCAGCCGCTCCTCGTCGAACACCACCGCCTCCGCCTCCGGCGTCCGCTCGGCCTGCGCCGCGAACAGATCGTAGAGGGTCGCCTCCGGGCCGGCCTCCGCGGTGTCGTTCCGGGTGTCATTCCAGGCATGGAGGAGCTGGTGGCGCTCCGCCGCGGAGAGGAGCGGCAGCGCCGAGAGCGCCAGCTCGGGGCTCTCCACGACCGACCGGAGCAGCCGGGCGAAGCGGTCCAGCAGGTGCACCGCGGTCGCGGTGTCGAACAGGTCGGTGTTGAACTGCAGCGCGAGGCTCAACCCGCCCTGGCGCTCCACCGCATGGAGCATCAGCTCGAAAGGAGCCGGCGGCCGGGGCAGGGAGAGCGACTCCAGCCGGAGGTCCTCCGACCCCACCAAGACCCCCTCCTCGCCGAGGGCGAAGGCGGTGAGCCCTTCGACGCCGCGCGTCTCCTTCTGCATCACGAACGAAACTTGAAACAGCGGCGTCCGGCTGGCATCCCGCACGGGTTGGAGGTGCTCGACGAGGAGCGGCAGCGGATAGTCTCCGTGCTCGAAGGCGGCGAGCACCGTCGCCCTGGTGCGCTCCAGAAGCTCCGCGAACGTGGGGTCTCCGGTCAGGTCTCCACGCAAGACCACCGGGTTGACGAAGTAGCCCACCGTGCCGGCGAGCTCCGACCGGGACCGGCCGGCGCGTGGCGCGCCGATCGCCAGGTCCTCCTGGCCGGAGTGGCGGCACAGGAGCACCTGGAACGCGGCGGCCAGCGTCATGAAAAGCGTGGCGTGCTGCTTTCGGCTGCGCGCGCGCAGGGCCGCCGCGAGCTCGCCCGGCAGCCGAAGCCGGACGCTGTCGCCCCGATCGGTCTGCACCGCCGGACGCGGCCGGTCGAGGGGGAGCTCGAGAGCGGGGAGCCCTGCCAGCGTCTCCTGCCAGTAAGTCAACAAGGCCTCGCCCCGTCCGTCACCCAGGGCCTCCCCTTCCATCCGGACATGCTCTTCGTAGTCCATCCCGGGAGAAGAGAGCTGCGCCGGCCCGGCGCCGGCCGCTTCACGGTACAGCAACGGCAGCTCACGAACCAGGATGGCGAGAGACCAGAAGTCGGCGACGATGTGGTGAACGGCAAGAAGGAGCACCGGCCCGCCGGGGCCGTCCATCAGCAGTGTGGCGCGAAGGAGCGGCCCGCGCTCCAGGTCGAAGGGGCGCCAGGCTTCTTCGGCCAGACGAGCCCGCAACGCCTGCTCGCTCCAACCGCCGGCATCCACGCACACCAGGGAGAAGCTCTGGCGTTCCGCGACCCGCCGGCAGGGTGCGCCGTCGATCGCCGGAAACGTCGTCCGCAAGGCCGCGTGGCGGTCCACCAGAGCCTGGAACGCGCGCTCCAGGGCCCCGGCATCGATCGGGGTGCGCACGCGGGCCGCGGCCGCGATGTTGTAGGCGCTGCCCTGGGGAGCGAGGTACTGGAGAAACCAGAGCGAACGCTGGCCGTACGAGGGCGTGCCCATGGCGCTGACAGGCTCTCCCTCCAACTCCTGGGAGGGCGCGGCGGCGTTCATGGTCAGGAGGGTATTCATTTCGCCTTAAAACCCTTACGCGAAAAAGATAAAGCCTCCATGGCCCACCCGCGTAAAGTCAGTATATAGAAGTGCGACGGAGGGCTCGGGGGCGGACAGTAGCCCGCCGGCGGGTCTCCATGCGAAGCTGTCGGGTCATGGGAACCTTGGCGGAACGACCCACCTGCACGTTGCCCCGACCAACCCTTCAGGAGGAAACGGTCCGCCCGCTCTCTTTCTCTCAGGAGCGGATGTGGCTCCTCGACCAGATCGACCCCGGCGCAGCAACCTACAACGTCTTTCACAGCGTCGACATTTCGGGCCCGCTCGCCCCCGCCCTCCTCGCCCGCTCGCTCGACGGCTGCAACCACACGGGTTAGGCCGCACTGAGCTGTCCCTTGGACACTCTAGGGAGAGCTCAGCCGCAGGAGCTGCATCAAGGCATCGATCTCGTACACGTTGATGTTGCCATCGAACTGGAGCCGCCCCCCGGCGGCCACCGCCGGCCGAGGTGCTGAGCGAATCCGGATTCATCGGTTGCGGCGCAGCCTCCCCAGACTGGAAGAGCTCGCACGCGTGAGCGAGCCCATGGGTTGGGCCGCTGCGAGGGGTGTAGAATGACTGCGAGGTGAGCCATGGAAGCGACTCTTGACCAACTCGGCAGGATCGAGCTCCCCAAGGAGCTCCGTGACGATCTAGGGCTATCGGCCGGAACTGTGCTGACCATTGAAGAGAGGAGCGGCGGTATCCTCCTGAAGCCGGTCGGCAGTCGAGCAGGGCTGGTCCGCAAGGAGGGGGTCCTCGTATTCGCCGGAGAAGCCGAAGAGGACGTTGCCCTGGCGGTGCAGCGAGACCGAGACGAGCGGTCACGCAAGGTGGCCGGTCTCGGATGAGGGTTTTTTTCGATACCTCCGTTCTGGTTGCCGCCCCCTTTGAAGGGCATGCTTTCCATCGCCAGGCCTTTCCCTGGCTGAAGCGTGCCCGCGGGCGCGAATTCTCCTTCCTCGTGGCGACCCATACGTTGGCCGAGTTGTATTCGGCACTGACGAGTTTGCCGGTCAAGCCGAAGATCACTCCTGGTGCGGCTCAAGAGCTGGTTCACGAGAATGTGGAGACCGTAGCGGAAATGGTTTCTCTGTCTCCATCTGATTATTCGCTAACGCTTCAGCGAGTTGCGGAGCTTGGACTGCCGGGCGGCGTTATCTATGATGCCCTCCTGGCGCGAGCCGCCGAGAAATCGGCAGCGGACCGGCTGCTCACGTTCAACGTCAAGGACTTTCGGCGCGTCTGGCCTTCTGGAGCTTCGGTTCTTTTTGTTCCCGAATAGCCCCCTGCCCCCCGGGAGCGCGTCCGTCCAAGAGCACACTTCCTTCTGAACATTGCCGGGGAGGTCGTCGAGACGGGAGCCGAGGCCGCGCTCGTCGAGATCTCGACCGCCCTCCGGTCGAGCACCCTGGCGAGTCTCCGAGCCTGATTTCCTCCTCTCAGCGTCGCCCGGAGGCACCCAGCCAAGCCTCCGGAGCGTGCGGGTGTGCGCCGCTTCCACGAGGCGGAGGGTCTGGGGGCGGACAGTAGCCCGCCGGGCCTCCCCCATGCGAAGCTGTCTGGTCATGGGAACCCTGGCGGAACGACCCACCTGCATGCTGCCCCGACAAACCCTTCAGGAGGAAACGGTCCGCCCGCTCTCCTTCTCTCAGGAGCGGATGTGGCTTCTCGACCAGATCGACCCCGGCGCGGCAACCTGCAACCTCTTCCTGGCTTCGGCGCAGAGCCGAGTAGTTCTACTTTGTCAGACTCCCTTCGATGGGAGGCCGGTACCTGCCGTTTGCTGCCGTTTGGAAGCCTGTACCCGCCGGGGGGAGGCCTGTACATCGATCCCCCTAACTACTCTTAAAATCAATTTTTTATGATAAAAAAGAGGGCCGGAAAACGCGCGTTTTCCGGCCCTCTGGAGGGGTTATCGGGACCGCGGCAGGGACAACCAGAGCAGCCCCAGGATGAACCGGTGCCGGGGCACAGGTCCCCTGTAGAAGTGCGTCACAAGACGCCTCCCTTCAGGTTGACTGCGGGCGCACCTCGGGCTTACACTGGCGCTCCGGATTGACTAGACGCCAGCCGCCTGGCACGCTCGCAGGCTGCTACCAGGACCCGACGCCATCAACGTCGGGTTTTGCGGTTACTTGGGGTGTGGTGTCATGACCGACAAAGGCCCCCTGGTAGCAAGTTCCTGATTTGTCCGCGCGAGCGCGAACAGCTTCAGGCTCTGGCTTATTCTCCACGAGGGAGAGGAGGGTCAGCCTTGACCCCTCCCGGAATTAGGGGAGCCCCGGGGTGGATACTGCGGCCTCCCGACGCCCCCTTGAGCCAACGGGACGGGGGCGGCGAGGTGCTGAAATTATAACTTGAACTTGGCCCAGCGGCAAGGGGGTTATCGGCGCTTTTTCGGGGGCTGCTCAGGTGGGCACTGCTCCGCGGGCTTCTTCTCTTTCGGGGGGGTTGTGCGCGGCTTTTCTCCGAGGGCTTCCTGGAAGACTTCATGAGCTGCTTTGAAGGGGTCGCGGGGGCGCTTGGGGTGGTTCCGCAGGCGCGGGAAGGGACCCTCTCCCGCGTCCCGGACTGCAATCCCGGCAAGCTCATCCTCCGCGTCAAGCCTCGCTATCGCTTCATAGGAGCGTTCCAGATGCCGGGGGAGGCCTGTACCTCGAAGGGGGAGTGTTCCAGATGCCGGGGCAAGAGGTGCCACCTGAGTCGATTCGCAGCCCGAGTTCTCGGAGTAGGTGCCTGACTCCGCATCCGGTGAGGACGGTAGCCGAGGACCAGCATATGCTACCCTCATCAGAGGGGCCGTTCCGTGCGTGGAGACGCAGTTTGAGGATATCCGACATCATCTGGCTCGATGACTTCGTCGACAAACTGCGGCGAAAGCACGCGGTCGAGCCAGAGGAGGTGGAGGAGGTTCTGGCCGGGCGCCCGTACTTCTTCTTCGCCGAGAAGGGACACCTCAAAGGAGAGAACATCTACGGCGCTTTCGGGCAATCAAGGGAAGGAAGGTACCTCGTTGTCTACTTCGTCTACAAGGCAGACAAGAGCGCACTGATCCTCTCGGCAAGGGATATGACAAGCAAAGACAGGAGGCGGTATGAGCGCCGGTAAGTCTTCGGTTTCGAACGCCGGCTCGTATCGGGAGATCGGCGAGTACTGGGACGAGCACGACGTGGAGGATGCCTGGAATCCCACGAGGCGTGTGGAGTTCGAAGTCGACATTGAATCGCGGCATCGCTACTTTCCTCTCGACCGAGAGCTATCCCGGAAGATCGACGAGGCCGCGCGACGCCGCGGGGTGACGGCGGAAACGCTGCTCAACCTTTGGGTGCAAGAGAAGCTCTTGCAGACTGGATAGCCGGCTGAAGCGTTATGGCGATCTTGGGGGCGGACAGTAGCCCGCCGGGCCGCCCCCATGCGAAGCTGTCCGGTCATGGGAACCCTGGCGGAACGCCCCACCTGCACGTTGCCCCGACAAACCCTTCAGGAGGAAACGGTCCGCCCGCTCTCCTTCGCCCAGGAGCGGATGTGGCTCCTCGACCAGATCGACCCCGGCGCGGCAACCTACAACCTCTTCCACACCGTCGACATTTCGGGCCCGCTCGCCCCCGCCCTCCTCGCCCGCTCGCTCGACGAGGTGGTCCGCCGGCACCAGATCCTGCGCACCACCTTCGCCGCGCCGGGCGGCGCGCCGGAGCCCGTCGTCGCCCCCGCCGCGCGCCGGCCGCTGCCGCTCGTCGACCTCGCCGGCCTTCCGGAGCCGTCGTGGAGGCCCGAGGTCGCGCGCCTCTCCACCGAGGAGCGGCGGCGCCCGTTCGACCTCGCGGCGGAGCCTCTCTTCCGCGTCGCTCTCGTGCGCCTCTCGGCGGGCCGGCACGCCGCGCTCCTCACCGCCCACCCCATCGTCTTCGACGGCGGATCGAGCCTCGTCCTCTGGCGAGAGGTCGCGGCGCTCTACGAGGCCTTCGCCGCGGGACGGCCGTCGCCGCTCCCCGAGCTCCCCTTGCAGTACGCCGACCATGCGCTCTGGCAGAGGCTGCACCTCGCGGGCGATACGCTCGCCGGCGAGGTCGATCCCTGGCGGCGCGAGCTCGCCCCGCCGCTTCCCGTCCTGCGATTGCCGGCCGACTTCGACCGCGCCTCGGCGCATGGGTTCCTCGCCGGCGAGGTCTACCGCGTGCTGCCGGCGCCGCTCGCCGCGGCCCTCCGCGAGCTCGGCGGCCGGTGCGGGGCGACGCTCTCTTCGACCCTCCTGGCAGCCTGGGCCGCCGTCCTCGGGCGCACCGGCGGCGAGGAGGACCTCCTCGTCGGCACGCCGGTCGAGAGCCGCCGCCCGGAGGCCGAGGGGCTGATCGGTCCCTTCCGCAACACCCTGGTCCTCCGCGCCCGCCCGCGGCTCGACCGAGGTTACGGCCCGCTCGTCGACGAGGTCCGGGCGGCGGCGGCCGCCGCCGCCGCGCACCAGGACCTGCCGCCCGAGATGCTCCTCACGGCCCTGGGCCTGCCGCGCGACCCGCGCCGCGCGCCGTTCCAGGTCATGTTCCTCCTCCGGAGCCAGCCGGCACCGCGGCTCTCCTTCGCGGGCCTCCGGATCGCCGTCTCGCCTCCCGATCCCGCGGCGGACCTGGCAGGGGAGGTCTTCGAGCTCGGCCTCATCGTCGAAGAGGGGTCCGATCCCCGCGGCGAGGGAGATGGCGGTGGCGGCATCGGGCTGCGGCTCGCCTACGACGCCCTCCTGTTCACCGAGGCGACGGCGGCGCGCCTCCTCGACCACCTGGCGGCCTTCCTCGCCGCCGCGCTCGCCGCGCCGGAGCGGCCGCTCGCCGAGCTCCCCCTCCTCTCGACGTCCGAGCGCCGCCAGCTCCTCGCCTGGAGCGACGGCGGCGAGCACGGCCAGGCTGGGGCCCAGCCGCCGCTGGTCCATCACGCCTTCCTCGCCCAGGCGGCGCGCACGCCCGGCGCGCCGGCCGTCGTCTCCGAGGGCCGGGAGGTCTCGTATGGCGAGCTCGCACGCCTCGCGCGAGGCCTGGCGCGCCGGCTCGTAGCCCAGGGGATCGGCCCGGAGAGCCGGGTGGCGATCGCCCTCGAGCGCTCGCCGCGCATGGTCACCGCCGTCTTCGCCGTACTCATCGCGGGAGGAGCCTACGTGCCGCTCGACCCGGCGAGCCCGGTCGAGCGGCTGGCCGTCATCCTCGGCGACATCAGCGGCTCCGTCGCCGCGGCGCTCCTCACCGGCGGCGGACACGCGGCGGCGCGCGAGGCGGCCCAGCTCGCCGGCCTGCCCGTCGTCGACCTCGACGAGATCTGGCCGGCCCTCGAGGCCGAGCCGACGAGCGACCCGACGCTTGACCCGATGCCTGAGGCCGACCGCGAGGGCCTCGCCTACGTCATCTACACCTCGGGCTCGACCGGCGCGCCCAAGGGGGTGATGATCCGCCACGGCGGGCTCGCGAGCCACGTCCTCGCGACGCTGCGGCACCTCGCGCTCACCCCCTCCGACCGCGTACTGCAGTTCTACTCCCTCTCCTTCGACGTCAGCGCCGAGGAGATCTTCTGCTGCCTGGCGAGCGGCGCGGCGATGATCCTCCGCAACGACGCGATGCTCGCCGGGGCCCCGGCCTTCCTGGGCACCTGCGCGAGCTGGTGGGTGACCGTCTGCGACCTGCCCACCGTCTTCTGGCAAGAGCTGGTCGACCGGGTCGACGCCGGGGAGGCTGCCTGGCCGCCATCCCTCCGCCTCTTCGTCTACGGCGGCGAGCGGGCGCTCCCGGAACGCGTCGCGCGCCTGCGCCGTCAGCTCGGCCCGGCGGCGCGGGTGATCAACTCCTACGGGCCGACGGAGGTCACCGTCGGAGCCACCTCGCACACCGTCCATGGCGAGCCGGACGGCGGTCCGCCGCGCCCGCCCCGCGAGCTCCCCATCGGCCGGCCGCTGCCGGGTGCCCGCGTCTACGTCCTGGACGGCGCGCGCGAGCTCTGCCCGCCGGGGATCCCCGGCGAGATCGTGATCGGTGGCGAGAGCCTCGCCCGCGGCTATCTCGGGCGCCCGGACCTGACCGCCAGCACCTTCCTTCCCGACCCCTTCGCGGGCCGCTCCGGCGCGCGGATGTACATGACCGGCGATCTGGCGCGCCATCGTCTGGATGGCTGGGAGGAAGGCGCGCTCGAGTACCTCGGCCGCATCGACCGCCAGGTCAAGTTGCGCGGCTTCCGCATCGAGCTGGCGGAGATCGA
>DATFPH010000029.1:0-23938 GCA_035264905.1 Thermoanaerobaculia bacterium
GCGGCAGGGACACGGAAAGCGAAGAAGACGCGGCCCTGCATGCCTGCGACCGCGCTCTCGAGGTCGATCCCGAGCTCAGCGACGTCCTCGGCTACAAGGCCTGGGTCTGGTGGATGCGCGGCTACCGGCAGAGCCGGCGCGGCGTCGATCCTCTGCCCGCCCTCGGCACGTCCATCGGCCTCTCGCGAAAAGCGCTCGCCGTCGACCGCTCCGATGCCGGAGCCTGGAAGAGCCTGGCCATCGCTTATCGTCTGCAAGGGCAGTGGGAGCTGGGCCGGGGGGTCGATCCAACGGCCGCGCTCCGCCAGTCGATCGATGCGGCGGCCGAGGCCGTTCACCTGCAACCAGAGATTGCGAACAATCACAACGAGCTGGGACTGGCGTACCTGGTCCTGGCCAACGACCAGCTCCGGCGCGGGCTCGATCCGCGAGACACCTTGCGCAAGTCCGCGGCGAGCTACCGGCGCGCGCTGGAGATCAACCCGCGCCTGCTCGCCGCGTACGTCAATCTCGGGAACACCTGGAACCTGATGGCCGACGCCCAGATCGCCCGCGGGCAGGATCCGTCGGCTGCCGTGTCCCAGGCCGCGGCGGCCTTCGAGGCGGCAGTGCGGCTGAACCCGAACCCCGCGCCGACCCACAACAACCTGGGCAACACGTATCTGACGCTCGCTCAGTACCAGCTCGCCCGCGGGCTCGATCCCGGCCCGGCCCTCGACCGCGCCGCGGCCGGCTACCGCAGAGCCCTCGCCGTGCGGCCCGATTACCCGTACGGCGCCTACAACCTCGCCTTGACCGAGAAGAACCGCGCCCTGGCCCTCCTCGACCGCGGCCAGGACCCGGCCCCGGCCCTCACCGCGGCCCGCGCCCTCGTCGACGAGTCGATACGGATCAATCCCACGGATGCCGACAATTTCCTGGAGCAGGCGAGGCTGCATCTGATCTCCTCCCGCTGGACCTTGCGCCAGAGGAGCGACCCTGGCCCGGAGCTGGACCGGGCGGACGCGGCCCTGGCGAAAGCCGAAGCCCTGAACCCCGGATCGCCGGAGATCTTCCAGTCCCAGGCCGAGTCCGCGCGCTACCGCGCCGAGGCCGCCCTGGCGCGGGGAGGCAGGCCGCAGGAGGCGATCCGCCGCGGCCTGGACCGCCTCGCCCAGGCGCTCGCCATCCGCCCGGAAGACCCCCAGACCCTGGCCCTCCACGGAACCCTGTGGCAGCTCACCGCCCGCGCCGAGACCGATCCCGCGCGCCGCGCCGAAGCCTCCGCCCGGGCGGCGGCCTCGTTAGAAAAGGCGCTACGGATCAATCCGCTGTTGCAGCGCGAGTACGGGGTGGTGCTCGCGGAGGCGCGGCAGAGCTCGCGCTGACCTGTGCCGCGCCTTGCGGTGGAAACACCAATCTGGTACTTTTGCGGTTATGAGTCGCTCAGCCGCTCAGGTGCAGGAATCCACGATCGCGCGCACCATCCGCTTTCCAGCCGGGCTCCGGGACAAGATCATGACAGATGCGGAGAGGTGTGGGCGGAGCTTCGAGGGACAGGTGATCGCGTTGCTGCGCCGGCACTATGGAGAGGACGTCGATATCGCTCCGAGTCCTGCCGAAATCCTCGCGCTGGCAGCCGCCAGCCTTGTGGATGTCCCAGCGTCGGATCTTCGCCTGCTGACCCGAAGGCTCGAAGAGCCGGAACGGTGAGCGATGGAGGACGAGCCTGTCGTTCTTGATACCGACACCTTGTCCGAGCTGAGCCGAGGCAATCCCGTCGTCAAGGAACGAGCGCTCGCCTACCTGTCTGGCTTCGGGCGCCTGACGATCACCGCGGTGACGGTGTTCGAACGCTTGCGTGGATACCGCATCGCGATTCGCGACGGCAAGCCGTTTGAACGGCAACTTCATGCCTTCCAGGTGCTTGTCGCCAACTGCATCGTCCTTCCCTTCGACCAGGAAGCGGCCAGGGTGGCGTCCGATGTCTGGTCCGCTGTGACGCGCAGCCAGCGTCAGCAGCTCGGCGACATTCTGATCGCTGCGGTGGCGGTGTCGCGCCAACTGCCCCTCGTGACCCGAAACAAACGGGACTTCGAGCGACTCGCCAAAGCATCGGGCGTGAGCCTTCGCCTGATCGACTGGTCCCAAGGGTCGCGGACGAGCGGTTGATGGCGGTGCCGGACCAGGGGCCAGCCGGCAGAACAATGAGAGCCATGGTCCTTCCCGCCCTCGCCCGCTTCGAGGAGAACCCATCCCCGCTCGAGCCGCGCGACCTGCCGGTCCCCACCCCGGGCCCCGGCGAGATCCTCCTCAGAGTCTCGACCTGCGGCGTCTGCCACACCGAGCTCGACGAGATCGAAGGGCGGACTCCGCCACCGGTCCTGCCCGTGGTCCTCGGCCATCAGGTGGTCGGCCGGGTCGAGGGGCTGGGGTCGGGAGCGGCGCGGTTCCATCCGGGCGACCGGGTCGGCGTGGCCTGGATCTTCTCCGCCTGCGGCCACTGCCGGCACTGCCAGGCCGGGGAGGAGAACCTCTGCCCCGCCTTCCGCGCGACCGGCCGGGACGCCCACGGCGGCTACGCCGAATTCATGACCGTCTCCGAGGACTTCGCCCACCGCATTCCGGACGTCTTCACCGATAGTCAGGCGGCGCCGCTCCTCTGCGCCGGAGCCGTCGGCTACCGCTCGCTCCGCCTCGCGGGCCTGCGGGATGGCGAAACCCTCGGCCTGACCGGTTTCGGCGCCTCGGCCCATCTGGTCCTCCAGATGGTGCGCCACCGCTTCCCGGAAACGCGCGTCCACGTCTTCGCCCGCAGCGAGAGCGAGCGCGACTTCGCCCGCGAGCTCGGCGCCGCCTGGGCCGGCGACACGCGAGACACCGCCCCCGAGCCCCTGCGCGCCATCATCGACACCACGCCCGCCTGGGAGCCGGTCCTGGAAGCCCTGCGCAACCTGGAGCCGGGAGGCCGCCTGGTGATCAACGCCATCCGCAAGGAAGACCGCGACAAGGAAGCCCTCCTCCGCCTCGACTATTCCGAGCACCTCTGGCGCGAGAAGGAGATCAAGAGCGTGGCGAACCTCGCGCGGAGCGATATCGCCGAGTTTCTGGAGCTGGCCGCCGAGATCCCGCTGCGCCCGGAGGTTCAGGAGTATCCGCTGGAAGAGGCGAACCGGGCATTGCGGGAGCTCAAGGAGCGGAAGATCCGTGGGGCGAAGGTGTTGCGGGTCGACGGTTGAGCACCAGCCCCATTGTCTCGGAAATCCGCGATCTCCTGGCGTGCGGGGCCGCTACTCCCTGACTGGCAATTTGGTCCTATAATCGTCGACCATGGATTCTGAGACGTCTCGGCCGAAAGGCGCCACGCTACGAGCCGACGATATTCCAGCGGAGTGGCTGGCCGAGTTTGAGGCTGCTGCCCGTCGGCCTCTGCAGACCCGCTTTCGTTACGCCTTCATCCACACCTACAAGCCAGTGCTCGACGACGAGCCATTTCGCGCCTTCGACACGACCGCTGACTACCGCCGCTGGTGCGAGGAGAACCTGCCGGTCTGGCTGGGATATGGGCGCGTTTGAGTACCGGCAGGCCGAGGAGATCCGCGACGCTTTCGCCCACCATGGCGTACGCTATCTCTTCATCGGCAAGTCCGGCGCGATTCTGCTCGGCTTCCCCGATACCACTCAGGACGCCGACCTCTTCGTGGAGAAGAGTCCCGACAACGGCCGGGCCATCGTCGCCGCCCTGCGCGAGCTAGATTTCGACCTCGACGACGAGCAGGCAGCTCAAATCGAGCGCGGCAAGGATTTCGTGCAACTCAAGAACGGACCTTTCGACCTCGACCTGGTCTTCGCCCCAGACGGCATCGAGCACTTCGCAGACGCCTGGAGGCGGCACGTCGAGGTCGAAGGCTTCTCCGTCTGCCATCCCGACGACATCATCGCCAGCAAGGAAGCAAGCGGCCGCGCGAAGGACCTCGAGTCTCTACCGCGGCTGCGGTCATTCCGCGAGTACTGGCTACGACAGCACGGCCGCTCCTGACAATCCGCTGGAAGAGTCGAACCGGGCGCTGCGCGAGCTCAAGGAGCGGAAGATTCGGGGGGCGAAGGTGCTGCGCGTCGGGTAAGCTTCCGTCCATTCGCTTCAAAGGAGATCTCGTGAACCGACCCGTCGTCTTGTCCCTCGTTGCAGGCCTTGCCCTCGCTTTCACCGCAAATACCGCCGGCGCCGCGGAGCCCACGCCGCAGGCCCGGTTGACGGACGCCCTTCTGTGCAAGGGAGACCCGCTGGAAATCGTCGGCAAGATGGCGGAGGGCGGGTCGTCCCACTTCGACCAGGGGTACGCCGCGACCACGTTCGGCGAGGAGATGGACGAGATGGACGTGGTCATCCTGCGGTCGCCGCTCGACATCGGCGGCGCCAAGACCTCGGCCGTCCTGCGGAGCTTCGCCCAGAGCGAGGATTTCGGAGGGATCGTGTACGGCCGCTTTCGGGGCGACTATCACCAGGCCGTCACGGCCTTGAAGCTCGTTTCCACGGCGAAGAAGGATGGCCTGCGCCTGGGACACTTCACGAAAGCCATGGCAGTCGACGTGGACGGCCAGCCCGACAAGGTCTGCCCGATGACGATCGCGCTCACCCCCCAGGAAGACGGCACGTTCCTCCTTGGATGCGGATGGTGCAATGGATGAGGATCTTCCGCGGATGAGATCGGCCCTGAGGCCGTGCGCCCCGGCGAGCTTGCCCCGTCAGTCAGCCGGTGGATGCCATCCGGCCTGAACCCAGGCTCGCCTGGCTGCAACCAGGAGAGGCCGATTCAGGTGAAGCGCGCTCACGGTCGCCCGGCCAACGACGGTCTTGCCGGCGAGTCGAGCACCTGAGTCCATCCAGAGGAAGTGCTCCCTTCCAGCTTTGCTCACGAGGATTGAATAAACGGACTGTCTGCCCGCTTTCCGGGTCGCGAGCGGAGATTCGATGTCCCTTGAATGCGTTGCAGGCTGGGCAGGCCAGCCAAAGATTGGCCTCGATCGAGGGTCCTCCCAGGGCTTGTGGGATCAGATGATCGAGCTCCATGGAAAGGCCCACGATGCGTTCGGAGCTCAGGCAATATCCGCAGCGGTAGCCGGCCTGTTCGGCCACACGCTCGCGGAGCTTTTTGGAGATGTAGGCCGAGGTCATTGCGCGGTCAAAAGCCCGCTCACGTCTTGACCGCGTTCCTTTAGGAGCCGTGACGCTTCCGCCCGCAGCAGCACCGCCCGATCATAGTGGTGCACCAGTTGCTCCAGCGTCTCCTTCTCGGCGGGCGTCAAGGTCTCTCTTTGCTGTTTGAAATTGAGAGCTTCGAGCTGAGATCCGACATCGTCCGACAGGCGATTCCGGGCGGCTCGCCACAACTCGTCGTCGTTCAGGCGCCCGAGATCCTCGAGGGCCTGCGTCACATCATGTGATAACGCCTCCTCGTCCGCAGCAACGGTGGCCACTGCGTCCAGAAGCTCCGCTTCCACGCTCCGATGAGTCCGCTCCGCCCGGTTCCTGTAGTGGTTGTACAGAGGAGCCGGAAGTCGAAGCGTTACTGGATGAGCAGCCATAGATCCTCCTTCTCGCATCGACTATCCATGATACCGCTCCCTCCTACCTCCCCACCACCCCGATCTGTAACAGAGCCTTCAGATACTCCGCCACCTGCTCGATCGGCACCGGTCCGTAGATGGCAGCCAGGTCGTCGCGGATCTGGCGAACCGTCTTCTTGCCGTCCACCAGGTTGAGCGCCTCGTAGACGTACTCTCCCCCGCCTCCCCAGAGACCACGCCAGTCGGCGAGGGCCGGATGCGGAAGGTTCCAGGCTTTCCGCCGGTCGTCGAAGTAGCCGTAGCCGAAGCCGCTCATCGGCCCCTTGGGGTCGGTGGCGCGGACGTACACGACGTCCACGTCGGGATGAGCCGCCGCCGGCGCCGGGCCTCCATCTCCGGCGAGCTTCCGCAGGCCGGCGAGGAAGCTTTCCGCATCCGCGGCCACGTCCGACGGAAGATCGGCGAAGGCGCGGATCGACTCGATCGTGGCTTTCTCTTTCGCCCAGTGGAAGCGCAGGAGATTCTCCCCCTCGTCGGCCTGGCCGGCGGCGCGCAGCAGCTCGCGCCTTCTCAAGGCCTCGGCGGTCCGCTCCAAGGTGTGCTGCCGCATCACCTGCCAGAGCGCCGGCACGCCGGCGGCGTCGAGATCGGCCAGATACCAGGCGCTCCCCGCGGCGAGGTAGGCGGCGCGCAGGAGCTTCGTGGCGTCGAGGTTGCCGATCTCGTCCCCGTCGGTGTGGATGTAGCGGTCCGGCCAATCGTTCAGATAGATCGCCGGGATCTTCCAGGAGCCTTCGGTCCAGACCTCGTGGTCGCTCCCTTCGGTGAAATCGACGAACGCCGCTTGAAGCGCCTGCTTGGTGCCCTCGGGATCGGCCAGGGGATAGGCGGCGGCACCGGTGTCCGCGAAGCGGGTGGTCTGCGCGTTCATGAAGCGCCCGAGGGCCTCGCTCACGTCGTTGACGAAGGTCGGCAGGCTCTTGGGCGAGCGCGTCACATGGAAGACCGCTTTGGTGATGGACGCATCGCCTCCCACCATGTCGAGATGGATCACGGCGCGCGCCTGGCGCGGGATCTCCGGCCGCGCGTTCAGCAGGGCGATGGTCCCCTCGATCTCCGGCGGCCAGACGAAGCGGATGGTCCGCTTCGGTGCCGGGATCTTCTTCTCGCGGATGAGCTTCGAGAGCGTCCGCGCCACCTCGGTGATCGCCGCGCAGCCGCTGGCGTTGTCGTTCGCTCCCGGCCGCAGGTGGTCCAAGTGGCAGGAGAGGACGATCTCCTCCGCTTTGAGCGCCGGATCGCTCCCGGGGATCACCGCGGTGACGATGTCGTAGCTCCCCGGATGCTGCCCGGCCCGCACCTCGGCGCGCAGCCGCACGGCCTCTCCCCGGACCAGCCGCGCCTGCCAGTCGCGCGCCTGCCGCAGGGAGACCATGAAGGCGAAGCTCTTCGGAGCCGGGAAGGTCGTGAGGTGCCCCCAGCGGACCAGGGTCTCGTCCTCCTTCCACCAGGCGCTCTCCTGGTTCTGGGCGTAGGAGACGACCCCCGCCGCGCCGAGCCCTTCCGCCAGTTGCAGGACCGGGCCGGGTTGCGCCGAGGCGAGCACCAGCTTGCCTCGTACGTCCTTCCCCTCGAAGTCCTGCCTGGACGTCCCCGCGCCGACGTCGACCAGCTCGGCGGTCACCACGCCGCTGGCGCTGTCCTGCGCCAGGGTCACCGGCCGCGTGTCATAGGAGGCGATCCGCCGCGCGTCCACCCAGGCGTCTCCCGCGCGCTCCTGCTCCCAGAGCTCGGCGAAGTCCGCGTCCCAGGCCGGCCGCGAGCGCTGCGTGCCATAGAAGATCTGGCCGTCGGCCGGCAGCTCGAGGATCTGCACGTCCGTGAGGCCGTACTGCTTCACCCGGTCGCGCACCCGCTCGGCCGCGGCGCGGAAGCCGCGCGAGCCGCGCATACGGTGGAAGAGCGTCAGGTCCTGGGCGGTCCGCCGCGCCTCGGTGCCCGAGACCTCAGCGGCCAGCGCGCGCGCCACCGGCTCGGGCAGGAGCGGCGGCGGATCGGGCGTCTGGGCCCGGGCGATTCGGGGCGCGAGGCAGAGGACGGCGGCGAATGCGATGGAGCACGGCCGCCAGAGCCTCACGCGGACTCCTTGTCCGCAATGCCGGCCGCGCCGCGCTCCTCGTCCAGCCGCTGGCGGACGGACGCCAGCATCTCGCCGAACGCCCTCTCCAGGTCGGCAAGATGGCGGTCGGACTCGCGGAAGCGGAGCGGCCGCTCCAGGTCTCCGGCCTTGACCGCCTCGAAGGCCCGCAACAGACCGACGAGCGGCCCCGCCAGCCGGTGCGTGGTGAAGACCGCCAGGGCCACCATGCCCACGATCACGCAGACCGTCTGGATCGACAGGACGACCAGCAGCCGGGACCGCCCCGCCTCGCCGAGACTGTCGGCGAGACCCAGGTACGCCGTGAGGGCGAAGACCACCAACGTCAGGACGCAGACGAGCAGCCAGAGACCGGCGAACCGTGGGACATACCGCAACGTGAAGCGCACTCCGGTGCCTCTCACCCCTTGGTAACCACTCATGTTGGCTCTCCTCGAAGGATTGGATTCGAAAATTGCAATGAGTGTAGCAGCTTTTCGTCTGGCCGCCAGGGGTTCGCGGGCACGCCCCTTGCCTCTCCCTTTCCTCCATGCGCGAAACCAAGAATTACCGCGGCATCCTCCTCGATATGGACGGCACCCTCATCGACAGCAACGACGCCCATGCCCGCGCGTGGTATCGGGCCTTCGCGGACAACGGCGAGCCGGTCGCCTATGACGAGATCCGCCAGCGGATCGGCATGGGCGGGGACAACCTGCTCCCGGCCATCCTCGGGATCGAGAAGGAGAGCGAGCTCGGCTCGCGGATCAGCGAGCGCCGGAGCGAGATCTACCGGGACGAGTACCTCCCCGGCATCCGTCCTTTCCCAGGGGTCCGCCCCCTGCTCGAGCGGATGCGCGAAACCGGGCTCCGCCTGGCGATCGCCACCTCGTCTCCCACGGAGGAGCTCGAGCCCGCGATCGACCTCGCCGGCATCCGCGACCTTCTGGAGAAGAGCACCTCGGCGGACGACGCGGACAGCTCGAAGCCGGATCCCGACATCCTCCACGCCGCCCTCGACCAGCTCGGTCTCCGCCCGGAAGATGCCGTGATGCTCGGCGACACGCCCTACGACATCGCCGCCGCCGGCCGCGCCGGCCTGGACGTCATCGCCTTCCGCTCGGGAGGTTTTTCCGACGAGGACTTGACCGGCGCCGTGGCGCTCTTCGACGGTCCGGAAGATCTGCTGAAGCGCTGGGAGGAGTCGCCGCTGGCCGCGGCTCAGGCGGTTGCGGCAGGGGACCGGACGTAGGACTACAGCTCCTCGACCTCCGGGGGGCCGAACGTCCGGGCGATGTCCAGCAGGAGCTCCTGGAGCACGCTCAGGCCCTCTCCCCCATTGTCACTGAAGTAGAGCCCCTCCACCTCGATGGTCACGTGGGCGTCCGGCAGCGTGTCGGCGTTCGCGGGGGCCCGGAACTCGTAGACCTCCAGCCCCCCGGTCCGGGGCGCCAGCCCATGGAACAGGGGCGCCCGGATCAGCAGGTCTTCGAGCAGGCCGCGGCGCTCGAAGGGGAATCGGAGAAGGTATTCCTTGCCCATGGAATCGTCTGGGGTACGGCCGGTGCCCAAGGCTAACACGTAGAGAGACACCCTGCCCCCTCATTTGTTGACAGCGGGTGGAAATCGCGATCGAGTAGGCTGCGGAGGGTATACTCACGGAAAGCCTGAAACATGACGAAAGGGCGTTCCATGGCCAAGCGTGACTTCGAGAGCGAAAAGGACAAGCTCGACCGCACAGTCATCGCCATCCCTCTCCTCGAGAAGATCGAGGCCGAGGAGAAGGCGGCCGCGGCGGCCCGGCGGAAGAAGGTGGAGCACCGTCCGCAGCTTTTCCCGGTCATCATCGATCTCAACCTCAACTTTCCCGGCGGACGCGACGAGGCCAAAAAGCTCACCCTGGAGTGGATCGATCTGGCGATCGAGCGGAAGGGAACCCTTCCCAAGACCGAGCAGGGCGTCCACCTGGCCAAGACCAGGCTGAGCAATCAATACGTTTTCGGCGAGCTCGAGGGCCAGGTCATCCAGGAGCTCGTCCGGCTCAACCAGGGCGCGGAGCAGGGCCGGGGGCCGATCTACCGCATCTGGCCCGATTTCGAGGTCCACGCCCTCCTGACGCGCTCGGTGATGACGGTCAAGGCGGACGCGGCGCGGGTCTCGTTCTCCGCGCAGGGCCAGGGGATCGTCTGGGCGGTGATGGACTCGGGAATCGACGAGCACCATCCGCACTTCCAGAAGTATAAAAACCTCCAGCTCCCGCCGCCGCTGCTGCACCAGGATTTCACCGCCCTGGCGGGGAACGAGCAACCCCTGGTCGACGAATTCGGGCACGGCACCCACGTCGCAGGGATCCTGGCCGGCGAGGCCGCGAGCAGTGCGGCACCGACCGGCGAGAAGGTCGAGATCCGCTTCGCCACCCGGCTGCGCGACGAAAACGGCAAGGTCCTCCTCAAGGTCGAGCCCCTGGCGGCGATCTCCGGGGTTGCTCCCAAGTGCAAGGTCCTCAGCCTCAAAGTCCTGGACAAAACAGGGGTCGGCCGCGCGAGCAGCCTGATCGCCGCCATCGCAGCCATCCAGGAGATCAACGGCTACGGCCGGAGACTCCTCATCCAGGGTGTCAACATCAGCGTGGGCTATGAGTTCGACCCGGAGTGGTTCGCCTGCGGTCAAAGCCCGCTCTGCGTCGAGGTGGACCGCCTGGTGCGTTCGGGTGTCGTGGTGGTCGTCGCGGCCGGCAATACCGGCTATGGCTACATCCAGGCCCAGGGCGTCGCCGCGGCGAGCCGGGCGGGGCTCGACCTGACGATCAACGATCCGGGCAACGCGAGCCTCGCCATCACCGTCGGCTCGACCCACCGCGACATGCCGCACGTCTATGGCGTCTCGTATTTCTCGTCCAAGGGGCCGACCGGCGACGGCCGGCTGAAGCCGGACCTCGTCGCTCCCGGGGAGAAGATCATCTCCTGCGCGGCCGGCACGAAGCGCAACACCCTGAAGGCCAGCAACAACGACGCCGAGTATCTCGAGGACAGCGGCACGAGCATGGCGGCGCCTCACGTTTCGGGAGCCATCGCAGCCTTCCTGTCGATCCGCCAGGAGTTCATCGGCCGGCCCGAGGAGGTCAAACAGATCTTTCTCTCGACGGCGACCGACCTCAAACGTGAGAGGTACTTCCAAGGACATGGCCTGGTCGACCTGATGCGGGCCATTCAGTCGGTCTGATCCGGCTCAAGCCACTCCGACTCGTCAACCAGGAGAGCGCCGTATGCCGGAGAAGAAAGGACGCGAGCCGCGCCTCACCGCACAGAACGCGAGATTCAGGTCTGGCTATGCGCCGCGCACGATCCGCCTGGCGCGCGACCGCAGCGCCCTTTTCGTCGGCTGCAAGGACGGTTCGGTCACCATGATCGATCTCGCCGCGGCGGCCGACCCCGAGCGAGCCGACGAGGCGAGGATCCGCCTGTGCGGCGCCCGGGAGACCGGCGTGCGCTCCCTCTGCGACCTGGACAACGGCTGGCTCCTGCTCGGCCAGGACAACGGTACCCTGGCCACCCTTCCCTGGAAGGGGGTGGCGCCGGAGAACGGCGGCCTCGTTCCGTCGCCGGTCCTCCTCCCGCACCTGCCGCAGGACGCGGGGGCTTTCGGATACGTGGGACGGTGGGAGAGAAAGACCAGGACCTTCGTGGTCTCGCCCCGCCGCGCCGAGGCCTTCCTCCTCCACCTGGAAGAAGACCCCGCGAGCAAAGAATTCACTTTGGTGGCCGGCCAGGGGTTCCCCGGAGTGACCGCCATGAGCGGCTTCGCCCGCCTCGGCGAACAGGAGCGCTGGATCGTCGGCAAGACGGGGGCTCTGTGGTGGCAAGGGCCCGAGGGGTTCGAGCGGCTGGATGACCTGTGGGGCAACTCCGGGTTCGAGCGCCCGGGCTTCGTCTTCGACCTCGCGGTGGTGCGGACCAACCCCGATCGATGGCCCGACCACGGAATCTATCTGTCGACCGACGAGGGCGTCTTCCTGTTGCGCCGCCCCTGGTCGGGCGATCCCCCGGGTGAGCCAGGCAAGCCGCCGCGCTTCGGCCTCGAGCCCGTCTACCTGCCAGGGATCACCGACACCTGCATGGCGATCACCCATGCCGTGCAGGGCGACCACTGCTTCCTCTGGGTCTCCGACATCGATGGGAGCGTCCATCTGTTCTGGAGCGACGCCAAGTTCTGGGATCCCGGAGAGTCGGGGCGGCGCTCGCGGTGGCGGCGTTCCGGCCTGCTTGAACGGCGCTTCCCGGTGATGCGGGCCCTCGCCTCCTGGGCTCCGGAGAGGCCGCACGAGGCGATGGTCTGTCAGGCCTGCCGCGACGACCGGATCGTCATCAGCTGGTATCTGTCCCAGGGGGCCGCCGAGGCCGTCGAACGCATGGACGCAGCCGAGCTCCTGTCCTGGGGCGACATCAAGCAGCTGCGCGGCCTCCTCCCGGCCGACGACTCGAGAACAACGTGGTGCAGCGAAGCCCTCGTCGCCGACCACATCGAGGAGACCGGAGCCGAGCCCGAGCGGTTGTGGCGGTTCCTGCGCAATCCCGGTATCGAGCTCGCCGGCTCGGTTCTCCGCGAGATCCTGGCTACCGATCCTGCCGAGCGTGCCGTCGAGCGGGCTGGTCAGGCCCTGACGCTCTGGACACACACGCTGATCGGGACGGTCCACCGGCGCCTGGAGAGCCCCGGGATGCAGGATTACCTCGGGATCATCCGGTGGCTGCGCCGCATCGGCGAGTCCGCGCAGGAGCTGACGGGAGACAACCAAGAACAGGCGGAAGAGCTGCGGCAGGGCATCGACCGAAACATCCAGTATGCGCGCAAGTGGGGGGTCTTCGGCAGGACCTATCGTGATCGCGAGAGCCTTCATTCCGCGATCGAGCCCCTGCAGCGTCAAAGCGAGGAGGAGCGCCGGTTCGATCGCCTGGTGTATGAGAGCCTGCTGTTCCGCCGCCGCGTCGATCCGGTGGAAACCCTCCCGTCTCCCGCGAGCTACGCCTTCGCCCCCTGGGACCTCTGTCATCTCGCGGTGGAGGAGAAGGGCGGCGACAAGCGCGTCGAGCACGTCGCGGTCTCCTGGGCGGACGGCGGTACGGTCTACCGGCGCCGCGGAGCCGGAGAACCGTGGGAGGACCTGACCGCCGGCAGGTCCGGCCCGGAGCGCGCGCCGCTGGGCGGCAGGATCCTTCTCGGCACCGCCGAGCGCGGCGGAAAGCAGGGTGCGTTCCTCCTTTCGAGCCCGGCGCCGGAGGAGGAGCGCTCCCGGCGCCGGCAGGGCGGGCAGGCAGGCAAACCGGCAGAGATCCAGCTGCGCTTCCTGAGCTCCACAGATCCCCTGCCCAGAAAGCCGGCCGATGCGCTCACCGTAGAAGAGCTCGTCGTTCGCGAGGACCGCGGCCGGCCTGGCTCCCGGGAGATCGACCCGGCTCGTCCCGAGGCGGTCTACTGCCTCCATGCGCTCGGGGCGGGCCGGGTCGCCGTGGGTCTGGAAGGGACCTCCGGCGCCGCCCGGATCGGGTTGCTCGAAGTGACCCCCCGGGGCGATCTCAGGTCCCTGCGCCCGCGGAGAAGCACGGCGTTGCCGACCAACTATCCGGAATCCAAGACCCTGCTGCGGAATCCTGTCTGGTCTCTCGCCTCGTACGGCGTCTCGGCCGAGAAGGCCATCCTCTTCATGGGCTGCGGCGATGGACAGATCTGGAAGCTGCACATCCGGTTCAGCGGCTCCACTTTCGAGATCGCGCCGTACCTGGTCGGCCGCCTCGGCGCGCCGGTCAGCGCCCTCGGGTGCCGCGCCGACGAGACCCGGGACCACGGGCTTCTGCGGGTCTTCGCGGGCGGTGCGGACGGCACTCTCGTCGCCTTCCAGCGCGCCTGGAAGGACGAGAAGGAGATCTACACCACCCTTTGGGCGACCCGGGAGCAGGGGCCGGTGCGGAGCCTCCACATCCATCAGAGCCCGCTGGTCGTGGGCGAGCAGCCAGAACAGGACGAGGCCGGCTCCCAGAACCTGGTGCTGGCTGTCACGCAACCCGGGATGGCGGTGCTCCTCCTCGACCGGCCGGGAGTGGAGTCGCGGCGGCCTGGCAGCGTGCGGCGCCTGCGGGTCCCCGGGGAGCGGCTGGGACGCTTCTTCCTGGACTCGGCAGTCTTCGGCTCCGCCCTACCCTCCGAGGATCCGCGAGGAGCCTCCCCGGTGCTGGCGCGGCTCCTCGTGGCGCCGGCCACCGGGGGTCCGCGGCTGCTCACTCTGCACCACCCCAAGTTCACCCCCTCGCGGCGCAGCGAGTTCCGCGAGTTGCGCCGGAGGTGGCTCGAGAGCTTGCACGGAACGGGCGACCGGGTCCAGGGGTACCTCCTGCGCCGGCCGGAGACCACCTATGCCGCCTCGCCGGAGCTGCCGGCCGTCCTCGTCCGCTGGATCTTCCCCTTCGAGCCGCGGGAGGAGAAGAGCTGGGAAGAGCGCAGCCTCGTGGAGGGGCCCGGGCCGGGACCGCCCCGGCAATGGCTCCCCCGCCACTTGCGGCCCCTGGCCGATCTCGATGCCGCCTGGAAACGGGGAGCTCCGTTGCACGGCCTCCTGCGCGACGCCCTGCTCGCCGCCCGCGAGGTGAAGGACAAGTTTTTGTTCAAGGAGATCCTGGAGGCGGTCCTCAGCCGGGCCAACCACCAGATTCACTACGAGGCCTTGAGCGGCCGCGGGCTTCCCTTCGCCAAGAGCTTCGAGGACCTCCTGGCCGACCTCGAAAGGGTCAAGGGCGCCTGGGAGGGCTCGTCCGGGCGCCCCGACTCCCGGATGCGGATCACCATCGTCAAGAACCTGCTCGACGGCGACACTCTGTGGAGCCTGTCGCAGGTCCCCAGAGAACCACGAGAGAGCCGGGCCGCCGGCTCGCTCGAGCCCGCCGACGCCGTGCTGGCGGCATCGGTCCGGCTGCTCCACCGTTCGCTCGGCAAAGGCGATCTGCTGCTCGCCCTGGAGACACTGCGCGCCGCCAACCTCGCGCTGCTGCGCCTGTGCCTGCTGCTGCAGCGCCGCTGGAAGGATGGGAAGGAAGACTGGTCGCAAATCGAGATGGGGCGGCATTGCGTATCCTGGGAATCCCTGCGCGGCTTCTATCGGGCGGTCGGCGACTTCGCCGCACGCGTCGCGCACCCCAAGGGGAACCTGGGAGAAGTGGCCGCCCACGAGGTCTGCCGCGCCTACGCCCTGGGAATGATCGCCTGCCCGCTCGCCGTCGCCGAGCTCGCGTTCTGGATCGCGGAGGCAGATCTTCCCGCCGATACCAGCCAGCAGGTGGTGCAGCAGCTCGATCTCCTGGAAACCGTCCTGGGGGACCAGCTACCGCCGCTGTCCCCGTACTTCCGATCGCTCCTGGGCATCGCCTTCGGTCTTCCGGGAGGGTCGTACAAAGAGGCTCTGTTCTTCCTTCCTCCTCCCGAAGACCGGCCGTGGGTCACCTCGGAGGCGTGCATCGGGCGCGGCAACGTCAAGGTGGTGCAGGAGCGCAAGCCGTTCGACGACATCGTGGTCTGGCTCCACAAGCTGGCACAGCAGCTCAGCAACGACGCCGGCAACGTCGCTCTCCGGAAACACGAGAGCCTGTACACAGCGATCGAGGCCGCCCCGGACACGAAGGACTACCTCCGTCACTCCCGTCAGTTCTGGAAAAAAGCCCTGGAAGAGCTCCGCGAGGAGTGCGACAGGTGCCTCGACCTCTTCGCCGAGCCAGAAGCGGCGGAAAGTACCGAAGGCAACTCCCGGGAGATGGACAGCGACGGCGTCCCCCTGCGGCCGGTCCGCCCCGAGCTGGTCCTCTTCAGCGGCACCCTCCAGAGCTGGTGCAAGGCACAGCGCAGCGAGCTCCAACGCTTGCGGGGCAAATACCAGATCTTCGAGCCCGCGAGCTCGCTCTACGACGAGGCGCTCGCGCTGGTGGAGCGGGCGGCACGGCGCTTCGGGCACGGTGCGGCGGTGCAGAAAAACCTGGTTCTCGGCGTCCTCGGGCACGGGCTGCTGGAGCTGCTCGACGAGCATCTCCTGGAGGTCTGGGAGGTCGCGCAGGCGCTCGACCCCCGGCGCACCTGGGAGCAGGACGACCTCGAAGGCGAGAATGGCAACCGCGGGTCGCGGGATACCCAACGGCCCGCGACCACCACCGCAGGGCGGTTTGCCGACTACCTGCTGCAGCGCGCCCTCAAGGCCGAGGCGATCCCCAAGAACCTGCGGAGTCTCCAAGGGCTCCTGAGCTTCACCGGCGAGGGCAGCAGCCCGGAGCTGACCCTGCGCAGCCTGATCGAGAAAGACGTCGAGAGCTGGGAAGTGGATCTGGAGACGCTCCCGCGGGCCCCCCTGGACCGGCGCACCTATCACTTCCTCCATCTGACCTTGAACGAGCTGCTGCAGAACGACCGCATGCACGGCATTCCCGGGACCAAGCCGACCATTCAGGTGGAACCGAGCCCTCCGGGGAAGCCCGCCCTCTGCTTCGAGTTCCGCTACCCGGCCGATGACCCCAAAGCCAGAGAGCGGGCGCGCGAGCTTGCCGATCTCCGCCTCCAGACGATGATGCCGCCGCGCGAGGAGCCGCGGCTTCCCTCGCACGGCACCGGGCTCTACCTGGCCAACCTGGCGGCGGGAGCGGTGGGCTGGAAGCTCGAGCCGGAGGCGCCCCGGGCTGGGGTCCTCCGTTTCAAGCTGCTGCGCAAAATGGAGGAAGAGTGATGGAACGCCGCGAGATCCTCGTCATCGACGACAGCGCCCGGTTTCCCCTCCACGTCTGGCGCTACATCACCGGTTGCCTGGGCTTCGGCATCGGCGAGGTGGGAGTCGACGGCAACTGGGGAGGGCTCGAGACGGGCCCGGTCTGGATCAGCGAGCACACATCCCTGACCAGCGAGGACGGCTGCCATCGCCTCTGGTGGGTACCAGCCGACAGCCAGGCCCTGACGAGGCTCGGCACGTTGTTCCAACGCTTCGAGGCACCGAGCCGCGTCTACGCCCTGATCGATGTCCACGGGAAGCGCGGCTCGAGCTACCGGGTCGACGAGATCCGCAGCTTCCTCGAAGAACAGAGGACTGCCCAGCGCGTCTCCGTCCGCGAGACCCTTCTGGTCAGTGCCTATCACTCGGGCCATCGCCTTGCCGGGAACGGAAAACCGGTCCCGGTCCATCCCAAATCCCGCGAGACTCTCCGCCTGATGGCAGGGGCGCTCGGCACCGAGCCGAAGGGCAAGCCGGCCTCGCCTTGGATCCGGCACATCCTCGTCACCGGCGCTGGTTTCGAGATCGGTGGCGAACGCGGCGGGTTCGGCATGCCACCGACCCGCGAGATCCTGCTGGAGATGGGGGCGCCGTTCGAGATGAGGCCCTTGGCCCCCCAGGAGGCCTTTCCAGTTCCTGGGAACGGCATTTGGACGCCTGCTGCCGGAGATACCGAGAACCTCGAAGTATTCGCCGAGGAAAGAAACCTGGACAGCTACTGGGACTTCCTGCTCGAAAGGGAGCTCCAGTTCATCCTTGGCACAATGGGGCGGGTCACCGCAGAGAAACGCGATGAGAGAAAGGCCCGTGCGCTGTGGCAGGAGAGATGCCTGCGCGAGGCCTTCCGCCGCTCGATTCTCCATCACGATTGGGGATTCATGAACCAGAGCCTCGATGCCGCGCGGCTGCCCTGGCATGCCTGGCTGACCACGAACTACACGCAATTCGCCAACCGCGCCATTTCTCTCTTCAGCGGAGAGCACGAGGAGCTGGGGATGTGGCGCATCATCTCGACGGCGGCCGAGGCGAGGACTCTGACGCGCGAAGGCGCCGGCGCCTGGAGCAAGGGGGCCCGCCATCTTTTCAAGCTGCACGGCGACATCGCCCATCTGCAGACCATGGCGATCGCCGGGCACGACAAGGATCTCTTCAGCCCGTTGAGCATGCCTGTGGAAGACCTCTACGAGGTTTACGCCGCGGCGGAAAGGTTCCTGATGGAGTCCTTGAAGAAAGACCAGCAGTCGCTCGTCGCCTGGCACATCGTCGGCCATGGGCTCCAGGACCGGCGCCTCTGCGAGTTGCTCGCCCGGGTCTGGAGCCACACGCGGGCTGACCAGGTCTTCGTCATCGTCAATCCCCAAGCCGGGGAGCTGATCGAGCGCCTCCGCGAAGCGCTCCAAACCATCGAGAGGGCTCCGGTCATCTATCCCTGCGGGCTCGCGGCGGCGAAATACATGGCGCGCTTGCGCCGGCTCCTGCTGGGCGCCGAGGAAGAATTTCGCGATGTCCGGGAGGCCGAAGAGCTCCGGCGGTGGCTGTGCGCCGCGGAATTGAAAGCCTACGACCCTCCCAGTCACCAGCCGCTCTTCTGAGTACGCGCTTACCCCCAGATCCGCACAACGTCCTTGACGTTGGCGTAGATCATGAGGCTCACCAGCAGGAAGACGCCCACGGCGGTCAGAGCTCCACGGAGCCGGACCAGGCGGGGGAAGGCCTCTTCCAGGCAGCCCAGGGCGATCTGTCCGCCATCGAGCACGGGGATGGGCAGCAGGTTCAACACGGCCAGGGAGATGCTCAGCGAGATCGCCATCTGCAACATCATTCCCGACTGGGCCATCTGGTTTCCCTGGGCGACGATGCCGATGACGCCGGACAGCTCTGCGGGCTTCATCACCAGCTTCGGGAGGAAGCTCAGAAACTGACCGCACAGCTGAACGACCTGTCCGAACGGAGCGATGAGCAGCTCGTAGAGCGAGCGATGTCCCTGCGTGGCATTCAGGATGGCAAAGAGCGGGACGGCCGCAGCGAGATTCGCGAGCGGTCCGCCGAAGAAAAAGACGAGGCGCTTCCTCAGCGCGAAGGCCCGGAGCTCGGAGTCATCGGCGAACGCTGCCAGAACGAAACCGCCGAGCGGGAGAGCGCGCAGCGAATACTCCGTCCGCCCCCGCCGCCATGACTGGAGCCTGGGTCCGAAACCGACGGAAAACTCGGCAATCGGAATCCCCACCAGCCGGCCTGCGATCAGGTGACCTGCCTCATGAATCAGAATCAGCATCCCCAACAGGGCGAGGGCTCCCAGGTATCCCATACGCTTCCTCCTCCTGATGCATAGGCGTCGATGCGCCAGATTTGTTACAAGCAGCCGTTGCGGGCCGATGTCTGCCCTGCCGCGACCTCCCGCAGGGCCGCCCGCAACGACTGGAGGCTCACCGGTTTGATCAGGTGCTTCTCGAAGCCGGCCTCCAGGCTCTTCCGGATGTCCTCTTCCATGCCGTAGCCGGACAGGGCGATCCCGCGGATCCCGTATCGCTGCCCCAGCTCGCGCATCAGATCGTGACCGCTGCCGTCCGGCAGCCCGAGATCGGACAGCAGCAGGTCGATCCCGCCGGCGCCTCCGAGCGCCTCGGCCGCGGCGAGCCCCTGGGCCACGTTGCCCGCCACCGTGACCTGGTGCCCCTGGCCGCGGAGGAGATCGGCCATGGCTTCCGCGGTATCCAGGTGGTCTTCCACGAGAAGGATGCGCAGCGGGAGGTCGGCCCGCGATCCGCTCGGCTCGGGCAGGACTCCCAGCCCGACCGTGGTGTCGTCCGGATCGATTCTCAGATCGCCCGCCGGAAAGCCGACCGTAAACGTGGCGCCGCGGCCATGCCCCTGGCTGGAGGCGTCCAGGTTGCCGCCGTGCATCTCGACGATCGCCTTGCTGACCGCGAGACCGAGACCGAGACCGCCGAAGCGGTGGGTGATCCGGCGGTCGACCTGCTCGAACGCGTCAAAGATCCGCGGCAAGATCTCGGGCTCGATCCCGATCCCCGTGTCCGAGATCTCCACCTCGATCCGGCGGCCGGAGGCTCCGGCCGTTGCATGGGAGCGGACCCGGATGGTGCCGCCCGTGGGCGTGAACTTGACGGCATTGTTGAGCAGGTTCCAGAAGACCTGCGTCAGGCGCGAGCCGTCGGCCTTGGCTAGGTAGTCCCCCGGAGCGAGGTCGATCTCGAGATGCAGCCTCCCGGAGGCCACCTCCTGGGCGCAGCAGATGTCGATCGCATGCATCAGGATCTGCTGCGTGTCGACGATCTGCCGGTGCAGCACCAGCTTGCCGCGGGCGACGCGGGTCAGGTCGAGGAGGTCGTCGATGAGGCGGGCTTCCAGCTCGATGTTGCGCCGGATCATGGCCAGGCCGTCGCGCAGGCGGGGAGCGAGAGAAGGGTCCTCTTCCATGACCGAAACCGCGGCCAGGACCGGAGAGAGCGGCGTGCGCAGCTCATGGGAGAGGACGGCGAGGAAATGGTCCTTCGCGCGGCTGGCCGCCTCCACGGCTTCCTTCGCCGTGAGCAGAGCCGCTTCGGCGCGCTTGCGGACGCCGATGTCGGCCGCCACGGTGAGGATCGATTCGGGCTCGTCCTGGGGGCTGCGCAGCAGAGACGTCCAGACCTGGACCTCGACGAGCGAGCCGTCTTTGCGCCGGCCGACCGTTTCGACCCCCTCCAGGCTCTCGCCCCCGAGCGTCCGGCGCAGATTGAACAGGAACTCTTCGCGCCGGTCGTCCGGGACGATGGGCAAGGGCTGACCGAGGGTTTCGCGGCGGGTCCAGCCGAAGACGAGCTCGGCCGCCGGGTTCCAGGCCCGGACGATCCCCTTCCGGTCGAGGACGCTGATGGCCAGAGGGGAGGATTCGATGAGGGTGCGCAGCGTCTGGTGCGAGCGCAGCAGGTCCTCTTCCGCCCAGCGGCGCTCCGTGACGTCGACCCCGGCGCCGGCGACGTGTGCGATCCGCCCGTCCTCCTCCAGAGCCGTGAAGATCCACGAGATCAGGCGGGGCTCTTCGTCCCGGGACTTCAGGCGGCTTTCGCAAGGCCAGGGGAAGATCTCGATCGAGATATTCTCGAAAGTGTTCCGACAGGAGACGGCATCCTCGGCATCGGCGAGCAGCTCCCACAAGGGGCGCCCCGCCGCCTCGGCTGCCGCGAGGCCGGTAATCCTCTCGCATTCCCGGTTGAACAAGATGATCCTGCCCTGGGGATCGAGGAGGACCACCAGGTTGCCCAGACCCGCGAGGGTCGTTGCGGCAAGATCCGGGCTCTCGCTCACAAAGTCGGAAAACCTCCGCTGCTGGTTCCCAAAGGAGCCCGCAAGTGTTGTCTGTAAGTGTATTCCGGAACGTGGGAAAAGACGAACGCGGTTGATCCCGGTCAGTCCCGTAGCGCCGCGCGGAGCCGCTCCAGATCGACCGGTTTGGTGAGGTGCAGCGCGAAGCCGGCCTCGCGGCTCGCGCGAATATCGTTTTCGGTGCCATAGCCGGAGAGGGCGATCCCCCGCAGGCCATGGCGGCCGGAGAGCTCGCGCATCAGGTCGAGCCCGCTGGCGTCCGGCAGCCCGAGATCGCTGATCACCAGGTCGAGCCCCTCGCCCTGGAGCGCGGTCGCCGCGGCGGCCAGACCGGAGGACACGTCGTGGGCCACGAGGACCTGGTGCCCCATGAGGTCCAGGAGCTCCGCCAGCGCCGCGGCCGTGTCCATGTGATCCTCGACCAGGAGGATGCGCAGCGGCCGGCCCTGGCGGAGGTCCGGCCTGCCGCCGTCGGTATCCGAATCCGTCCGGGCGTCCTCGATCACCCTGGGAGCCGCGCGGGGCAGCCAGACCGTGAACGTCGCGCCCCGCCCCTCGCCGTCGCTGGACACCGCGATCCTCCCCTTGTGCAGCTCGACCAGCGCCTTGCTGATCGCGAGCCCCAGGCCCAGCCCTCCGAACCGGCGGGTGATGCTCCGCTCGCCCTGCTCGAAGGAGTCGAAGATGCGCGGCAGCAGATCGGCGCCGATGCCGATTCCGGTGTCCGAGAACTCGACCTCGATGCCGTCGCCTGCGTTGCGCGTGCGCACCCGGATCGAGCCGCCGTCCGGGGTGAACTTGAACGCGTTCTTCAGGAGGTTCCAGAAGACCTGGGTCAGGCGCGGCACGTCGGCGCAGACGGTGTGATCGATCGCGGCGAGCTCGGTCTCCACCGCGATCCATTTGCCGGAGGCGTCCTCCTCGGCCGAGCAGCTCTGGAGGGCGTGGGCCAGGGCGTCGCGCAGATCGGAGGGCTGGACGTGGAGCTCCAGCTTGCCGCGGGAGATGCGGGTGAGGTCCAGGAGGTCGTCGATGAGCCGCGCCTCGAGCTCCACGTTGCGCCGGATCACCGCGAGAGCGCCGCCGATCAGATCGCGCAGCCGCGGGTCGCTCTCCAGGGCCGAGACGACCGCCAGCACCGGTGCGAGCGGCGTGCGCAGCTCGTGGCTCAAGGTGGCGAGGAACTGGTCTTTGGCCGCGTTGGCCCGCTGCGCCTCGCGGTAGAGGCGCGCATTGTCCATGGCTACGGCCGCGCGGGTGGCCAGCTCCCGCCCCAATTCCAGGTCGCTCTCTCCGTAGGTCCTCCCCGATTCGGCCGTCGCCAGCAGCAGGGAGCCCAGCGCCTGCCCGCGCGCGGCGAGCGGCAGGACCACGGCCGAGCGGGGAGCGAGCTGGCGGTAGATCGCCAGGAGCGCCTCGTCCTGGGTGACCGTTCGCGCCGTCTCCGGAGACACGCTCGGCAGGAGCAGCGGCCCTTCGCTCAGGACCGCGCGGGCCACGAAGCTGTCCGGATTGTCCAGAGAGGGGCGATAGAGCTCCCCGAGACGGTGGAGCAGCGGCTCCTTGGCTGGATCGACGTGCGCGCAGGCCACCTGCCGGACCTCCCGGTGCTCGTCGATCTCATAGAGGATGCAGTAGTCGGCCACGCGAGGAACGGTCAAGCGCGCCAGGCTGCTCAACGTCGCCTCGTAGTCGAGAGAGGCGGCGAGCAGAGCGCTCGCCTCGGCCAGAAAAGCCGACCGCCGTTGCGCGGCCTCGGCCTCCTCCTTGGCCGCCGTCAGCTCGGCGAGAGACATGGTGTCCATGAGCAACCTTTCCACCTTCAGCTCGCGGGAGAAGCCGCTGCAGGAATCAGCGGCGGAGGCGACGGCCAAACCGTCCGGTCCAGAAGCTCAGCTCCTCCGCCGCCAGCCATCGGGAGAGCCCGAGGTACGCCAGGCCGAAGCTTCCCACCACCACGAGCGCTTCGACCGCCCGGTGCATCTCCGGCAGGATGCTCCAGAGTCCCGCCGCGGCCACGGCCGCGATGCCGGCGAGAAAGAGCAAGCGCCCGGTTTCCCTCCATGGCAACACGCCCGCGGCTCCGCGCCGCGCGAGCGCAGCCTGGAGCCGGAGCAGCTCGAACCACGCGCCAATGCCAGAAGCAAAAGACAGGCCTACCGCTCCGAGCCGGAGCGCGCGCGCTCCCGGCGGCACCTCGACCAGAGAGGCGACCGGCACCCGGTCCAGCAGGAGCATGAGAGGGACCGCCACGGCCGCGGAGATCCCCACCCGCCAGGCGGCGATGCGGGCCGGCACCGCCGTTTCTCCCAGGGCATAGAAGGTGTTCTGCAGCAGGCGCGACGAGGTGGTCGCGAGGAGCCCCGTGGTGTAGCCGCAGAGGACGAAGTAGACCAGCCACTGGTCCCCCACCGTAAACCGGCCCGTCCGGTAGATCATCCCGACGAGGAGGAAGCCGAAGGCGAGATAGCCGACGAACGTCGGCACGTTCAGGAAGGCCATCTGGCGCAGCGACCGCCGGACGCGCGGCACCAGCTCCGTGGTGTTCTTCCCCAGGCGCGCCAGCTCGGGAAGCTCCGCCGCGGCCACCGACATGCCGAACAGGCTGATCGGTAGCATGTAGGGCATCTGCGCGAAGCCCAGCACCGACACGGCGCCCACCGCCAGGAACGAGGCGAGGAACTGGTCGAGGTAGCCGGCGAGCTGTACCACGCCGCGCCCGGCGAGCACCGGCCCGAACGCCCGCAGGGCCTCCGGCACCCCGGGCACCCGGGTCGAGAACGACAGGCGGAAGCCGCGGAGGACCCGCGCCACCACCGGGAGCTGGACCAGGAACTGGAGGAGGCCGCCGGCCAGCGCCCCCCAGCAGGCCGCGAACAGGAGCCCGTCGAGCTGGGCGAGGGACGGCCCGGCCGCGCCGATCCCCCGGGGCACCGAGCTGCCGGTCCAGACGAGAGCCGCGATGATCGCGGCGTTCCACACCACCGGAGCGATGTACGGCACCAGGAACTTGCGGTGGCTGTTGAGGATGCCCAGGGCCCAGACGGACAGGACCAGGAACCCCGTCATGGGGAAGATGATGCGCACCGCGGCCACGGCCAGCTCGTAGCGGTTGACCGGTCCGGTGTCGTTCAGGA
>DATFPH010000030.1:0-7762 GCA_035264905.1 Thermoanaerobaculia bacterium
CGATCATGTCGATGACCTGGATGATGTGGTCGTAGCAGTCGCGCACGAAGACCAGGGTCTCGTGCTGGATCAGGTGGGACTCCTCACGGGAGAACGCGCTGATCGTGTCGCGCTCCGGCCAGGCTGTGCGCCGCAGCACCAGGAGATCGCGCTTGACCGCGTGGACCTGTTGCAGGACCTGCGGCGAGGGGCGGAGGACCACCGTGTCCTCGAGCTCCTCGATCTGCTCGCCGAAGCGCTCCAGGACGGGGAAGAACTCGTCGACGAGAGCGTCGACCAGGGCATAGCAGAGATAGTCCGCGCCCGCCTTGCGGATCAGCCCCTTGCCGCGGCGGATCCTCTGGCGGACCGCCTCGAAGGAGTCGCCGGGGATCTCCTGGAAGGTGATGATGTAGTTTTTCCCCAGGATGAAGCTGATCTGCTCGAGCTCCAGGCCCCCCTCGTCCACGGAGAGGGACTTCAGGACCAGGAAGTGGTAGGCCCCATAGTCCTCGATCTTCGGCCGCTGCCCGCAATTGAGGATGTCCTCCAGGGTGAGGGAGTGGACGCCGAAATCCCGGCCCAGGGCCTCCAGCAGGGCGACGTCGTGAAGCCCCTCGACGTTGATCCAGGTGACGGTGGGAGAGTCGCGGTAGGGGAGGAGGTCCTCGGCGCTCGCGGCGACCTTCTCTTCGAGATGGTCCGGCCCGTAGTCGATGATCGTGATACGGATCGGCCCGGCGCCCGGCACCTCGATGGGGCGCAGCGTCCCCGGCGCCGTGCCGGGCGTATGGAACCGCTTGCCGATCCTGGGCCGTTCCCGCCGCGCTTTGCGTGCCATGGTGCTGAGATTATCAGGTTCCCTCGGCCCCGGCTGTCCGAAGGCGATCTGACGGATCGGACTGATCCGACCGATCCGTCCGATTTTGTGCAGCGGGGCGCTGCTACTCGCAGTTGCCCTGGCCCAAGGCGCTGGCGAGGGCGGCGCAGGCGTCCACCTGTGCCAGAGAGGCGTTCGAGGCGTGGGCGGTCCGCCGCAGGAGCTCCGCGAGCTGGGCGGGGGCGAGGTGGGGCTCCCGTTCCAGGAGGAGGGCGGCGACACCGCTCACCTGAGCGGCGGCGAGCGAGCTGCCCGAGAAGAAATCGTACGAGCCGTGCGGGACCGTGGTGAGGATGTCGACCGACGGCGCTCCCAGGTCGGCAGGGCTGGCCCGCGGGCGGCCCGCGCCGCTGACCTGGTCCAGGCCGAGGACGCCGATCACCCCCTGGAGCGTCGCTGGGAAAGTTCTTCGCCCGTCCCCGGCGTCGGCGGCCACCACCACGATGCCGCGCTGGAGCGCCACGCCGATCAGCCGCGCGAGCAGCGGATCGGGCGGGCCGGCGAGGCTGAAATTGAGGATCTGGACCTCTTGTGCGATGGCAAAGTCGATCGCCCGGGCCAGGGTGTAGCTGTCGCAGAGCGCCTCGCGGGTGCCGGGCGCCTTCGGCCAGCAGGCCTTGAGCGCGTAGATCTCTGATTGCGGCGCCACGCCCACGATCCCCACCTGGTTGTTGGTGGCCGCGGCGATGACTCCGGCCACGGCCGTGCCGTGGATGTCGTTGGTGAACCCCTGCTCGCCGCGCTCCACGAAGTTGCCCACCCGGGCGATCCTCCCTCGCAGGTCCGGATGATCGACGTCGACGCCGGTGTCGATCACCGCGATCCGGACCCCTTTGCCGGTGGCCCAGCGATGAGCCTTGTCGAGGGTCAGCGCCTGGATGGAGCGCTGCAGATGAGCGTAAGGGTCGTTGTAGGACGCTCCGGGCCCTCCGGAGCTCCCGCCGGCCAATGCGTCGAACGTCTCGATGGGCTGGGCCGTGCCGACCCGCGGATCGGCGCGCAGACGGCGCAGGATCTCCTCCTGGGAGTGGCTCCGCGGGATCTCGAAGACGATGCAGCGCTCGCTCAAGGAGACCATGGTCCACGCGAAGATCGTCTGCAACCGGTAGGTCTGCTCGAGCTCGTAGGTGGTGCGCGACCAGAGGTCCGGCGGCGCCGGCTTCAGGGTGACCATCACCTGAGGAGCGGAGGAGTCGTCCGCCTCTCTCCCGGCGGTGGTGACCGGCGAAACCGTCCCGCTTCCTGCACAACCGAGGGAAAAGGCGAGGAGGAGGAGTAGGACCTCACACCCCGACCCCAAACGAAATCTCTTCGTCACCATCCCACCGCCGGCTCCGCCAGGCTGACCCGGGGCCGGGCACGCAGGTGGGCCAGGACCTTTTCCAGTGGATCGGGACCGGCGGGCACCTCCACGGTGTACACCCCGAGGGCGGATGGGCCGGCGACGATCTGCCCGCGGATGCCGAGGAGCAGATCGCGGACCTCTCTCTCCGTCGTCCCCTCGGTGAAGACCAGCCGGAGCCGCGCCGTGGTTTCCGTAGTGGCCGGCGCCGGGGCGCTCTCCGACAGCGTCTGATACTGGGGTGCGGGAGCGGGCGCGGGCGCTTCCGGCATCCGGGACCAGCGGACGAGCAGGCCCGTCAGGGCCACCAGAAACACGAGTTGCACCAGGAGGGCGCCGCGGGCCAGCGGCGGCGTTGCCTGGACCAGGGAGGCGAGGCCGCGCCACGGGGCCAGGACGGCGTGCCGCCAGCCGTGGCCGTCGTCCCGCTCCTCATCGATCTTTTCCATCAGGCGGGCGAGCCGTGCGGGATGGACCATCGGCACGATCTCCTCCGTCTGCCGGATCGCCTCGCCCAGCCGCCGGCAGGTGACGATCTCCTCCCGGCACCGGGAGCATGCGGCCAGGTGGGACTCCACCGTCCGCCGCTCTCCATCGGGCAGGGTTTCGCTCACGTACCAGGGGAGCAGGTCCCACACCCGCTTGTGCAAGCGCTCCCGTCGATTCCCTTCGGTCATGGCGACTCCTGGCCTCCCCGGCGCGAGATCCCCATCTCCGGCAGGATCTCGCGCAGGCGGCGGCGGGCGTGGAACATCCTCGTTTTCACGGTGTTGACCGGGCATCCCATGATCGCCGCGATCTCCGGATAGGACATCCCGTAGTAGTACGTCATCTCCACGACGGCGCGCTGCTCCGCCGGCAGGGCGTGCAGGGCGCGGCCGAGAGTCGTGGCGAGCTCGCGCCGGGCCATCAGGCTCTCGGGCTCGTCCTGGTCGACCGGCTCGGCTTCCGGCTCCCCGGTGGGCTCGGGCCGCCGCCGCGCCAGCGCCTTCGAAGCCTTGTGGTACGCGATGCCGAAGATCCAGGTCGAAGGCCGCGAGCGCGCGTCGTACCCGCCGGCCCCTTTCCAGATCGCCAAGAGGACGTCGTTGAGAATTTCCTCGACCATGTCCACCCGCCGCGTCAGCTTCAGGATGAAGGCGAACAGCCGCCGGTCATACCGATGGTAGAGCGCCTCGAAGGCCTTGCGGTCCTTGGCGGCGATCCGGCGCAGCAGGGAGGTTTCGAGCTCGGTCACGGCGCATGTCCTGTCGACTCAGTATGTACCGGATGGGCGGCGAAAGGTTCAAAGGGGACCGCCATGAACCATTTCGCCGCTCCAGGGAACAGACCGACGGAAACGAAAGGAGGGCGTCCCATGACGAGGATCCCCAAGCTCGCGTCGCTGCTCGCGACGACCCTGGTGGCTGCGCTGGCCATCTCTTCGTGCGGCGGCGGTGGCGGTGGCGGCAATGGCGGCGGCTCGCCGACCGAGCCGCCGCGCCCGGCGCAGACCATCGTGGTGCAGGTGAAGGACAACAGCTATGAGCCCAAATCGGTCAAGATCGAGCCGGGTGACACCGTGCGCTGGGTGTTCAGCGGCGCCGACCGCACGCACACGGTCACGGCCGTGAACGGCGCGTTCGACAGCGGCGCGGTCTTCACCTCCTCGGGCGCCGCGTTCGAGCGCCGCTTCGATACGGCCGGGACGTGGGACTACTCCTGCAAGGCGCACAAGCAGTGCTGCCTCATGCAGGGGTCCGTCCGGGTCGGCAACGGCTCCCCGGAGCCGACTCCCGGCTATGAATGAGATCAGGACGAACGGCTCGCTTTTTCGGAGGTTTTCTGCGCATGCTCCAGCTTCGCTCGCTCTCGCCATTGTGCCTCGCGATTGTTCTCGCATCGGGCCTCGCCGTCCCCACGGCCCGCGCCGCCGACGTGGGCATCAACGTCGTGGGCAACTCGTTCTCGCCGAGGAACGTCACCATCCAGGCCGGCGACACCGTCACCTGGACCAACAATAACCAGGGTTTCCACAACGTAGCCTCCGGCGACGCCAACTTCCGGAGTGGGAATCCCTCCGACCAGTGGACCTTCTCCCACACCTTCAATCAAGCCGGCGTGTTCGGATATGTCTGCGAGGTTCACGAGGCCATGGGGATGACCGGGACGGTGACCGTCGAGGGCGGTGGCGGCGGCGACAACCCGGGCACGATCCGCTTCACCCAGACGAGCTATACCGTCTCCGAAGCGGGCCCCAAGGCCACGATCACGGTCAGCCGCGTCAACGGCGACGACGGAGCGGCCACGGTGCACTGGTCGGCCGCGGCGGGAACCGCCGCCGCCGGCTCCGACTTCACCGCCGCCTCCGGCACGCTGAGCTGGGCGAACGGCGACGATGCCAACAAGACGTTCCAGGTCACGATCATCAACGACACGGCGGACGAGTCGAACGAAACGGTCAACCTCACACTGAGCAACGCCACCGGCGCCGATCTCGACGACACGCGGGATACCGCGACGCTGACGATCACGGACGACGACGACGGCGGTGGAGGCGGCAGCGCCCCGGCGGCGCCCACCAATCTGCAAGCCGAGCCGCACTCGACGACCGAGATCATGCTGACCTGGACCGACGCCGCGAACAACGAGACCGGTTTCGTCATCCAGCGGAGGACCCTGACGGGCACCTACGAGGAGATCGGCACCGTGGGACCGAACACCACGACGTTCCTGGCGGACGGGCTCACCTCCGGCATCTTCTACGTCTTCCGGGTCCGCGCCCAGAACAACGCCGGCAACTCCGCCTTCTCGAACGAGGCGGGATCGGCGCCGAACGCCGCGGCCCTGCCCTGCATCGCCTCGGCCACCGTGCTCTGCGTCAACAACAACCGCTTCCAGATCGAGGTGGACTGGCGGACCGCCGACAATTCCGGCCAGGGGCAGGCCGTGCCGATCCCGACCGCTCCGGATTCCGGCCTCTTCTACTTCTTCTCGCCGTCCAACCTGGAGATGCTCATCAAGGTGCTGAACGGGTGCGGCCTCAACAGCCGCTACTGGGTGTTCTTCGCGGCCACCACGAACGTGGAGCTCGGGGTGACGGTCACCGACACCCAGAACGGCACGGTCAAGAGCTACTTCAACCCGCTGAACCGGGCGGTGCCGCCGGTCCAGGACACCAATGCGTTCGCGACCTGTCCGTAGAGGGATCTTCCTCCCCCTCGTCCTGCTCCTCGCGGCCTGCGGCTCGGTGAAATCGCCGACCGAGCCTTCCGAGGAGCCGGGCGGGGGGACCGCCCTTTCCTTCGCGCAGATCCAGGCGGAGGTGTTCACGCCGAGCTGCGCGAAGTCGGGCTGCCACGACGCCGCCACGGCTTCCGGCGGCATGGTCCTCGCCGCCGGGCGGAGCTACGGCGAGATCGTCAACCATGCGTCGACCGAGCGCTCGTCGCTCGACCGGATCGAGCCGGGCGACCCGGAGAGCAGCTATCTCGTCAAGAAGCTCCGGGGGGACCCGGACATCTCGGGCGCCCGCATGCCGCTCGACCGGCCCGGCGGGCTGCCCCAGGACCAGATCGACGGAATCATCGCCTGGGTGCGGGCAGGAGCGCCGAATGATTAGAGCACTTTTGAAGTCCTTCGCCTTGACCGCCCTGCTCCCGGTGGCCGCTGCCGCCCAGGAGACCGCCGAGCCGCTCGGCACCCGCTTCATCGACATGCCGACGCCCTACACGGTCGGCAGCCGCCGGCTGGAGGTGCTGTTCACCCACCGCTTCCAGCAGACGGTGCAGGACGGAGACGAGCACGATCTGTGGGGGCTGGACGGCGGCTCGGACGTGGGGCTCGGCCTCGCCTGGGGAGCCACCTCAAGGCTCGACCTGGCCCTCTTCCGCTCGTCGTTCCAGGAGAGCTTCGAGCTCTCGGCCAAATACCTGGTCCTGGAGCAGTCGCCGCGCCTGCCGGTCGCGATCGGCGCACGGGCCGGGGCGGACCTGCTCCGGCGCGAGGGGGTGGAGGATGCGAACCGCCCCTTCGCGCAGCTTCTGCTCGCCCACCGGTTCTCCTCGGGGGTGACCGTGCTGCTCTCCCCCTCGTGGGTGCGGGACACGCCGCGTCTGCGCGACGCCTTCAACGTGCCGGTCGGGGTCAGCGTCCCCATCGGCGAGCACGTGATCGAGCTGGAATGGGTCCCGGCCAACCGGGATCTGGACGAGAGCGCGGACGCCTGGCACGTGGCCCTGTCGCGCGAGGTCGGAGGGCACATCTTCGAGATCCTGGTCGGCAACTCCCGGGGGACCACGGTCGACCAGTACCTGGGCGGCGACTTCGCCGGCGGCTTCGAGACCGGGGACGTGCGGCTCGGGTTCAACTTGATTCGGGACTTCGATTTCTGAGGTCTACCGCAGCAGCTCCAACACCGCCGCCAAGTCTCGGACGACCACAGACGACAACGGAGCCCGTGTCTGTCCTTGTTGGTCCGTGCTTGTCCGTGGTGTCCTTCGCTACAACCGCACGTCCCGCCGGATCTGCCCATACTCCAGGTCGAGCACCAGCACCCGGCCGCGGTCGTCCGCCAGGGTGAGATAGGCCGGCGTCAGGCGCACCGACAGGCGGCGGGCGCGGGCGAGGATCACCTCGGCTTTCACCTTGGCCGTGGGGCGGTGGATCAGGTAGACGCGCGCTTCGTCGGGTGCGTGGACCGGGGCGGCGAGCCAGTCTCCGGCGAGCACGGGCAGGCCGCTGGTCCAGCCGGGGCCGGGGAGGCGGAACTGGAAGGCGAAACGGCCATGGATCTGCACGTGGAAGGGGGACTCGACCGCCGTCCCCTCTCCCTCGGGCGCGACGACCCACTGCTCGGCGAGCTGGCCGTCCGCGGAGATGCCGAGGCAGCGCGTGCCTTCGCGCGCGGTCTCCGGCACTTCGGCGCGGCTGCGCAGGAAGAGCGAGGGGAGCTCGTAGCTCCAGACCTCCGGATCCGCGCCCGTGGTCACCAGAGAGCAGCGCTGCGGCGAGCGGACGATCGAGCTCACCCTGCGGCCCAGGTCGGGGACTCCCCAGGGACCGTCGAAGGCGCGGCCCGTGGCGTCGACGGACACCAGGCCGTCCGCCGAGGCGACGAACCAGAGGACGCCGTCGAAATCCGCCGCCGCGGCGTCGAAGCGGGCGTCGCACCAGAGCTCCCCCTTGCGCGCCGCGAGGTCGATCCGCGCCAGCCGCCAGGCGTCGCCGCGCGGGGCGAGCGCGATCGCCCGGTTGCCGCTGTCGGAGACCACCAGGCGGTGCGCCGGCTGGTCGACCTCGGCCACGGTCCGGCCGGCCCGCGAGATCAGGCGCACTCCGGCCTCGCCCAGGGCCAGCAGCGTCAGGCCGTTCGGCAGGAAGGCCGCGTCGCAGGCGTTCATGATCCCCACGTCGGACGGGCCGATCTCGATCGTCCACGGCGTCTCGCGCGCCACCCAGGGACCCGGGTCGGGCAGGGGGAGGGCCGGCGCGTCGGCGCGCAGCGCCCCGTCGTCCGCGAAGGTCACGAGGTGGCGGAACTGGTCGGGGGACATGCGCGCGCCGAAGCGCCCGGAGTCGCG
>DATFPH010000031.1:0-9757 GCA_035264905.1 Thermoanaerobaculia bacterium
GTGCCGTGCGCCTCGACGTAGGCGATGCTCTCCGGAGAGACCCCGGCGTCGGCGAGCGCCGCGGAGATGACCTTCGCCTGCCCGGCGACGCTCGGCGCGGTGTAGCCCGCCTTGCCGGAGGCGCCGTCGTTGTTGACCGCCGAGCCGAGGAGGACGGCATGGATGGTGTCCCCGTGCGCCAGTGCGTCTTCGAGCCGCTTGAGCACGACGATTCCGGCCCCGCTCCCTCCCACCGTGCCGCGCGCCGCGGCGTCGAAGGCGCGGCAGCAGCCGTCGGGGGAGGCGATGCCCCCCTCTTCGTAGAGATAGCCGGCGCGCTGCGGCAGGTTGATGGACACGCCGCCGGCCAGCGCCATGTCGCAGGCGCCGAGGCGGAGGTTCTGGCACGCCAGGTGGACCGCCACCAGCGAGCTGGAGCAGGCCGTCTGGACCGTCATGCTGGGGCCGGCGAGGTCCAGCTTGTAGGAGACGCGGGTGGCCAGAAAATCCTTGTCGTTGCCCAGCAGGAGCTGGAGCCCGCTCGCCGCCGCGGGGTCGACGCTGGTGAGAATCTGATGCAGGTAGCGGCTGAACCCCAGGCTGGCGAACACGCCGACCGGCCCCGGCACGCGCAGGGAATCGTAGCCGGCGTCCTCCAGCGCCTCCCAGGCGCATTCGAGGAACAGGCGCTGCTGGGGATCCAGCAGCTCGGCCTCGCGCGGGTTGTAGCCGAAAAAGCCGGCGTCGAACAGCTCCACCCCGTCGAGCACCCCGGCGGCCGGCACGTAGCGGGGATCGCGCCGCAGCTCGGCAGCGACGCCGGAGGCGGCGAGCTCTTCGTCGCTGAAGCGGGCGGTCGAGGAGACGCCGGCGCGCAGGTTGGCCCACAGAGCCTCGACGCCGGGCGCGCCGGGGAAACGGCCGGTGAGGCCGACGATGGCGATGGCGCCGCTGCCAGGCGCGGCGGCGCGGGACGGGGGCTCCTCCGCCACCACCGCCAGACCGGGCTCCAGATGACGCGCCAGGGCGCGGACGGTGGTGTGGGTCAGGAGATCCAGCAGACTGACCTCCCGTCCCAGCCGGTCGGTCAGCAGAACCTGCACCCGAGTGAGCAACAGCGAGTGGCCGCCCAGGTCGAAGAAATTTTCCTCGGCCCCCACCCGCGGAACTCCCAGGACCTCGCACCAGATGCCGGCCACGGCGTCTTCGAGCGCGCTGCGGACCTCCTCGGGCGGCACGTCGCGAGAGACCGGGGCGGGCGCCGGCAGGGCCTTTCGATCCACTTTGCCGTTGGACGTCAACGGGAGCGCCGCGAGCGTCGCGAACGCCGAGGGCACCATGGCGGCGGGAAGCCGCTCGCGCAGGGAGCGACGCAGCTCGTCGACCGCCGCGCCTCCCACCACGTAGGCGACCAGTTGACCTCCCTGCAGCGCCACCACGGCCTCGCGGACTCCGGGCACCTCCAGCAGCGCCGCCTCGATCTCGCCGAGCTCGATGCGCTGGCCGCGGATCTTGACCTGGTGGTCCATCCGGCCGAGGAACTCGATCTCCCCGTCGCGGCGGTAGCGGCAGAGGTCTCCCGTGCGGTAGAGCCGCTCCCCCACCCCCCAGGGATCGGGCAGGAACCGCTCCGCCGTGCGGCCCGGGTCCGCCAGATAGCCGCGGGCCAGGGAGGGTCCGCCCACCCACAGCTCCCCCGCCACCCCCGGCGGCACCGGCTGCAGCGAACGGTCCAGCAGATGGACCCGCAGCCCGTCGATGGGTCGGCCCAGGGTGAGAGAAGAGCTCAGAGCCGCGCTGGTCACGACCGAGGCTTCCGCCGGGCCGTAGTGATTGATCAGGCTGAAGCCGCACCCCGGCTCCGGGCGGAGGGAGAGGCGGTCGCCTCCCACCAGCAGCCGGCGCAGGCTGGGGATCTGCGGCACGCCGCCCGCAAGGAGCGCCTCGGCGAGCGGAGTGGGGAGGAAGGAGACGGTGACCCCGCGCCCGGCCATCCAGGCGGCCAGCCGCTGCGGGTCCAGCCGCGCCTCGTCCGAGGGCAGATGGAGGGTCGCCCCGGAGGCCAGGCAGGACCAGATCTCCCAGACCGACGCGTCGAACCCGAGGCTCGCCACCTGGGTGCGGTGGTCCCCCGGTCCCGTGCCGTGCGCACGCAGGTCCCAGCGCACCAGGTTGAGCAGGCCGCGGTGCGGGACCTGCACTCCCTTGGGCCGCCCCGTCGAGCCCGAGGTATAGATCACGTAGGCGAGCTGGTCCGGCGCCACCTCCACAGCCCGCAGCGGTGCGCAGCGCGCGATCTCCTCCCGGTCGCGCTCCAGCGATTCCTGTGTCAGCACCACCGGGGCGACGCTCTCGTCGAGCATAAAGGCGAGGCGCTCGGTGGGATGGGCAGGATCGAGGGACAGGTAGGCCGCACCGGCCTGGAGAATGCCCAACTGCGCCACCAGCAGCTCCGGCGAGCGCTCCATCAGCACGGCCACGACGGACTCCGGTCCCACTCCCTGACGCTGCAGGAAGCCGGCCAGACGTCCGGCGCGCTCGCCGAGCTCGCCATAGGTCAGCGTGCGGCCCGCCGCGTCCACCACCGCCGGAGCCTCCGGCTGCTCGCGGCACCAGCGCTCCACCAGGGACGTCACGGGACCCTCCCAGCCCTCCTCCCCCGTGTCGTTCCACTCGGCGAGGAGCTGGTGGAGCTCGCCCGCGGAGAGAAGGGGCAGCTCCGCCACCCGCACGTCCGGATCGGCGGCGGCCGCCGCGAGCAGGCGGGAGAGCTGGGCTCCCAGCCGGTCCACGGTCGCGGCGTCGAAAAGGGCGGTGGCGTATTCGATCGTTCCCGCCAGCGCGCCGCCGTCGCGCTCCGCGAAGCTCAGCGTGAGATCGACCTTCGCCGTCGTCCCCGCGACCTTCACCGGCTGCAGGCGCAGGCCTGGGAGGTCCAGCTCTCCGAGCGGTGCGTTCTGCAGCGCGAGCATCACCTGGAACAGCGGCGTGTGGGCGAGGCTGCGCTCGGGCGCCAGCTCCTCGACGAGCTTTTCGAACGGCAGGTCCTGGTGCAGCCAGGCGGCCAGCGCGGTCCCCCGTGTCCGGCCGAGCAGCTCGCGCATCGTGGGCCCATCCGTCAGATTGCCGCGCAGCACCAGGGTGTTCACGAAGAATCCGATCAGCCCTTCGGTCTCCACCCGGTTGCGGCCGGCCACCGGCGAGCCGACCGCGAGGTCGTCCTGCCCGCTGAGCCGCGCGAGAAGCGCCTGGAAGGCGGCGAGGAGCACCATGAAGAGCGTGGCGCCCTCGCGCCGGCCCAGGGCCTCGGCCTGACGGACGAGGCCTGGTGGCAGGTGCAGCGGCCGGGTGGCGCCGCGGTAGCTCAACACCGCGGGCCGCGGGCGGTCGGTGGGCAGCTCCAGGAGCGGCGGCAGCCCGGCGAGCTGGCCGCGCCAGAAGGCGATCTCGTGCTCCAGGACCTCGCCGCGCAACCAGGAGCGTTGCCAGACCGAGAAATCCACGTATTGCACCGGCAGCTCGGGCAGGGGGGAGGGCCGGCCCGCGGTGTTCTCCGACAGGGCCGGATAGAGCGTGGCGATCTCGCGCACCAGGATGCCCATGGACCAGCCATCGCTCGCGATGTGGTGCAGGGTCAGCACGACGGCGTGGTCCCTCTCGGCGAGGCGCACCAGCAGACAGCGCACCAGCGGACCGCGGCCGAGATCGAACGGCCGGGCCGCCTCCTCGCCGGCGAGGGCGAGGGCCTGCGTCTGGCGCCGGTACGGCGCCAGGGCCGACAGGTCGACCACCGGCAGCGCGACCGGAGCCGGCGGCTGGACCACCTGCACCGGCGTGCCCTGCGAGGCGATGAAGACGGTGCGCAGCGCTTCGTGGCGGCGCACGATCTCGCCGAGGCAGCGGGCCAGCACCGCGGCGTCGAGCGGACCTTCGACGCGCAGCGCCGCCGGGACGTTGTACAGCGGGCTGCCCGGCTGGACCCGGTCGATGAACCAGAGGCGTTGCTGGGCGAACGACAGAGGGAGGCGCCTCTCCCTCGGCACCGGCAGCAGAGGCGGAGCGGGCGGGACCGCGCCGGTCCGTTGGGCGGCCTCGACCCGGGCGGCGAGGTCCGCCAGCACCGGAGCCTCGAAGAGGTCGTGGAGCGGGATCTCGACGCCGAACGCCTCGCGCAGGCGCGACATCACCTGAGTCGCCAGCAGCGAGTGGCCTCCCAGGTCGAAGAAGTCGTCGGCCGCCCCGACCCGTTCGAGGCCGAGCACCTCGGCCCAGAGGCCGGCGAGGACCTCCTCGGCGGGCGTGCGCGGCGCCATGTACGCCTCCTCGCCAACGGTCTGCTCCGGGACCGGCAGGGCCTTGCGGTCCACCTTGCCGTTGACCGTGAGGGGGAAGTCGTCGAGGACCACGAACGCGGCCGGCACCATGTGCTCCGGCAGTTGCTCGCGCAACGCACCCCGCAGATCCTCGACCACGGCGCTGCCCACCACATAGGCGGCCAGCCGCCGGTCTCCGGGCCGATCCTCCCGGGCCAGCACGACCGCCTGGCGCACGCCGGGCAGCGCCGAAAGCGCCGCCTCGATCTCCCCCAGCTCGATACGGAAGCCCCGGATCTTCACCTGGTTGTCCAGCCGGCCGAGGTACTCCACATCGCCGTTGGGGAGGAACCGCCCCAGGTCCCCCGATCGGTAGAGCCGCGCCCCGGGCCGGCCGCCGGCCGGGTCCGGAGCGAAGCGTTCCGCGGTCAGCTCCGGCCGGCCCAGATAGCCGCGGGCCAGCCCGGCTCCCCCCACCACCAGCTCGCCCGGCACGCCGATCGGCGCCGGATTCAGGCTCCGATCCAGCACGGCGAGCGACAGGTCGGCGATGGGCACGCCGATGACGCTGCGGTGCTCGCCCCGGGCGTCCGCCACGGACAGCGGCCGGTACGTCACATGCACCGTCGTCTCGGTGATGCCGTACATGTTGACCAGCCGCGGCTGCGCATCGCCGTGGCGCGCGAACCACGGCTCCAGGCTGGCCGGATCGAGGGCCTCGCCGCCGAAGATGACGAAGCGCAGATCCGTCCTGACGCCGCCGCGCCCGGCGTCCGCCTGCGCCAGCTGGGCGAAGGCCGAGGGGGTCTGGTTGAGCACCGTGACCCCCTCCTGGACCAGCAGGCCCAGGAGCTGCTCGGGCGAGCGGCTCACCTCCCAGGGCACGACCACCAGCCGGCCGCCGTAGAGCAGGGCTCCCCAGATCTCCCAGACCGAAAAGTCGAAGGCGTACGAGTGGAACAGTGTCCAAACGTCGCGCTCGCCGAAGCCGAACCAGCCCTCGGTGGCGTCGAACAGCCGGGTGACGTTGGCGTGGGTGACCAGGGTCCCCTTGGGACGGCCGGTGGAGCCCGACGTGTAGATCACGTAGGCTAGGCCCGGCGCGTCTCCCCGGGGCTCCAGGTCGCCATACGGGACGCCCTCCAGCCGCTCGATCTCCTCCGGCCCCACCACGATCCGGATGTCCGCGTCCTCCAGGACGAAGGCCATGCGCTCGCGCGGCGCGCCGGGATCGAGCGGCACATAGGCGGCCCCGGCCTTGAGGACGCCGAGGATGCCCACCACCAGGTCCACGGAGCGGTCCAAGCGCAGACCGACGCGGCTCTCCGGACCGGCGCCGTGCCGGCGCAGCCAGCGGGCGAGCTGATTCGACCGCCAGTGCAGCTCGCCGTAGGTCAGAGTGACGTCCCCGCAGGTCAGCGCCGGGGCTTCGGGGGTCGACCGTGCGCGCTCCACGAAACGGCCGTGGAGCGTCGAAACCATCGAGAGGGGGGCGACCTCCTCCCGGATCCCACCCCACTCCAGGAGCTGCTGCCGCTCCGCCTCGCTCAACAGGGGCAGCTCCACGGCCCGCAGATCCGGCGCGGCCACCGCCGCTGCCAGCAGCCGCTCGAAGCTTGCGAGCAGCCGGTCGATGGTCGTGGCGTCCCACAGATCAGTGGCGTGCTCGACCCGGCCGACGAGCCCGCCGTCGCGCTCCTCCAAGGCGACCGTGAGATCGAATTTCGAAGTCGCCCCTTCGAGGCTCAACGGCCGCAGGCGCAGGCTCTCGATCTCCAGGCTGGCGAGGGGAGCGTTCTGCAGGACGAGCACCACCTGGAACAGCGGCGCGTGGGCGAGGCTCCGCTCCGGCGCGAGCTCCTCCACCAGCCGTTCGAACGGGACGTCCTGATGCAGCCAGGCGGCCAGAGCGGTCTCCCGGGCCCCGCCGAGCAGCTCGCGGAAGGTGGCGGCGCCGGTCAGACGGCCCCGCAGGACCAGCGTGTTGACGAAGAACCCGATCAGCCCTTCGGTCTCCACCCGGTTGCGTCCGGCCACGGGCGAGCCGACGGCTAGGTCGTCCTGTCCGCTGAGGCGCGCGAGCAGGGTCTGGAAGCCCGCCAGGAGCACCATGAAGAGCGTCGCTCCCTCCTGCCGGCCCAGAGCCTGGATCTGCCGGATCAGCCCGGCGGACAGCCGCACCGGCCGCGCCGCGCCGCGGTGGCTCAGCATCGCGGGCCGCGGGTGGTCGGTGGGCAGCTCCAGCAGCGGCGGCAGCCCGGCGAGCTGGCCGCGCCAGAAATCGATCTCCCGCTCCAGGGCTTCGCCGTCGAGCCGGGAGCGCTGCCAGGCCGCGAAATCCGCGTACTGCACCGGCAGCTCGGGCAGCGGCGACGGCTGGCCGGCGGCAAGGGCCGGATAGAGGGCGGCGACCTCGCGGATCAGGAGGCCCATGGACCAGCCGTCGCTGGCGATGTGATGCAGGGTCAGAACGACGGCGTGGTCCCGCTCGGCGAGGCGCACCAGCAGGCCTCGCAGCATCGGACCGCGAGCGAGGTCAAACGGCCGGCCCGTCTCGGCCATGGTGAGGGAGCGCACCAGCTCCTCGCGCTCCGGAAGCGCTGACAGATCTACGACAGGGAGCAGGAAGGGCTCTGCCGGCTGGATCACCTGCACCGGCGCGCCCTGCGGCGCGGCGAACACGGTGCGCAACGCCTCGTGGCGGCGCACGATCTCGCCGAGGCAGCAGGCCAGCACCGCGGCATCCAACGGGCCCTCGACGCGGAGCGCCACCGGAACGGTGTAGAGAGGGCTGCCCGGCTCGAGCTGATCGATGAACCAGAGGCGCTGCTGGGCGAACGACAGGGGCAGGACCCCCTCGCGTGACACCGGGACCAGCGGCGGTGTGGGCTGCTGCGCGCCGGCGCGGCGCGCCGTCTCCACCCGGGCGGCGAGTTCCGCCAGCCGCGGGGCGACGAAGAGATCGCGCAGGGGCATCTCGACGCCGAACGCCTCGCGCAGGCGCGACATCACCTGCGTCGCCAGCAGGGAGTGGCCGCCCAGGTCGAAAAAGTGGCTGTCCACCCCGACCCGGACCCCGAGCAGCTCGGCCCAGATGCCGGCGAGGATCTCCTCGACCGGCGTGCGCGGCGCCAGAAGCTCCTCCCCTCCCCAGGTGTGCTCCGGAGCGGGCAGCGCCTGGCGGTCCACCTTGCCGTTGATCGTGAGGGGGAAGTCGTCCAGCACCACGAAGGCGGCCGGGACCATGTAGTCCGGCAGCCGCTCGCGAAGCGACTGGCGCAGCTCCGCCGCAGTGGCGTCACCGATGACGTAAGCGATCAGCCGCCGGTCGCCCGGCGATTGGACGGATCGGTCCGATCGGTCGGAGCCGTCCGATCGCACCACCACCACCGCCTGGCGGACTCCGGGCAGCGCCGCCAGCGCCGCCTCGATCTCCCCCAGCTCGATGCGGAAACCGCGGATCTTCACCTGGTGATCCAGCCGGCCGAGGTACTCCACGTCGCCGTCAGGGAGGAACCGTCCCAGATCGCCCGACCTGTAGAGACGGGCTCCCGGCCGGCCGCCGGACGGCTCCGGAATGAAGCGCTCCGCGGTCAGCTCCGGCCGGCCCAGATAGCCGCGGGCCAGCCCGGCTCCACCGATGACCAGCTCGCCCGGCACGCCGATGGGAGCCGGCAGCAGGCTCCGGTCCAGCACGGCCAGAGACAGGTCGGCGATGGGCACCCCGATGACGCTGCGATGCTCGCCCCGGGCGTCGGCCAGAGACAGCGGCCGGTAGGTGACGTGGACCGTCGTCTCGGTGATCCCGTACATGTTGACCAGCCGCGGCTGCGTATCGCCATGCCGCTCGAACCACGGCTCCAGGCTCGCCGGGTCGAGCGCCTCGCCGCCGAAGATCACCAGCCGCAGATCCGTTTCGACGCCGCCGCGCTCTGCGTCCGCCTGCGCGAGCTGGGCGAAGGCCGAGGGGGTCTGGTTGAGCACCGTGACCCGCTCGCGGACCAGCAGTTTCAGGAACGGCTCGGGCGAGCGGCTCACCTCCCAGGGCACGACCACTAGCCGGCCACCGTAGAGCAGGGCTCCCCAGATCTCCCAGACCGAAAAGTCGAAGGTGTACGAGTGGAACAAGGTCCACACGTCCCGCTCGCGGAACCCGAACCAGGCCTCGGTGGCGTCGAACAGCCGGGTGACGTTGCCATGGGTGATCAGGGTTCCCTTGGGACGGCCGGTGGAGCCCGATGTGTAGATCACGAAGGCGAGGCTCGACACGTCGCCCCAAGGCTTGACATCGCCATCCGGGACGCTCTCCAGATCCCCGGCCTCGACCAGGATCTGGATGCCCGCGTCCTCCACGACGAAGTCTCGCCGCTCCCGCGGTGCTTCCGGATCGATTGGCACATAGGCCGCTCCGGTTTTGAGCACTCCCAGAATGCCCACCACCAGATCCACGGAACGGTCGAGGCACAGACCGACGCGGCTCTCCGGGCCCGCTCCTTGTCGGCGCAGCCAGTGGGCTAATTGGTTGGACCGCCGGTCGAGCTCGCCGTAGGAGAGCGTCACGTCGCCGCAGGTGAGAGCCGGAGCGTCGGGGGTCCGCCGGGCCTGCGCCGCGAAACGGCCGTGGAGCGTCGAGGACCCGGCAAACTCCTCTCTTCTCCCTCCCCACTCCAGGAGCTGTTGCCGCTCCGCCGCGTCGAGCAGCGGCAGCTCCTCGGCCCGCAGATCCGGCCCGGCCACCGCCGCCGCGAGCAGCCGCTCGAAGCCCGCGAGCAGCCGGTCGATCGTCGTGGCGTCCCAGAGATCGGTGGCGTGCTCCACGGTCCCGAGGAGACCGCCGTCGTGCTCTGAGAGGTTGACCGTGAGATCGAACTTCGCCGTCGTTCCTTCGAGGCTCACCGGCCGCAGGCGCAGAGTCTCGACCTCCAGGCTAGGGACGGGAGCGTTCTGGAGGACGAGCACCGCCTGGAACAAGGGGGCGTGGGCGAGGCTCCGCGCCGGGGCCAGCTCCTCGACCAGCTTTTCGAACGGCACGTCCTGGTGCAGCCAGCCGGCCAGCGCCGTCTCGCGCACCTGGCCGAGCAGCTCGCGGAAGGTGGGTTCCCCGGCCAGGTTTCCCCGCAGGACCAGCGTGTTGACGAAGAATCCGATCAATCCTTCGGTCTCGACCCGGTTGCGGCCGGCGACGGGAGAGCCCACCGCAAGGCCGTCCTGCCCGCTGATGCGCGCGAGCAGGGTCTGGAAGCCGGCCAGCAGCACCATGAAGAGGGTCGCCCCCTCGTGCCGGGCGAGAGCCTCCATCTGCCGCGTCAGCTCGGCCGGCAGCCGCACCGGCCGGGTCGCGCCGCGGTAGCTCTGCACCGCGGGCCGCGGGCGGTCGGTGGGTAGCTCCAGGAGCGGCGGCAGCCCGGCGAGCTGCTGGCGCCACCAGTCGATCTCCTGCTCCAGGACCTCGCCGTGCAGCCAGG
>DATFPH010000032.1:0-5664 GCA_035264905.1 Thermoanaerobaculia bacterium
CCGCCATCACGGCGAGGATGGCGCCGATGGCCGAAAAATTGGTCTTCAGGATCGAAAGCAGGGTCATGGCGTGGCTCCGATCGGTAGAGCGAGCCCCTGCAGGGGCGCGAGCTTCGCGGGATCGCGCACCACCCGCATGGCGGCGATGCGTCCATTCCGCGTCTCGACGTGGACGGAAGCGAACACGGTGTTCGTGGCGGTGTGCAACGTGACGAGGACGGCGGGCTCGAGGTTCAGGCGCACGACACGACAGGCGACCGGCGCGGCGACCCGCTGGCTGAGACCGACGAAGCGGCGCAGGAGAGCCCGTGCGCCGACCGTCGGCCGCGAGGCGACCCGCACGACCCCTCCGCCGTCGACGACGCCCCAGACGTCATCGGCGAGCAGCAGGGCCAGCGCATCCACGGAGCGCTCCTCGAGCGCCCGGGCGAGACGCTCGACCACGTCCGCATCGGCCCGCGCGTCGACGTCGGCGCGGCCTCGCGTCCGCGCGAGCCCCGCGCGGGCACGATGCAAGGTCGCCTTGGCGGCGTTGGCGTTCGTGCCGGTGGCGGCCGTGGCCTCGGCGAGCGGCAGGTCGCAGACGTCGTGCAGCAGCAGCACGGCGCGCTGCTTCGGTGGCAGGCTCTGCAGAGCGACGAGAAGCGCCAGGCGGACCTCTTCCCGCTGGAGCAGAGCCGTTTCCGGACTGGCGGGCGGGCCGGCCGGCGCCTCGACGAGGTCGTCGAATGCAACAGGGTCAACGAGCTCGGTCAGCTCGCGCGTCCGTCGCGCCCGCCGGAGGTGGTCGAGGCAGGCGGTGGTCGCGATCCGGAAGAGCCAGCCCTCGACGGCCGCGGGGTCGTGCAACTCGCCGGCGCGCTCGATGGCCCGTGCGATTGCCTCCTGGCTGAGATCGTCCGCCTCCGTGCGGCGCCCCGTCATCCGGTAGCAATGCGCCCAGAGCCGCTTCCGGCAGCGCTCCACGGCAGACAGGACGGTGGTGGTATGGCTCGGGATCATGGCTTCTCCAGACAAGGACGTTCGGGGACCGTCCAAGGGTACGGGTCCCGCCTTCCGGAACGTTAAGCGAGGCGCATTCCTCTACGCTGGGAGCGCTGCCATCCTGGCGGCCCAAGGCCGGCTGGAAGTCTCGAAACCTGAGCTTCTGCAAGCCGACCAGGTCCGTGCAATCGAGGCGCCGGCAGGCCGGTGGGACCCCTCCGCAGGAGCCCTTGCGCCTCCCGTCCCCCTCGCGTAGAGTCCGCCCATCATGGCCTCGATAGACGGTCTGGACCTGCTTCGCGCGCAGTTGAGGGTGGCCCTGGGCGCACTGCCCATGTCTCCTCATAGCATCGAGGACGCGCTGGGGATCGGCCATGGGACGTTGCCGCGGCTCCTCGACGGCCGCATGGAGCTGAAGCTGCGCCACCTGCTGGAGCTCTGCCGGCTTCTCAAGATCCACCCCCGCGAGGTTATCGAGCGCGGACTCCCCAACTGGAAGGCGGAGCACCGGCTCGACGACTGGATGCCTCCTGATCGCCGCAAGGCTGCCCAGCCCGTGGCTCTCTCGGACGAGGTCCTGGAAGCGATCCGCACCGTGGTTCGCGAGGAAATCTCCCGCGCAGGCGTTACACCGGGCGCGGAGCGGCAAACGATGCGGCGGAACCGCTGACGGCCCGAGATAGCGGCTCCACGCGCGAGATAGCCGCTACAAACCGCGGATAACGGCTAACGGCCCGCGGTTAAGCCTTAAAAATCGCGCGGTGGCCTTGAAACCCCGGTGTCGGCCTTAAAAATCGGGGGTAAGCCTTAAACATCGGGTGTAAGCCCTAAAAGTCGCGCGTTGGCCTTAAAAGTCGGAGATAACCACTAACCGCCGCGTGTAGCCGTTAAAAACGCGGTGCCGCCGTTAGAGACCGCCGGTAGTCCTTAGAATCCCGGTGCAGCGGCTACACAGCCGGCGCAGGCGCTACGCGCCGGAGATTTCCGTAAGAAACGGCGCTCCTGTCAAGGGGCCGTTTCACGGGATCACCGGACTCCACCGCTGGGCCCCAACTGATCGCGGAACGCCCGCAGCAGCTCCGACCGGGGCTCTCGAAGAAGCGCCGCGAGCGGCCCGGCCTCCTCGATCTCCCCGGCTTGCAGCACCACCGCCGCACGGCAGAGCGGCGTAGCCTCTAAAGGATCGTGGCTCACCAGGAGCACCGTGAAGCCGCGCTCCTCGGCCAGGCGGTGGACCTCCTCGATCAGCCGCGCCTTGACCACCAGGTCGAGTCCGGAGAAAGGCTCGTCCAGCAGCAGCAGGCGCGGCTCCAGGGCGAGCGCCCGTGCCAGGGCCACGCGCTGCTGCTGGCCGCCGGAGAGGGTCTCCGGCCGCCGGTCCGCCAGATCCTCGATCGAGCAGAGCGCGAGCGCCTGGCGCGCCCGATCGATCCGTTCGATGCGCGGCAGGCGCGCTCCCGAGAGGCCGAGGAGCACGTTGTCCAGGACCGACAGGTTGGGCCAGAGAGCGAGATCCTGGAAGACCATCGCGATGCCGCGCCGGTGGGGCGGAAGATCGATCCTCCCAGCCGCCGAGACCAGCGCGCCGCCCATCCACACCTCCCCCTCGTCCGGCGCCTCCAGCCCGGCCAGCAGTCGCAGGAGCGTCGATTTCCCGCTTCCGGACGGGCCGAGCAGCGACGTGTGCTCTCCCACCGGCACGGCGAACGAAACCCGCCGCAGCGCCCGCATCAGGGTCAGGTTGCCGCCGTAGCTCTTCGTCACCGCGCGGAGCTCGCAGACCGGTGCGCTCACAACCGTCTCCCCGCCAACCACGGCAGCGCCGCGAGCAGCGCGCCCGCGCCCACCACGTAGAGCAGGCACAGAGAGGCGACCAGCGCCTCCGGAGCGTTCGCCATGACTGTGAAGATGGCGAGAGGCAGGGAGCGCTGCCCCGGCGGATGGAGGAGCAGGACCGTGCCGACGTCGGCGGCCGAGAGCAGCCCGACGAGCACCAGGCCCGTGGCAACGGCCGGAGCGAGCCGCGGCGCCAGCACGCGGGCGAGATAGCGGCCGAGGGAAACGCCGTGGAGCTCGGCGGCCCACGCCCAGGTCGGGGAGGTGGAAGCCCACCCCCGCAGGGCGAGCAGGGTCGCCACCGGCAGGAAGCGGAGCCCGAGAGCCACGCAGACCGTGAACCGGCTGTGGAAGACCGGCGCTAGCGCGGCCGGGACCTCTCCCGACCAGCGGAGCAGCCCCAGGGACGGCAGGGCCGAAGGCAGCGCGAGAAGAAGGAAGGAGAGCGCCAGCACGGCCGTCCGCAGCCGGGAGGAGCGTCCGGCGAGAGCCGCCAGGAGCAGCCCGAGGACGGCGGCCAGGGCTCCCGCCCCCAGCCCATAGATCGCAGTGTTCCCGAGCGTCTCAACAACCTCGGAGCCGGCCCGCGCCAGAGCGGTTCCCCGCAGCGCTGGCAAAGCGAGCCCTGCGAGGGGAGCCGCCACACCGATCCCGACAAACACCAGCAAGCCCCCCGCCGCGAGCGCCGCCATCTCGCGGTGCCACACCGGCCGGAGCGGGCGGATGGCACGCGGCAGGACTGCGGCGGCCAGGCGCGGCGCCGCCACCGCCGCGAGCGGAGCGGCGAGAACCAGAACCAGCGCGGCGAGCGCCAGCCCCTGCCGCGCCGCCAGGCCGAAGTCGAACAGCGCCGCGAAGCTCACCAGGATCTCGGCCGCGGCGGTCCGCTGTCCGAAGATCTGCCCCGGCGCCGGATCGGAGAGCACGAGCACCCCGGCGAGTCCGGCCGCCAGCAGAGCAGGCACCGCGGCATGGCGACAGGCGCTCCGGACGAGCACCGCTTCCCCCCCAGCCAGGCGCGCCGCCTCGACCTGCCCGGCGCCGAGCGCAGCCGTGGAAGCCCAGGCCGTCAGCAACACCAGGGGGATGGCCGTCGTCGCGAAGACCACCACGCAGGCAGCAGCGCCGGGAAGGGGGCCGGGCGCCACCCGCGCGAGGAGCGCCGACCAGCCGACCGCCCACAACAGGGACGGAACGAGGAGCGGCAGGCTCGCGAGAGCGAGCAGGGCGCGCCGGCCCGGGAAGGAATAGAGAGCCGCGGTCACTCCGAGCGGAAGCCCGGCGGCGAAGCCCAGGGCTGCGGACGCCGTCGCCAGCCCGAAGCTTTGCCAGAGAGTCGCCGGGAACGTTCCGAGCCCCCTTTGCCCGGAGGCGGCTTCGCGGAGGAGCGGGAACGAGGGGAGCAGAGCCAGGGCGAAGACGCCGGCCACCCCGAAAGCCCGCCAGCGGGAGGGGCGTTCGAGCGCGAGCGGGTTCATCCGCTGTTGCGGTCCACCCACTCCTTGAGGAACCCGCGCGACAGCTCCTCGAGGAGGGCCGCGAGCCCCCCATAGTCCACCTCCATCGCCTTCAAGCCGGCCAAGGCGGGCAACCCCGCAGGCGGCGGGAGACCGGGACGCACCGGCATCTGCGCAGCCTCGCTTGCGGCCAACGCCTTTTCGGTCTCCGGCGCGAGGAGGAAATCGATGAAGCGCCGCCCCGCTTCGGGGTGTGGGGCGCCCGCGATCAGCACGGCCGCGTTCGGGATGATCAGGGTCCCGATCCCGTCGGCATCCGGGAAGACGATCCCCACCGGCTTGCCTTCGAGGCGCGCCACGTTGGCGTCGTCCGTATCCGTGATTCCCACCGTGCACTCCCCGTTCGCCACCCGCCGGCGGACCTCGCCGTTGGAGGAGACGATCCGGCCGCCGTTGGCCGTGAAGTCTTCGAAGAGCTGCCGGGCCCGCTGCTCTCCGAGCGCCGCGAACAGCGCCGCGGCATGCATCGAGGTGGTCCCGAAGAGAGGATTGGCAATGCAGGCTTGGCCGCGGAAGCGCGGCTCCACGAGGTCGAAGATGGAATCAGGGGCCTGCTCCTCGGGAACCTTCTCGCGGTTGTAGATCAGCACGCGGGCGCGCGCCGAAAAGCCCGTCCAGTGCCCCTCCGGGTCGGAGAAACGGGGCGGCAGCCCCGTCGCAGCCGGAGAGCGGTAAGAGGCCGAGAGACCGCGGCGCTTCAAGACCGCCGCCCGTACCGGGTCGCCGCTCCAGAAGACGTCCGCCTGCGGGCGCTCCTTCTCGGCGATCAGGCGATTCAAAAGACCGGTGCTCTTGGTCTCCTCAGTGTCCGGCACGAGCCGGACCTCGATGCCGGTCTCCTCCTGGAAGCGCTGGGCGATCGGCCGGGCGAAGACGTCGTCCACCGAGGAGTAGACGACCACCGTGCCTTCACCCGCCTCCCTCCCGCACCCGGAGAGGAGGATCGAGCCGGCGAGGGCCAGCGCGAGGCCGCACCGGGGGCTCATCGCCCTTTCTCGTCGAGTCCGGCGATCCGCAGGTCATCGAATTCGGTCACGCTGTCCGCCTTGGTCCACAACCCGACCCTGCCGGCCTCTTGAAAGGTGCTGTCCTCGACCTGGAAGATCTGCTTTCCATTGAAGGAGACCGTGAACAGGCTGCCGCGAGCGGTCACCCGAAGCTCGCTCCAGGCTTTCCCCGGAACCTTCTGCTTGACGCCATAGGTGCGGCCCGCTCCCTTCACTGGCAGGTCGGTGCGCTTTCCCTTCTCGACCTTGTAGAGGACCACGTTGTTTTCCAGGGCGTTGGCCCGGACGAGATAGTAGTGACCCGGGTCCCGATAGCGCCA
>DATFPH010000033.1:0-9311 GCA_035264905.1 Thermoanaerobaculia bacterium
CTTGCCCAGCGGAGGCCTAAACCCCTATGTACTGCCTCATTTTCGCCGCTCCGAGCCGTCGACTTTCTCGATTCATGGCAGCAACAGCGCCGATTCTTGAATGTCCGACCGAAAAATCCTCCGTTTCAGGACAGGAACTAGCTAGCACCAAAGGGGGGCAGATGAAGCTAACGACGTTCCTGATGTTCTCTGGAGCTGCCGAGGAGGCGATGACGTTCTATATGTCGCTTTTTCCCAACTCGCGCATCATCGCCTTGGAGCGCTATGGCCCTGGCGAGCCTGGCCCAGAGGGCACGGTCAAGCAGGCTGTCTTCGAGCTCAATGCCACGCGGCTGATGTGCATCGACAGCCCCGTCCAGCACGCTTTCACCTTCACTCCAGCCATGTCGCTCTTCATCGACTGCGATGATCAGAACCAGCTCGATACCCTCTTTGAACGTCTCAGTGAAGGCGGCCAGACGCTGATGCCGCTAGACTCCTATGGTTTCAGTCGCAAGTTCGCGTGGGTCCAAGACAAGTACGGTGTTTCTTGGCAGCTCAACCTACCGTAAAGGGCCCGCGCCTCCAACGAAATGTTCGGATGATCCGTAGAGGGTGTGGTGTGGGAGGGTAGAGGACCTATGAAAAAGTCCATGAGGCCCCAGGGACAGCTCGTCCTGGCGACGGTGCTTTTCCTGTCGGCGCTGGGCTGCGCCGGGCCCGCTCCGCGTCCGGTTGCCGCGCCTGTCGCGGCGGCTCCGGCAACCGCATCGCCAGCGGTTTCGTCGCGCCCCAATCTCGTGGTCGTGCTCTCTGACGACCACCGTTGGGACGCCCTGGGTGCGGCGGGCAATCCCGCTGTCCACACGCCCGTGATGGACGGAATGGTGCGGGACGGCGTCTATTTCCGGCAGGCCACGGTCTCGGTTTCCCAGTGCCATCCGGTTCGCGCCAGCCTGCTCACCGGCCTGCCGGCCTTTCGCCACGGCGTCTATTCGACCAAGCTCGTGGCGCCCGGGGTCGCCGAGACCCTGTGCAAGCGTCCGACGGTGGCGAGCCTGTTGAAGGAGGCCGGGTACCATACGGTGGTGGTCGGCAAGTGGCACGTCCCTCCGCCCCCCTGGGAGTGCGGCTTCGACGAGGTGCGGACCTGGCTGCCGGACGGCGGCTCGACCTTTCGCGACCCCGAGCTGGTCCATGGGGTCTCGCACGAGCACGAGACCGTCCCCGGCTTCACGCAGGAGATCTTCGCGGACGATGCCTTGGCGTTCCTGCACGGCGAGGCCGCCCAGGCCGGCCCTTTCCTGCTGTGGCTCGGCTTCACCGCTCCCCATCTTCCCTATGAGCCCAACCCGGAGCGGATCGAGGCCCTCTATGCCGGACGCAGCGACGAGGAGCTCCTTCCGCCGGGCTTCCCGCGCGACGTGCCGGCCAACGACTGGCGCCACTACGATGAGGCGGTGAGTCATCTCGACGAGCAGCTCGGACACGTGGTCGCGGCGCTCCGGCAGACCGGGCTCGCCGAGCGGACGGTCGTGGTCTTGCTCGGCGACAATGGATACTCGATGGGCGAACGGGGCATCGGCGGACCCGACTCGGGCGCCAACGGCAAGCAGGTCCCGTACGAGAGCTCGTTGCGGGTGCCTTTCGTGGTGACGGGGCCGGGACTGCCGCACGGGCTCGTGTCGGACCTTCCGGTCTCGAGCATGGACCTGCCGCCGACGCTCCTCGCGCTCGCCGGCGTTCCGGCGCCGGACTCCTGGCCTGGACGCAACCTGATGGCGGCGCTCGCCGGCAAGCTCGCGGTGTGCGAGGCCTTCGCCGAGTGGTCCGACGAAGACAGCCCAAGCTTCGGTCGCCTCGCCTTCCGCGCCGTGCGGACCCCGGCGCACAAGCTGATCGTCTGGAAGGACCCGGCCCGCGGCGACGAACTCTATGACCTTGCGGCCGACCCGGCGGAGGCGCATGATCTCGTCGCCGATCCGGCGGCGCAGGAGGTGCTGCGCGACCTGCGCTCCCGCCTCGCCGTCTGGATGCAGCGCAACGCCGATCCCGCTCTCTCCTGGCCGGGCAAATTCTGAGCGCGTCCGGGAATCGGCCGTGAGGGGTTTGCTCCCCGCCCTTCGTTCCAGAGCTTGGCCGGCAAGCTCCGCCGGCCGCGATCGCTCCAATTGTCTACACGCGTGAAGCCTCGGGGGGGCAACTCTCCGGGGCTTTTTTACGTTTCCCGCTTGCGGAGGGACGTGCCCAGCTTGGCCGCTCCGAAGAGGACGGTCAGGACGGTTCCCGCACAGCCCGCGCAGGAGAGGAGAGGCAGGAACAGCGCGAGGCAGCCGACGGGCTGGGCCCAGGTCCGGTTCTGACCCCACCAAACGGTCAAGGGGCTCGGCCGGGTGGGCTCGGTCACGAGCCTCCTCTTTCCGCTTCGAGCAGATTGATCCGGTCGTCCCGTCCTTGGACCTCGACTTCCAGCGTGTCGTACTCCCAGCGGCCGGCGCTCTTCGTGGCGACGGCGTAGAGGGTGCCTTTGCCCTTGGGACCGTGGAGCGGGATGGAGACGTCCGCGGAGCCGGAGGAGCCGGAGGCGTTGATGTTACCGCTCATCAACCAACCATCCTCGACCGGTTGTCCGAGCGCCTCGATCACAGCGGGGTTGGACTTGGCGAGCGTGAGCGCCTGCTGGCAGACGTCCGTCGATTTGATGCTGCCGAAGACGATGGCGAGGATGCCTCCGATGAAGCCCGCGAGGGCGAGGACCGGAAGAACCAGTATGAGGCAGCCGGCGGGAACCACCCATTTCCAATTGCGGCTCCACCACGAAGGTTGCGGCTGCGCGGACGGCATGGGCTCCATGGAACGTGTCCTCCTGGGCCGGTCGGCCTCTCGGAAGCGATCGTGGGACGGCTGGAAAGATTCTACTCTCGCGCGCCGAGGAAGGACGACCGGCGTGATAATGGACGGAGAAACCCTGGAGGTGCCCATGACGCGACGGCTGTGCCTGGTGCTGTTCCCTTTGGTCCTTCTCGCCTGCCGTCCGTCCGGCCCCGCTCCCCTGTCGGCGCGGCAGCCCCTCCATCTGGAGGAGCATCTGGCCGCCGCGCGGATCGAGGGGTCGGAAGTTCCGAAAGACCTGCCGAAGGACGTAGCCTGGCGGTTCGATGAGCCGCAGCCCGCGTGGAAGCCGGTCGTGCCGCTCGTTCCCGGGGTGGCTCCGGCGGCGGTCCGCCAGGGGGATGGCGCTCTGCGCATCGAGCTCGGCGCGGCGAACCGGAACCGGCGGGGGCTCGGCGGCGGCACCTATGTCGACCTGCCGGGCTGGAACCGGCAGGACTGGGCCTGGCTCGTCGTCCGCGCCCGCGCCACCGGTCCGGCCGGCAGCCTGACCGCCTGGTACAACCTGCGCCGCGAGCACGGCGAGACGTTCGACACCTACACACCCTTCCTGTCGCGCGGCGAGGCGGCGACTCTGGTGACGGACGGCTCGGTCCAGAGCTATCTGCTGCGCGCGGATTGGACGAACTGGTGGGAGGGTGATCCGGCCTGGCGCCAGCTCGGCCTGATGGTCGATGCGACCGGTCCGGCCACGGTCGAGATCCTTTCCGTGAGCCTGATCCCCAAGGAGGCCAACTATGCGAAGGCCGCGGCGGGGGTGATCACCGAGCCGCGCGACCGCCTCTACCGCCGCGCGCTCTTCACCCATGCGCCGGGGATGCTCTCCTGGCGCGTCCACGTGCCGGACGGCGGGCGCCTCGACGTGGGCCTCGGCGTGCTGCGGGACGACGCGCCGGTGACCTTCCGGGTCACCGCCGACGCCGCGCCGGTCTTCGAGGAGACCTGGGCGGACCGCGAGCGCTGGGGACAGAGATCGGTCGACCTCTCCCGCTTCGCCGGCAAGACCGTGACTCTCGCGCTGGAGACCCGGCCGGGCGGGACGAGCCGGGCCGGGCGCTCGGGCTCGGTGGCGCTCTGGGCCGCGCCGACGGTGAGCGGACGGAGCGGCGGTGGAGAGAGCCGGCCGCCGAACGTCATTTTGTATGTGATCGACGCCGGGGGCGCCGAGTACGCGAGCGCCTATGGCTACAACCGGCGCACGACGCCGAACCTGGAGCGCCTCGCCGCGGCCGGCGCCCTGTTCGAGAACGCGTACAGCAACAGCACCTGGTCGAAGCCGTCCACGACCTCGTTCATGACCGGGCTGCATCACACCGTGCTCGGCGGTTATCGCAACGCCTCCGATCCGTTGCCGGACGGCGCTCCGACCATGGCCGAGCTCCTGCACGGGGCCGGCTGGCAGACGGCGGTGTTCACCTCGAACGCCTGGTGCGGGACGATGAGCGGCCTGGAGCGCGGGGTGGACGTCCTCCGCGAGTCGATCGAGGGGCCGAATTCGGCGTCGTCCACGGAGCTGCAGGCGGACTTCTGGCGCTGGCGGGACGCCTATCCGGGCCGGCCGTACTGGGTCCATTTCCAGAACACGGACGTGCACTGGCCCTGGGAGCCGGTGCCGCCGGTGGCCGGAACGTATCTGTCGCACGAGCGGCGTCTCGCCTTCTATGAGATGGAACGGAAGATCGGCGAGGTCTCCGGCTCGCTTGGCCGCTCCTGGGCGCTGCGCGCTCCGCCCCAGGTGTTCGCGAAGGCGGGGATCGACCGCGCGGCGTACTTCGACGGGGTGCGGGACGCCTACGACGAGGCGATGGCCCATGCCGATCTGGAGCTCGGGTATCTGGTGGCGCAGCTCCAGGCGCGCGGGGAATGGGAGAACACGCTGCTCCTCGTCACCGCCGACCATGGCGACTGGCCGGGCCTGGGCCTGTTCGACTCCGACCCGTCAGTGCGCGTGCCGTACTTCAATCCCTATCTGACCCGCGTCCCGCTGGTCGTGGTCTGGCCGGCGAAGGTCGCCGCGGGGCAGCGCTTCCGCGATCCGGTGTCGCTCGTCGATCTCCTGCCGACGGTGCTGGACCTGGCGGAGCAGCCGCGGCCGGAGCATCTCCAGGGGCAGTCGCTCGCGCCTCTCCTGCGCGGCCGGCCCGGCTGGACGCCGCGGCCGGTGATCCTCGACGAGATCAACGTGGATCCGAAGACCGGCGCGATCTCCGGAGCCGTCGAGATCGTCGACAGCCGCTGGGGGGCCTCGCTCGCGATCGAGCAGGGCGGATCGACGGCCGAAGACGGCCCGCGGCTGCTTCTTTATGACCTTTGGAACGATCCCTACTGTCTGCGCAGCCTCCACCGGGAGCGGCCGGATCTGGTGAAGAAGTACACCGGCCTGCTGGAGCGGCGGTTCCGGGAGCACCGCGCGCTGGCGAAGAGGTTCAAACCGCGCGCGGCGGGGGCGCTGGATCCGCGGCAGCTGGAGACGCTGAAGTCGTTGGGGTATATCGGGTAAGGGGGAGCCCTCATCTCCGGGGGTGAGATGTCGCGCTGGGGTGGGGATGCTGGCCCGCATCCGCATCCTTCAGTAAACTCTCTCCATGCCCCCCAGCGAAGACCGCGAGCCCTGGCTCGACACGGCGACTCGTGCGAGCGGCGAGGCCTGGCGACCGACCGGCCCGCTCCTGATTCCCGGGCTGACCCTCCTGTATCACCCAGATCTTCGTCGGATCGGCGAGCGCGCCCCTCTGGCCAATCTCGCGTCCGGGCGCGCAGAGCTCCTCTCCCGGCGCGATCCCGACTTTGCCGCGCCCGGGCCTCCAGGGCGCCGTCCGCTCGGCGACCCGCACGTCAGCCGGACGCCGCTCCACCTGCGGCCGGGTCCGGAGCCCGGCTCGATCCGCCTCGTGCGCGGCGACTGCTCGATGGCCGTGGCCGCGGACGGCGAGCCGGTGGGGGCGGAGCGCCTGTTCTCCGCCGCGGAGATCGGAAGGGGCGTCGTCCTTCTTCTCGCCCAGCACGTCGTCCTGCTTCTTTCCACCATGGACCCTACGTTGCCGCCGGGAGGCCTGCCGCGCTATGGGCTGGTGGGGGAGAGCCCGGGGATCGTTCAGCTCCGCCAGGAGATCCGGCGCCTCGCCGGGCTCACCGTGCCGGTCCTCCTCCTCGGCGAGACCGGGACCGGCAAGGAGCTCGTGGCCCGCGCCCTCCATGACGTGGGACCGCGCGCCGCGCGCCCCTATCTGGCGGTCAATCTCGGCGCGGTCCCGGCGACGCTCGCCGCCTCCGAGCTCTTCGGAGCCGTCCGCGGCGCCTACACCGGCGCCGACCGCCCGCGCGACGGCTGGTTCACCCGGGCCCATACCGGCACCCTGTTCCTCGACGAGATCGGCGAGGCGCCGCCCGAGGTTCAGGTCCTCCTGCTGCGCGCCCTGGAGACCGGCGAGATCCAGCCGGTCGGCGGCGGCGAGCCGCGGCGGGTCGACGTCCGCCTGATCGCGGCCACCGACGCCGACCTGGAGACCTCGGTGGCGGAGGGACGTTTCCGTGCTCCGCTGTTGCACCGGCTGGGCTCCTTTCGGCTCCGCCTGGCGCCGCTGCGCGACCGCCGCGAGGACTTCGGCCGCCTCTTCCTCCACTTCCTGATCCAGGAGCTGTCGGCGGTGGGGGAGCTCCGGCGGATCGAGCAGAGCTCGACCGAGAGCCGCCCGTGGATTCCAGCGCCGCTGGTGGCGCGCCTGGCGGCCCTCGACTGGCCGGGCAACGTCCGGCAGCTCCGCAACGTCGTGCGACAGCTCGTCGTGGCGGGACGGGATGGCGGAGAAGAGGCCTTGTGGATCCAGGCGGAAGCCGCTCTCCAGGAAACCACTCCGCGCATTCCGGATTCGCGGGGCACCCTGCCGCTCCCCGGCGTGCCGATCGCGCCGCCGCCCCCCGCGCGGCGGTACCGGCGCGCGGAAGACGTCACCGACGACGAGCTGGTCGCCGCCCTGCGCGCGAACCGCTGGCGCATCCAATCCGCCGCGGCGCAGCTCGGGATCTCCCGGGGGTCGTTGTACGATAGAATTGATAAAAGCTCGAAAATCCGCAAGGCGGCGGACCTGGGCCGCGAGGACATCGAAGCATGTTTCCAGCGCTGCGGCGGCGATCTCGATGCGATGGTCGAGGAGCTGGAAGTCTCGAAGCGGGGACTGCAGCGGCGCATGACGCAGCTCAGGTTGAGCTGAGTCCGGTGGAGCACCCCCGGCTGGTATAGTTCCGCTGCCATGGGGCCCACAAAACCCTCCGCCTACGCCGAAGCCGGCGTCGACATCGACGCCCAGGAGAAGGGGCTCGCCCGCGTCAGGAAGCTGGCGAAGTCCACCTTCACGCCCGGGGTCCTCTCCGAGATCGGCAGCTTCGGCGGCCTGTTCCGGCCGGACCTCTCCGGAATGACCGAGCCGGTCCTCGTCTCCTCCGCCGACGGCGTCGGCACCAAGCTCGCGGTTGCCAGGATGATGGACGACTACTCGACGGTCGGCATCGACCTGGTCAACCACTGCGTCAACGACATCCTGGTGCAGGGGGCCGAGCCTCTCTTCTTCCTGGACTACGTCGGAGCGGGCAAGCTCGAGCCGAAGAAGATGGTCGAGCTCGTGGAAGGGGTCGCCCAGGGGTGCCGCGACAACGGCTGTGCCCTCCTGGGCGGCGAGACCGCCGAGATGCCCGGCTTCTATCAGCCCGGCGACTATGAGCTGGTGGGCTTCATCGTCGGCATGGTCGACCGGCCGAAGGTCCTGGACGGCTCGAAGGTGGTCGCCGGGGACGTTCTCGTGGGGCTCCCCTCCTCGGGGCTCCACACCAACGGCTACTCGCTCGCCCGGCGCATCCTCTTCGACAAGGCGGGGCTCAAGGCCGGCGACCGCGCGCCGTGGGAGAAGAAGAAGACCGTGGGCGGGGGCCTCCTGAAGACCCACGTCTCCTACTTGAAGGCGCTCCGTCCCCTGCTCGGCCACCGGGCGCTCCACGGCATGGCCCACATCACCGGCGGCGGCATCACCGACAACCTGCCGCGCATCCTGCCGCAGGACACGCACGCCCTGATCCGGGTCGGGAGCTGGCCCATCCCTGAGCTCTTCCACTTCCTCCAGGAGAAGGGGGAGGTTGAGGCCGAGGAGATGTTCCGTGTCTTCAACATGGGGATCGGCATGATCCTGGCAGTCGAGCCCGCCGGCCTTGGAGAGGTCCTGGGCCTCCTGCGCTCCGTCGGCCAGAAGTCCTGGATCATCGGCACCCTCCAGAAAGGCGGCTCCGGCGTGGTCTATGACCTGGGCCTCGCGGCAGCGGAGGGTGAAGAGGGCACAGAGGCTCCTAAGTGACCCGCCTCGGCATCCTGCTCTCCGGGCGTGGCAGCAACTTCCTGGCGCTTCATGCGGCGATCGAGCGCGGCGAGGTGCCGGCGGAGATCGCGGTTGTCGTCAGCAACATCGCCGAGGCGTCGGGCCTCGCCAGGGCGCGCGAGCTCGGGCTTGCGGTGGAGGCGATCCCGCACCAGGGGGAGCCCGGACGGCGGGCGCACGAGGAGAAGGTGGTCGCCGCGCTGCGCGGGGCGGATGTCGAATGGGTCTGCCTCGCCGGGTACATGCGCCTCCTCTCGCCGAGCTTCGTGGCGGCCTGGCCGCGGCGGATCCTGAACATCCACCCCAGCCTGCTGCCGGCCTTTCCGGGGCTCGACGCGCAGGAGCAGGCCCTGGCGTACGGGGTCAAGGTCAGCGGCTGCACCGTCCATCTGGTCGACGAGGGGCTCGACAGCGGACCGATCGTCGTGCAGAAGACCGTGCCCGTCCTCGACGAGGACACCCCGGCGGCCTTGGCGGCGCGCATCCGCGAGCAGGAGCACCGGGCCTACCCGGAAGCCGTGCGCCGGCTGCTCACCGAGCCCTGGGACGTGGTAGGCCGGAGGCTCGTTTTCCGGCCGGAATAAACCTCCGGGAAGGGCGGTTGAAGGCCCTTGCGTGGGGAGCGAAGGGGGCGCGGAGCGGTGACAAGGGGTTGACAGCGCCGGGGTGGTTGGGATGGAATAGCTGAACGGCGCGGTCGGTTGTACTGGACAGCGCAACGCGAAGAGGGGTGGCGGGAGCGGGGCCTTGACAAACGAGTAGGCAGGAGACCCCCAGGCACGGAGGCGGACGAGAGAACGCCACGGCGCCGCAAAAGGGGTTGACACCCGAAACCAAACTGCCCTATAGTTCGCCTCCCCCCGGATGAAGGGGGACGCGACGGACGGCGGTCGCAAGCACTGCGAAGACGACCGCCGGGATTTTTCGTCGTTGGATCGTCGGTTCTTTGAAAACTAGATAGAGGAAGAAGAGAGTCAGCGACTGACTTCTCGAACGTCGGCTGTCCTGGGGGGAACTTTGGGACGGCGGATGATTCCGAAGAAAACAAGCAAAAATAGCTGCCTGGGTCGTTAGCCG
>DATFPH010000034.1:0-3113 GCA_035264905.1 Thermoanaerobaculia bacterium
CTGCAGCGCTTCGGTGTTCGAACGGGGCAGACTGCGTCGCCTACTCCACCCTGGGGGAGCCTGCCAAGCTGTCCCGTGGTAACCCCGGCCCGTGGTGTTTCGCCTGCGAAGAGCGGCGTATCGCCGCCGAAGTGGAGGCAGCCGCCGCCAAGTCAAAGGACGAGCGGCCGCGCAAGGCGACCGGGTTACCCAGGGCGAACCGGCCGCATCTCGGCAAAAGGAACGAGCCGGAGGAACACGTCTGCATGAAGCGGTCCTGCGAGCGGCCCGTCGCCGAGTCAGACGGCACAGCTCTCTTTTGTCGCGAGCACGCGGAGACGAGTCGCGCCGCCGCAGTCTCGGAACGTCGCAGAACATGGGTTCTCAACTGTGAGCGGGCGGTGCGTTCCGCTATCGCTTCGGGCGACGAACGCCTCGAGCGCAGGTGGGCGAAGTTGCTACTCGCAGCCGAGGTCAGCTTTGCCGAAGCCGAAGCGGAACTCCGCGTGGCCGAGATCAGGGCGCGATCAACCACAGCAACGCAGCGGGCGAAACGCATCCCCAAAAGAGGCTAGGTCCGGTCTTTCAGGACGCGCCGTCCGCTACCTCTCCAGGGAAACCGTCCTAGCCGGTGGTTACGACCAGGGTGTGGCGCTGGTCCGTGGTGGTCTCCACGCGCACCTCGCGTCCCCGGGTAGTGTCCAGGGTCACGTTCTTGACCGTGGCGCCTGCGGAGGAAGGATAGGGCCGTCGCCGCAACCGGCGTTCGCCTCAGGGTATGCCGCGACCGACACCTCCCCGCGCACTTGGAGAGCCACAGTGTGCTACAAAGGTGGTCGTACGCTGGAGGGGGTACACACGAGTGTCTATGACGCCAGCGCCGCCGGAACGGTGCGGCCACGTGGCGCCGATGGTCCTAGATCGGGCGGAAGGCGGCTACGCGGCGCGTTGTCTCAGGTGCGGGACCGTAGGTCCGGTGCGGGAGACCTCCGCGGAAGCGCGGCGAGCGCTGTTGGAGCTGGGGCGGCGTAGGCGAAGATAGCCGCCTCCGCCTCGCCGAGGAGTCCGACGACAGGCGGCCCACCGGGCTCCCCTGGTGGAGTAAGATGTCCCGGGGCGAGATGGGTGGCACCGTCCAAGTAAGGAGCCTGCGAAATGTACTCGTCGACGACGCTAGACATCCGCGGTCACCGCGGCGACGCCGTCCCAAATACGTTCTTCGCCCAGGATTCTGAGACCCATCACCTTGCCGTCGTCTTCCCGGGGCTCGGCTACACGGCGCACATGCCGGTCTTGTACTATCCACGGCGGCTACTGCTGGAGCGCGGCGCGGACGTACTCCTGGTCGAGTACGACTATCGCGGGCGGGCGGACTTCCGGATGCCGCGGGACCCCGACAGGGACCGCTGGTTCTTCGACGACGTTGCGGCGGCGTGCGGGACTGGCCTGGGACAGCGACCCTACTCCAGGATCAGCCTTGTCGGCAAGTCGCTCGGCACGCTGGCGATGGCTTATTTGCTGACAGAAGGCACGAGATTGCCGCAAGCGCAGTGCATCTGGCTCACGCCCCTGCTGCGCGAAGATCGGTTACGAGCGCAGATAAGGCAGGCTGAGTGCCGCTCGCTCTTCGTGATCGGCACCGCAGACGGTCACTACGACCCGGCGTACCTCGAGGAAGTGCGGCTCGCGACGGGAGGAGAGAGCGTCACCATCCCCGACGCGGATCACAGCTTGGAGATCGAAGGCGACACCATTGGGTCGATCCGCGCCGTCGAGCAGACCGTACGGGCGATGCAACAGTTTCTCGACCTCTGAGTTTTCCGGATTCATCGCCGCCTCGACGGTGTCCTAGCTCACGCTCGTCAACTCGGCCTGGACGATCAAGCTCCTGCCCGCGCTCCCAGTTTGGTACCTTCTCATCCTCCTCAACCTACCTATCTTCGGCTATGCTTTCATTCCGCGCACCACTGGAGGATACACAGCAAAAGCAACGTTTTAGTTACAAAACAGGTTCTAGCCGGTAACAGTTCTTGTTCACGGCATCGGCGTTGTCGTAACTTGCGTTCGTCACGGTGAACTCGATGGATAAAGGTCTCGAACTCTGTGGAATGAAGAGCCGCGGCGTGAGATATTGGACGCATCATCGTGGGAAAGGGAAAGTGAAATTCCAGGGGATGCAAACTGGGCGTGCGGCACCTTGCCCAACAGCCGCCTGCTGACCGTGGAGGGTGGTGAGGTGAGTATGGAATCGGTCTGAGTCGGCCCTCGATTCTCCGTAACCCACCGAGCAAGGGAGTCACCATGACCGCAGAAGTGAGGACCACCGACAGCCCGCACCTGCGGCGGGAGCTGCACCTGTGGGAGGCGGTCGGCATCTCGCTGGCCCTGATGGCGCCTTCGATGGCCGCCAACATCAACCCCCAGGGCACCGCCAGCACCGTCGGACGCGCCGTTCCCCTCGCATTCGCGCTGGCGACCATCGGCGTCCTGCTCATCGCCTGGACCTTCGTCCGGCTCACCCAGCGCTTCAACCACGCCGGCAGCGTGTACGGCTTCGTCGGCGCGACGCTCGGACCGCGGGCGGGCGTCATCTCCGGATGGGCGCTGATGGGCACTTACACCTTCTACGGCGTCGTCACGTCCACCGCGGCCGGCATCTTCGGCGCAGACTTCCTCAATGCCCTCGGCATCTGGACGAACCAGCCGGAATGGGCGCCGTTCGTCGTCGGCGCCATCGCTCTCGCCGGCGTGTGGGCGCTCGCGGCCTCGAACATTCGGGAGGGCACCCGGGTGCTCCTGGTCATCGAGGGAACGACGGTCGCGCTCATCCTCGTCGTCAGCGTCATCATCCTGATCAAACTGGCCACCGGTACGGCTCCGAACGGCAACACTCTGGACTTCTCGGTGTTCTCGGTACCGGCAGGCACCGGCACGTCGGCGGTGTTCTTGGGCGTGGTTTTCGGGTTCCTCTCCTTCGCCGGGTTCGAGGCGGCCGCGACGCTGGGCGAGGAAGCGCAGGAGCCTCGCCGCGACATCCCGCGCGCGATCCTCGGCGTCGCCATCTTCGGTGGCCTGTACTTCATCTTCGTCACCGCCATCGAGGTGATGGGCTTCGGCACGGACGCCAAAGGAAT
>DATFPH010000035.1:0-7781 GCA_035264905.1 Thermoanaerobaculia bacterium
CGGGCTCCTGGTGCCTCTGCTCATGGGGATCTTTTCGCTGGCGATCATCTTCACCCTCGTCGCCCTGTACTCGGTGACCTCCGAGTTCCAAATCGGCCGGGCGGATGCCGGGATCGAAGAGGTGACGGAGCCCGTGGTGCCGCCGGCCGAGGAGGCCCAGGAATCCCAGGAGTCCCAGCTACAGCCGCAGCCGGATCCGCCGGCCGTGGTCGAGACGACGCCGCTGATCGAGGCAACGCCGCTGATCGAGGAGATCGCGGGCCCCCAGGAGCAGGAGCCGGAGCCGGAGCCAGCTCCCGCCCGCAAGATCGAGCCGGAGACGAAACCTTCAACGCGGCGGACCGAGGAGCCGGCCCCCAAGGTCGCCCAGGAGCTGCCGCGGCGACGCGAGCCGGTGGTGCGGGAGGGAGGCGTCCGGCCCGGGCCCGGCGTGATGCCGCCGATCCCTCTCGACATGCCGCGCTTCAGCTATCCCGCCGCCGCGCGCGGACAGGGGCTCGAGATCGACGTGCGGCTGGACCTCCTGGTCGATGAGCGGGGGAAGGTCATCGAGGCCGTGGTGCGCGAAGGGGATACGGCGGGGCTCGGCTTCAACGAGACCGCCCTCGCGGCCGCCCGGCGCCTGAGCTTCCAGCCGGCCACCCGCGGCGACGAGCCGGTCAAGATGTGGACCGAGATGATCTTCCAGTTCTCCGATCCGGATGGCGCGCGCCGGTCGGGACGCTGAGATCCACTCTCCAAGCCGCGCGCTAAGATCCGGGACGAGAGGAGGTCCGTATGAGGACGCGTCCCGGGATTCTCGCCATCACCCTGTTCCTGCTCCTGTCCGTCTGCGGCCGCGCCGCCGGCGCCGCGCCGCGGATCGTCTCGCTCGTGCCGGGTACGGCTCCCGGAGAATGGACCGCCGTCATCTCCGGCAAGGAGGCCCGCAAGCCCGACGCGCTCGCCTTCCTGGTCGACGGCAAACCCGCGGCCGCCGAGGTCCAGAGCGCGGAGGGGGAGACCGTCCGGCTGAAGCTCCGGGGCGTGCCGGCCGGCGCGCAGCGGCTCGCGGTGGCTCTCCGCGGCAAGGAGAAGGACGCGCCGCTCGCGGCCCTGGGATTCGGTCCGCTGGACAGCCCGTTCGCCGACTGGACCGTCTACCACGTCATGGTCGAGATGTTTGCCGACGGAAATCCGGGCAACGACGGCGAGATCACCGGCTGGAAACATCCCAACTATGCGGGGGGCGATCTCCAGGGGATCCTGGAGCATGCCAAGCACCTCCAGGGTCTCGGCGTCAACGCCGTCTGGCTGAGCCCGATCTTCGCCGCCAAGACGTCGCACGGCTACGACGTCCTCAACTACTACCGGATCGGCGACGCCGTGGCGGTGCCGGAGGACCCCAAGGCCTCGCTGGAGCTGTTCCGGCGCCTGGTGCAGGATCTCCATGGACGCGGCATCCGGGTGGTCCTGGACATCCCCCTGAACCATGCCAGCAAGGCCTACGACCGCGAGGCGGGCGACCCCGGCAAGCTCAAGCCGCGCGCCACCGCGGCCCGGCAGGAGGCCGAGAAGGTCTGGGAGAGCTGGGGGGGCGAGTACCGGTATTGGGACTTCAGCCACGAGCCCACCCGCCGTTTCCTCAAGGACGCCGCTCTCTACTGGCTCCGCGACGAGGGAGTGGACGGCCTGCGGCTCGACTATGTCCGCGGCGTGCCCCACGACTTCTGGGCCGAGCTCTACAAAGAGGTCAAGCAGGCCAAGCCCGGAGCCTGGCTGGTGGGAGAGGCGTGGATGGACGCCGGGCGGGAGGAGGCCAACGCCGCCGAGATCGCCACCTACTTTGATCGGTCGCCCTCCAAGGGGATGGAATCGACTCCGCAGTTCGACTCCCTTTTCGATTTTCCCTTGCAGATGACGCTGACCTCGGTTTTCGCGAAGGGGAGCTCGGCGACGGAGCTGGAGGACTGGTTGCAGCGGTCCGAGGCGCTCTACGGACCGGACGCGCTCCCGGCCCGCTTCCTGGACAACCACGACATGGCCCGCTTCATGTCCTGGACCCGGGAGCCGGACCGCCTCGCCGCCGCCGTGGGCTTCCTGGCCAGCCTCTCGGGTCCGATCGTCCTCTTCTATGGGACCGAGACGGGCCTCTCCCATGGAGCCCCGCAGGCCGGCTTCACGGATGCGGGACGCATTCCCATGCCTTGGGGGAAGTTGGACCAGGCTCTGGTGGGCCGTATTCAGAGGATACTGGAGCTCCGCCGCGAGCATCCAGCGCTGACCCGGGGCGGCCGGCTCCCCCTGCTGGCGGACCGCGACGCGCTGGTGATGGCGAAGGTCGTGCCGGAAGAGACGGTCCTGGTGGGGGTGAACCTCTCCGGGGCGCCACGGAAGGTGGCGCTGGACGTGGCCGGCCTGCTGCCCCCGGGCGCGAAGCCGCAACCGTTGCTGGGGGACGCACCGGCGGTTCTCTCCGAGGGCGGGCATCTCGAATGGACCCTGCCTCCCCGGGGCACCTGGATGCTGTCCATCCCAGGGCTTCCCAAATCCGCGGCGAAGGAGTAGTATCCGAACCGCATGGTCTTTCTCCTATTTTGGGTTTGATCGGCGGCGCCGGTGATCCCGCACCGGCGCCGTCCGTTGTTTTCGGCCTGCAGTTTCCTGTCCTGAGTCTCCCAACGAAGTCCGTAGATGCTCCGTATGATTCTGTGGTGATTGTCATGTACCACGTTCTTATGCGCCGTCCGGCAGCCCTCGCGATCCTCCTGCTCTCTCTGCTCGTCCTCGGCTCCGCCACCGCGGCGTCCGCCCTGCAACCTGCTGCGGGCCGGCGGGCCAACGCCCGGAAGCTGTTGCGGATCGCTGACGGGGCTTCCCAGCGGTTGATCCGGGCCGGGCAGGGGCGGCTCGACCGGAATGCGCGCTCGCTGCCGTTCTGGGAGGCGCTCCGCCGCATGGACTCCCAGATCGACAAGGTCGGTGCGGGGCTCCGGACGCGCGACCTGTCGTTCTTCCAGGCCCTGCGCGCGGGCACGTCCGCGCTCGCCGAGCTCCGGACGACCTGGGCCTTGGCCGGGGTGAAGGACCCCGCCGTCGACCAGGACCTCCGGGCGCTCGCCGCGGCCTATGGCCGGCTGCGCAACCGCTATGGTCCGGAGTGGGTCCGTTTCCAGACGGGCCGGCCGCTGAGCGAGGGCGAGCGCATCCGGTTCGCGCGGATGCGCGCCGAGCAGGGGTACTTCGCGGGCAAGCTGGAGCCCCTCCGCGACCGGGCCGAGCAGGCCCGCGACTACGCCACGGCGGACGAGCTCACGTTCCTGCTCGCCCAGGTCCACGGCGTCGCGACCGCGTCCCCCACTCTCGGCGACTACCTCGACGCCTCCGTCGCGACCGACTCGATCCGCGGGGCCTGGTATGGCGCCCGCGCGGCGCATAGCGCCGACGAAGAGGGTTGGGCCGATGCGGACCAGGTGGTCTCGGACATCACCACGGACGACGACGTCGGCTTCGTCTTCACCTCCGATCTGCAGTCGGTCCAGGACTGGAGCTTCGTCGAGGAGGAGACCGAGATCCCGGCGGAGATCGCCGAGGCCGAGGAAGGGGAGGAGGACCGGCAGCTCGCTCCGGGCCGCATCGTGGAGGTGGGAGCGGTCGAGGAGGAGGGAGATCTGACCGATCGGTCCGATCCGACGGATCCATCCGATGCCGAAGTGATTCTGGAAGAATCCGAGGAGGTCACCGAACCCGCCGCGACCACCGGGGAGATCGAGCCGGTCGTCGGGGAGGATCTGAGCGCCGATCCTCTTCCGGGCGACGAGGCGATCGAAGAGGAGGATCTCGAGGTGGAGCCTCCCCCGGAGGAGGCGGCTCCATGCGCGGAAGGGGATGAGACCTGCCCGCCTCCCGCGACCGCACCGACGACCGCACCGACACCGTCTCCGCCGGCCACCCCGGCAGCCTTCTGATGGGCTAAGATCCCCCCTTCGCCGCCGCCCGCCTCGGGACGGCGAGGAGGAGATGTCCATGGGTCTTTTGAGCGGTTCCATCAGCGTCACCCGGTTCAACGTCGTCATCCCCCCCGAAGGTCCCGACTTCGAGCGGATCCAGTTCTGGGCCATCGATCCCAATTCGGAGGTGCGCGAGCGCATCGGCGTCATCCCGTTCGAGATCGACGCCCCCTATGAGGTCGGACAGGGGAGGTATGCCTTCCGCGTGCGGATCGACCGCATCCGGGCGGATGCGACGGCGGTCAAGGAGCGCCTCAAGGAGCTGATCAAAGCCGAGATGGAGGCCACCGGACGGCCGTTCGTCGGCGCCAAGACCCGCAAGAAGCTGCGCGAGCTGGCCGAGGCCGAGCTCTGCGCCCGCCAGGCCCCCCGCACCCGCATCCTCGAATGCTGCATCGACGGCACCATCCTGTACGTCGCCAGCACGGCCAAGTCGCATCTCGGCACCGTCCTCGCCCTCTTGCGGCAGGCCGGCGTCGAGGCCGACTTCAAAGCCCCCTGGCTCGACCAGGCGCCCGAGGTCGACGAGGCGAGCGACATCGTGATCCCCAAGGAGCCCGGGGAGTCGGTCCTGGGCTGCCGCTTCGTCAAGGCCCTGCTGGAGGAGCCCGAGGTGATGGTGGAGCCCGAGACCGGCAGCGTCCGGCTCGCCACCCGCGAGGCCAAGGTCTCGCTGACCGGCGCCGTGCTCAACGAGCTGTTTCACTACCTGGAGGAGGGGGCCGAGATCCTCTCGGCCAAGATCCACGTCGGGACGCACCTGATGCGGTTCGACGCCCTCTCCTACCGCGTCAACGGCCTGAAGCTGGAGCCGGTCCGCAACGAGCACTGGACGGTGGATCTGGATCAGCGGCTGGAGCAGATCGCCGGTGTCTTCGAGATGCTGGACGGCAAGTACGCCGCCCTCAAGGACAAGCTGAACGGAGCGGGAGCGGCGGCGACACCGGCACCGCCCCCGCCGCCGGCCGAAGAGGCCGCGGCGGCGGGAGCGTCCGAACCGTTCTGACGAGGTGGAGGTCTAGAACCGCGCCGACCAGATCACCCGGACGTTGCGCGCCGGCAGCCGGTAGTACTGGGCGTCGCCGAGCTCGCTCTCGGCGACCGGGTCCCGCTCGTCGCTCAGGTTGTCTCCCTGGAGCCGCAGGTCCCAGCTCGTGAAGCGGTAGCCGATGCCGGCCGACCAGGTGGTGTAGGACGGTGTGGGGGCGGTGTTGCGCTTGTTCAGGAAGCGCTCGCCCACATAGTCGGCCTGCACGTTGGCGTTGAATCCCCGATCGGGGAACCACACCAGACCGATTCCGGCCAGGTCCTTGGCCGACATCTCGAGGCGCCTGCCGCTGAGCTGCGTCGGGACGCCGTCGAAGGCCTGCACGTAGTCCTGGAACTTCGCGTCGTGGCGGCTGTAGACCAGCCGTCCGATCAGGTCGGGGAGGAAGCGGAACTCGGTCTCGAGCTCGGCGCCCTTGAAGCGCTCGTTTCCGGCATTGACCAGCGCCGGGAGGCCATTGATCACCTGGGCGACGACCAGGTTCTCGAAGTCCATCTGGAAGGCGCTGAGCTCCCACTCCAGGCGGCCGCCGAGATGGCGCCCCTTGACGCCGGCCTCCAGGCTGTCCGCCGTCTCGGTATCGAGGATCTCGGCCTCGGCCTCGGGGCCGAAGTCGAGGGCGGCGGGCTTGTAGGAGTCGCGCCAGTCCGTGTAGAGCCAGATCGCGCTGTCGGAGGTCTCATAGGCGAGGAAGCTCACGCCGGCCATGCCGCTGCCGCGGGTGACGGTCTTCTCGGCCTTCCCCTCCTCTTCCTCCTCACCCGGCTCCTCGCCACCGGAGAGCTCCTCCTCGCCGGCTTCCCGCTCTTCCACGGTGTGATTCAGGCGGGCGCCCACCTGGAAGCGGAGGCGGTGGGTCGGCGTCCACTCGGTCTGGACATAGAGGCCGGAGAAGTTCCGCTCGTCCTCCATCTCGAAGAGCATGCGGCGGGGCAGGCTGTCGGCCGAGGGGGCGCCGCTGCCGTCGAGGCGGACGAAGTAGTCGAAGTCGCGGGAGACCGCTTCCGCCTTGCCGAGCAGGTGGTCGAAGCCGGCCACGATCTGGACGTTCGAACCCGCATGGAACGCCACGTGGCTGTCGAGGTAGACGTCGTCCACGGAGAGGTCCTGGTCGTAACCGCGGGCGTTCGTGGGGCCCTGGTTCGAGATCGAGCTGAGGAAGCCGCGCAGGGTGTCGCGCTCGGTGCGGGTGAACGCCAGGGTGCTCGACCAGGTGCCCTTACCGAGGGTCTGGTCCCAGCCGGTCGTCAGGTGCCAGCGGTTCTCGTCGATCTTGGCGCCACGCGGGTTGTAATTCGTGTCGAGCGGCACGAGCGGCGAGAGGACGCGGCCCTGGCGCGGGTGCGGGCTGGCCGGATCCTGGCGCAGGACGTTGCCGTCGAAGTCGATGCGGAACACACCGCGGTCCGTCGGCAGCGAGCCCCGCCAGAGGACATGGCCCCGCTCGAATCCGGTGCGGTCGTCCTTGAATCCCTGGTTTTCACCGTTGACCGTCAGCGACTGCTGGAACTTGCCGGCGGAGAAGGGAAGGGTGACGGCGGCGCCGCCGCTGCTGTAGCTGCCGCCCCAGAGGCTGACCGAGCGGCCGGGAGAGCCCGCGGCGCGGTGGATGACATGGATCACGCCGACGAAGGAGGTCGCGCCATAGAGGACCGGCGCGGAGCCCCGCAGGACCTCGATGCGGTCCACATCGGTCAGGTCGAGGGTGGTCAGGGCCGGGTTGAAGGCCCCGCCCCAGGGCACCCCGTCGACCACGAGAAGAAAGGCGTCGAACTCGCGGAGCCCCCAGAGCTCGGGAACCGAACCGGCAGGGCCGGCATCGCCGCCCGGCGCGACGGAGACGCCGGCGACCACGGCCAGGGCACGCGGCAGGTCGGTGGCGCCGCGGGCCCGCAGCTCCTCGCCGGAGATGACGGTCACGGAGGCGGGGACGGCTTCGACGTCCTCGGGGACGCGGGTGGCGGTCACCTGGATGGTCTCGGCCACCGCCGGAGCTTCTTCATTGTCGGCCTCGGTGGGCTCCTGAGCCCACAGATGGACGGGGACGGCGGCCACGGCCGCGATGGCGAACGGCAGGGCGAGCCTGCGCAGAAAAGAAAGACGCATAAAACGGTTCCTCCTCGGAAACCCTGGAAAAGTCAGAACGATCGACAACCGCCCGGATTCAAATTCGGATTGGACGGAGCCGGCTCTAGAGGACGCGAGATCCGTCCCGGTCTATTCGTTCTGCCGCTGGGTGAGGAGGAGGATGGAGATCGGTGCCGGCCAACCGGCGTGTCCGGGTGCCAGGGCGGCCGGAGGGAGCTTCGGAAGGGGCGTGCTCCGACCGGCCAGGCGAGCTGACGGACCTGAAGCCGCCCCATCTTTGGTTTCGAGAGCCAGCCTCCAGGCTGCGTCCGGAGCGACGGACTGCCCGGAGGCGAGCCCTACCGCATCCGCGGCGACCACCTGGCGGAGCGCGCCGCCGCGCCGCGATCCTTCGATCCAGGCGACGACTCCGGCATCCCCCGGGCGGGCGGGCTCGCCCGGTGTGGCGGAGAAATTGGCGGTCCCGGCCGCGAAGGAGGAGACCGTGCCGGAGATCGCGAAGCGCTCCGGCAGCTCGAAGACCGTCTCGCGGTGCTCGTTTCCGAAGCGCAACAGGAGCCGCGCGTCCCGGGTGGGGATGTGGGGCACCTGCCAGAGGACGCGGCGAAGATCGCGGTCCAGGTGCGGCGTGATGCGGACCGGATAATGAGCGCCTC
>DATFPH010000036.1:0-8617 GCA_035264905.1 Thermoanaerobaculia bacterium
CTTGCCCAGCGGAGGCCTAAACCCCTATGTACTGCCTCATTTTCGCCGCTCCGAGCCGTCGACTTTCTCGATTCATGGCAGCAACAGCGCCGATTCTTGAATGTCCGACCGAAAAATCCTCCGTTTCAGGACAGGAACTAGATAACGTCGTCCGGGCAGCGCTCGTTGAGCAGATTTCTTGAGGGATGCGAGGGAGCACCCGGTCCAAAGCAGAGACAGGGCAAGCAGCAGTGCTCCGGAAAGGGGGACGGCGCATCGGAGATCCTCCTTGTGTGAGACTTAGGAGGTTTAGTATAACAGGGATGAGTCGGCGCTCGGAGCGCGGCCCGTGCCGCCCCCGCGCGGCGCATGCCCCCGTCGGGCTACTTAACTGAAATGCCGACCCCCAGTACAATCTACCTTCCTCCCCCCCAGGGCTGGTCCGAGTTCGAGGATCTCTGCCGCGACCTCTGGGCTGGCCTCTGGGATGACCCCAATACCCAACGGCATGGGCGAAGCGGGCAAGGCCAAGCTGGCGTCGATGTCTTCGGCCATCCACACGGCGGACTGACTCTGGAAGGCATCCAGTGCAAGGTCAGGAATGCGTGGTTGGGGCAGCACTTGACCGAAAGCGATGTAGCCGACGCCATCGAGGATGCAGAAGGATTCGAGCCGCAGCTTTCTCGCCTCACGATCGCGACCACCTCACCACGAGACGCAAAGCTTCAGGAGGCAGTACGCCTACTCGAAGATTCCCGCGTCCGCCAAGGCAAGTTTCTTCTTCTGGGAAGAAATCCAATCTCGACTGATCGAGCGCGAAGACCTCCTCCGAAAGCACTATCGCTATCTTTTTTGGTCCGAAAGCTCTGCAAACCAGAGTGCCATCAGCGTTGATGACTTGCAGGCCTACATCGACCGTTTTCAACAACATGTCGCCGGGGAGCTGCCTCCACTGATCCCAACTCGGCTGACCTCGAATGATGCCTCCATGCATCCTCTGGAATTGAAAGAGGCGATTGTCGAGCACGGGGTACTCCACCTCTACGGCCCATCAGGAACCGGGAAAAGCCACCTAGCCAAGCATCTGGCTATCGAGTTGGTCAAAGAGCGATATATCCCAATTCTGATTTCAGCCAAATACTACGAGGGGAATTTCGCCGCCCTGCTCGACCGGAGCGTGGAGCACCTCACGAAAGCACCGGCGGAGTCTCTCATTTCGGGCGCTCTTACAGCAGGCTCGACGCCCCTTCTGATTCTGGATGGCTTCAACGAATGCCCAGAAGTCCTAAGATCGGAACTCATCAAGGGCGTCAAGGCGCTTCAACTGCGCCGCCCTGTTCGGATCGTGGTCACGAGCAGGCTAGAGATTCCGAGTGACTTCTCTCTTCCGGGGCGCGCCTGCAAGCTCGATGCACTGGCTTCAGAAGAGAGGGATCGCCTCATCTCCTTTTATGGAGGTCCGGCCGGCAGTCTAGTTGAAATCTTGAGGACTCCCCTTGATGTCCGTATCGCAGCAGAGAACGCAGGGCGAATCAATTCAAGCTCCTTCAGTCAATACGATCTCTTCCACGCCTATGCGCGTGGAAGACTTTCGGATGATTTCTCTCTCGGCTTCGGCTTTCTCACTAAGTGCGCCAGCATAATGACGACCGTCCTCACTTCGGTTCTCGCCGAATCAGAGTTCTATCGAGTCGCCCAAGCCACTGCCGGCACAAAAGCCAACATGCTTGTAGAAACTGTGAGAGCGTCCGGCCTCGTCGTCTTCTCCCGCGGGCACTTCTCCTTCTGGCACGAGAAGATTCAACGCTTCTTTCAAGCAGAGGCCCTTCTCCTTAAGTATACTGACAAGGCGGAGCTGGCCGCTGCATTGCGCAGCCCCCGAAACGAAGACACTTTGGAGTTCGTTTTGGGAGCCCAGAGGGATGCTTCTTCCATACAGCTCTGTCTTCCTGCAATTCGATCCGAGGCTCTTCTCCTTTCCTTGCTGCATGGAGAGATGGGCTCTGGAGCAGCGGCGGCGATCCGGGCCGCCATGCACCAATTGCTGCACAGAGCCCATCAGGAGCTCCGAGAGCTCAAGATGACGAAGATTGGAGAACCGTCCTCAAGATATAGCGCTCTCTCGATCACGTCACCCTTCCAATGGAAAGAATACGAGCAGCGCCTGCTCGGCCTTCTCGGGAAAGCTTTCATTGAAGGTTTTCTCTGTGAGGAGGTCCTCGACCTCATCGAGCATTCGGAAAAAGAGTGCCTGGCAGGAGCCAGTGAGCTTTACCCAAGGCGCCCCTGGAGATTCTTGTTTCCCGCTTTGTACGTAGGGATCAGCCCGCAAAGTCTTCCCGTGAGCAGAATCATCGAGGCAATCCATGGAGGATTTAGAGGAGCATGGTCGCCTGAACCTCAAAAGATACTTTCTGAGCGCCTAGGAAAACTCGAGCATCAGTCGCCTGGCATCCTCTTCCTCCTGGCAACCTATACTCGAGATTTGCTCTGGAGCTCAAGCTATTCTGAAGCCCTTGCCGCTCAGATTCTCGCGCTTCTTCGGCGCATGTGGAGCACCGGGCTTTACCACCTCCGACTCGAAGCTGCCCAACTTGCCCATTCCCTGACGCATCAAATCAACGAGCCAATACGCTCGGAGCTGGAAACCTGGCTGGAGTCACTCCTGGGAGACGACGTCATCTTGAACACCTTCGTCTTCGAGGCCCTTGCCCAGCATAGAGATCTCGGCGTCACGTCGGAGGAGAGAGTCTACGAGGAGATTCGGGCGATTCTAGATGGACCGCGGGACGAAGAGGCCTGCCAGATGGCAGGAACAATTTTCGCAAATCAGTTTGAAGAAATTGTTTCGGATCACTACTATCCAGCCGTCCAGGCACTACAGGGAAAGGATCGCGTCGATTTCTACGTGATGGCTGCAATGGGCAGAGAGCCTGGATACATGTTTACCGACCTCATCCTGCGCAGACTGATCGAGTTCAAGGCACCAGAGGCGTACCCAGCGTTTGAGAGATGGAGCTCTCCTCCCCAGCCAGTAGGTATAATTTCGGATGATATATTCGGAAGTTTCCTTCTTGCCCATATCGGGCTGGCACGGACTGCACAGCGTCTTCCCGCATTCGCCGTACCGTCTGACCAGAATGAGGAGAGCTGGAGGGTCTGGGGAGAAATTCTTTTCTGGCTCCATAAGCCAGATGCGTCACAAGCATCTATCCGAGAAGCGTGCGCATCATGCTGGAGAAAATTGCTGGGCCCACTTCTGCTCGCTTCTATTGACCCATTATTTGAGATGGAAAGGTATGCTCGCTCTCGTGACCTTCGCGGAGAGATCTACCATCCGGTCGAGACCGCCTTCCGGCATGAGCTGAAAGCTCTGTATGAGAAAGCCCTGCCAAGGAGTTCGGAGCTGACCTCGGTATTTCGGTTTCCCTCACACTGGGCGGACGATCGGGCCACCTACATGATCGAGGAGTTAGGTCGGTTTGGCGATGAAGACAGTGCCCTCGTGATCGAGCCGCATGTCGAGTCACTAGTCCTGGGCAGAAGCGCGGTGAATGCGATCAGAAGCATCCGAGAGCGGTTGACCTCCGGCAATGTCCCGTCATAAGGCGTCACTCATCTTGCGCTCAGCGCGTTGGGAATGTGATCTAAGCCCAGCTTGCTGTACCAACGAAAACCGCCCCCGCAGCGCCCCTGTCCCGGACCTCTGCCCGCGCTGCGTACTCCTCCCCTTCAATCCCATAGCACAGCATCTCCCTCCCAGCATGCTCGATGCGCCCCACCAGCCTCTCTCGCCGATCCGCTCTGCGCCCCGAAGAGAGGCGCGGTTCTCTGGGCGGATGAGACTGATGACGCGGTCCCTCTTCAAGACGATGAAGGCGTAGGCCAGGGCGGCCTGTGCGGCTTCGGTGGCGTAGCCGTACCCCCACCAGCGCCGCGCCAGTTTCCAGGCGAGCTCGAATCCCGGCCAGCCCGCCTAGGTGGCGCATCACTTCGGGATCTGCGTTCAGCGCATCGTAGTCGCCGATGTCGCTTGGCGCTGGATCGAGGCGGTGGAGCGCTTCCCTTCGCCGTTCGCTCAGGGCTTCCGTCTGCCAGGGCACTCTGATACCGTATGTGCTACCATGCCGACTGTGCGGGTGGTGCTGGATACCAACGTTCTCGTGTCGGCCTTTCGCTCCCGCGAGGGCGTGGCATTCCGGCTCTTTTCGCTGCTGAGGGATGGACGTTTCGAGATCAGCGTCTCCGTGCCGCTGGTCCTGGAGTATGAGGATGTGCTGCGCCGGGGGCCAGTCCTGAGCGAGGAAGAGACCGTCTCGGTCCTAAGTTTTCTCTGCTCGGTCGCGCACCGGCAGAAGATCTTCTTCCTTTGGCGTCCGGGCCTGCCCGACCCCAAGGACGACATGGTCTTGGAGCTCGCCGTTGCCTCTCGCGCAAGGTATATCGTGACCTACAACGGAAGGGACTTCGCAGCGGCCGAACGCTTTGGCATCCAGGCGGTGACGCCCAAAGCGTTCCTCGATGTCATTGGAGGTTGAACATGGCGACTCTCAGTATCCGCCTTCCCGACTCGCTGCACCGGCATCTGAAGGATCTTGCCAGGAAGGAGAAGGTCTCGATCAACCAGCTCATCAGTACCGCGGTGGCAGAGAAGATGTCGGCCCTGATGACGGAGGATTACCTGGAGACGCTCGCCCGGCAAGGCGATCGGGCGGCGTTCGACCGCGTTCTCGCCAAGGTTCCCGCCGTACCCCCGGATCCCTGGGACCGCTGGGAGGATGAGACTCCCGACGAGAAGGGACTTGCCGAGGCGACCTCGAGTCAGAAGGCAAAGACCCGCCGCTCCTGAAAGCTGGCAAAGCCCCGGGGGCGGGCCCCCACCCCCGGGGAGAACAACTACACCACCAGCAGCATCAGGACCGCTTCTTGTCGAGCGCCGACTTCGCGACTTCGAGCTCCGCTTCCAGCTTGGCCACCTTTTCCTCCGCAGTCAAACGGGTCCGCTTCCGCGGCAGGCGCGGCTCGAGGCCGAACTCCACCAGCACCATGTTGTCGACCCCGAAGACGCTCTGCAGGCCGACGATGAGCTGATTGCGGAGCTTGCGCCCGCGGCGCTCGAGCTCCTGGGTCCGCTGGGTCGTCTCGCGCAGCTGCCTGCGGTGGACGTCCTGGAGGCCCTGAAGCTCCCTGCCTTCGACGATGACCTCGTCGAGCTCCTTCACCGTGGGATTGAGCTGCGGCACCTCCGGCAAGCGCGCCTTCACATTCGTGTTCAGCGCGTCCCAGGTGCCGATCTTCTTGGACAAAGTGTCTGTCGCCATACTCTTCTCCTTTCTATCCAGAGTTGTTGTTTTAAATTCTTACCTCTGCCTTGCATTGCAATGACAAGCGCACACCGGAGCGACCGGATGCAAGATCATCCTATTATACGGCCATATTTTCTGTCAAGATGTGACATAGAATGTCCAGAAGTGGACGGCGCATGTCCTTTAATACACCTAATTGGTCTCGGGTAGGCATAAGCCAGGCGGTAGTTTCGCAGCGAGCTGGAGCCTGCGGCTGCACGGCCCGCGGTAGCCACTGCACGGACGTGTAAGTCTTAAAAATCCCGTGCAGCGCTTGCACCGAGTTTTTAAGGCTTACAGGCCGGTTTTAACGCTTACACGACGTTTTTAAGGCTTACGCCCCGGTTTTAACGGCTACACGCCGGCCTTAAGGCTTATGCCCCGGATTTAAGGCTTGCATGGCGGTTTTAAGGCTTACACGGCGGTTTTCGGCGGCGGAGACGTGGGGGAGCCGCCCTGGACAGGCGGCTCCCCGTGGGACCTTTCGGTCCGCAGCTTACGGATTCAGCAGGGCTGTCGGTTCGGGGTCAACCCACAGGTCCGCAGGTCGTGAAGGAGAGGAACTCTCCACAGGTGATGGTCGAGCCATCCCAGGTGCAGCTCCGGCCGGAGCCGGTATGCGAGCAGAGAGAGCAACTGCAGGGCTGCGCGGATGGATCGGCGAACGTTGTCAGGGCGGTGATGGAGAGGATGAGGGCGAGGCCTACGATGCGTGCAAGCTTGACTAGATTCATGGTGCTCCTCCTTCATGGTGGGCGCATAGCTTAGTGGAAATGTGTTGGGCGTGTACAACCATCCAGCCCGCGACAAGCTGTTCGAGCAACCCCACCTCTCTCCCCTTGCCAATCTAAGGGAAGCCCTGTATCGTTTCCCTAGATGGGCATAGGAAGCCGCCGGCCGGGCCGGCCGGCGGGTCCTCCCAGGAAGGAGAGCGCTTCATGTTCGCCAAGGATTCTGGGCTTCTGCAGGGCACGCTCGAGATGCTCGTGCTCAAGACACTCACCTGGGGGCCGATGCATGGCTACGGCATCGCCAGCTGGATCGAGAGCGCCACCGGCGACGTGCTCCGCGTCGAGGAGGGCTCGCTCTACCCCGCGCTTTATCGCATGGCGCGGAAGGGCTGGATCCGCGGGGAGCTCGGCACCTCCGAGAACAACCGCCGCGCGAAGTTCTACCACCTCACCCCCGAGGGGGAGAGGCAGTTCCGTGAGCAGACCTCCGGGTGGCAGAAGTTCGCCTCGGCGGTCAATCAGGCCATCGGCGCGACGCAGGCGCCGAGCTGGGCGAGGTGACCATGCGCGCCCCCTCCTTCCCCTTCCGCCGGCGCAGCAACCCGCTCGCTCCCGAGCCGCAGGCCGAGGTGGACGACGAGCTGGCCTTCCACCTGGAGCAGCGCATCCACGATTACGTGGCGCGCGGCATGGATCCGGCGGCGGCGCGCGCCGCGGCGCTCGAGCGCTTCGGCGACTTGAACGGCGTGCGGAGCGTCTGCACGCAGCTGCTCGAGGAGGACCGCCGCGCGGAGGCCCGGCGCGACTGGTTCGACGACCTCCGGCAGGACCTCCGGTACGGCGTCCGGTCCGCGCTGCGCGCCCCGCTCTTCTCGCTCCTCGCCGTGATCACCCTCGCTCTCGGCATCGGCTCCAACGCCGCCGTCTTCGGCGTGGTGAAGTCGGTGCTGCTCGACGCGCTTCCCTACGCCGACGCGGACCGCCTCGTGCGCGTGTATTCGCGGGCCGAGGACGGCTCGCTCGAGCGCTCGGTCCTGAGCGCCGGCGCGGTGACGGACATTGCCGAGCGGCAGCAGTCGTTCACCCGCGTCGCTCCCTTCTACACCGGCACGACGGACAACACCTATACCGCCGAGACCGGGCCGCTGGCGGTTACGGGTGCTCTGGTGGGATCCGGTTTCTTCCAGACGCTCGGCGTCAACGCTCTGCTCGGGCGCACGCTGACGGACGCCGACGCCGCGTCCGACGCGCGCGTGGTGATGCTGAGCTACGCCACCTGGCAGCGCCGGTTCGCCGGCGATCCGGGAGTGGTCGGCCGGGCGGTCCGCCTCGACGAGGAACCCTTCGAAGTGGTGGGCGTGCTGCCGCGCGGCTTCGTCGGGCCGATGGGCGACGCCGACTTCTGGTTCCCGCTCGACCTCGGCCCGACGCTGCGCGACCCGGTCCGTGCCTGGCGCCGGCAGTGGCTCGGCCTCGTCGGCCGGCTGGCTCCGGGCGTTACAGTCGAAGCGGCGCGGCGCGACCTCGCCGCGATCGGCGCCAACCAGGTGCGCGAGCACCCGGACGCCTTCCTCGGCTTCACCGTGGCGACCGAGCCGCTGCGCGACTCCATGGTCGGCGACACGCGCACCCCGCTGCTCGTGCTGATGGCGAGCGCCGGGCTCGTGCTCCTCATCACCTGCGCCAACCTGGCGAGCGCTCTGCTTTCGCGCATCCTCTCCCGCCGGAAGGAATTCGCCGTACGGGTGGCGCTCGGCGCCGGCCGGGGCCGGCTCGTCCGGCAGTTGCTCACCGAAAGCTTGGTGCTGGCCCTCGCCGGCGGTGCGGCCGGGCTCCTGCTCGCGGCGCTCGGCCTCACCGCCCTCCGCGGGCTCGCGCTGCCGGCGCTGCCTTCGTATGCGGAGCTCTCGCTGGATCGCGGCGCGGTGCTCGTCACGATGCTGCTCTCGCTGTGCACGGGTCTCGCCTTCGGCGTGGCGCCGGCCCTGGCCGCCGGCCGGGCGGACCTGCAAAGAACGCTGCGCGACGAGGCGCGCGGCACGAGCGAGAGCCGCCGGTCGCGGCGCCTGCGCGGAGCGCTCGTGGCGGGGCAGATCGCGCTCTGCATCAGCCTGCTCGCGGGCGCGGGGCTGCTCACCCGCAGCCTGTGGACGATGGCCACGGCGCCGCTCGGCTTCGATCCGGAGGGCGTGGTCACGGTGACCATCCAGATGCCGCCGCGCGCGGACGATTCGGCGGACACGCTGGCCCGCTTCTACGCGCAGCTCGAGGAGCGCCTGCACACCCTCCCCGGTGTGAGCGGCGTCGGGAGCGCGAGCTTTCTGCCCACGCCCCAGGTGGATCACAACGGGCTCGCGATCGAGGGCGTGACCTGGCCGGCGGAGACCGGGCAGCCGTTCATCGCCTACACCAGCGTCTCGGACGACTACTTCCGCACTCTGCGCATCCCGCTGCGGCGCGGGCGCACCTTCGGGCCGGCCGACCGGGGGGATACGCGGCAGGTGATCGTGATCAGCGAAGCGATGGCGCGGCGCTACTGGCCCAACGGGGGAGAGCTCGGAG
>DATFPH010000037.1:0-22149 GCA_035264905.1 Thermoanaerobaculia bacterium
CCATCTACGCCATGCTGGAGCGGCGCGAGGCGTTCCGTCCGCGTCCCGCCAGGACCGGCCGGCCGGCGGTGGTGGAGGACCGGCAGCGCCCCCGCCTCCTCGTCGTCGGCCTGGACAGCGCCACGCTGGATGTCGTTCTCCCCCTCGCCGGGCAGGGCCGCCTCCCGTTTCTCGACATGGTGTTGCGCGGCGGCGCCTACGGCCGTCTCGAGACCCTCTCCCCGCCGCACCGGGATGCCCTCTGGATGACCCTGGCCACCGGCAAGCACCCGGCGGAGCACGGGGTGACCGGCACGCGCATCTATCGGAGCGATTGGATCGCGCCCGGATCGGCGCTGCAGCTCCTGCCGCGCAGCATCCAGTTCGGCGAGTGGGGTCTGTTCGGAAGCCGCCCGATCGCGCCGCGCGTCTACGTCCGGCAGGCCCTGACGCTCTGGGAGATCCTGCCGCGGCTCGGCCAGCCCAGCGGCGTCATCGGCTGGCCCGCGGCGGCGCCCTCGCATGATCCCGCGTTCGCACTGTCCGACCGTTTTTTCGTGGGAGAGCCCGAGCCGGAGAGCGTGCGGCCGGCCGACCTCGCCGAGCGCGCCCGCCTCTTCCGGCCCTCGCCGAAGGAGCTCGATCCCGACCTGCGGCGCCGCCTCGGCCCAAACGCTCCGCCCCCCCTGCTTCAGGCAGCAGCCGCCGACGCCTGGCGGCAGGCTCTCACGCTCGCCTCGATGGACGAGCACCCTGGGGCGAGCGCGGTCTTCGTGGCGTTTCCCGGGCTGCGGGAGGTGTCCCGGCGGGCGTTCGGAGGATTCGCCACCGTGCAGTTCGACGGAGTGCGCGATGCCGCCTCGGTCGCCGCGGCGGAGCAGGTGGCCGCCTACTACGGGATGTTGGATGACTTCCTCGCCGCTCTCTGGGCCCGCGAGGAGGGGGGAGGCCCCCGCGTGCTCGTGGTCGTCTCCCCCGCGGGCGTCGAGCGCCGCGGCGGGCCCTGGAGCTGGCTGCGCGGCGGCGCCCCGGAGGTCGGCGGGACGCTGGAGGAGGCGTCGGACGGCGTCCTCGCCTTCTACGGAGAGGGGATCCGCCCGGGAGCGCTGCTCACCGGAGCGCGCCTGGTCGACCTCGCCCCGACCCTCCTCTACGCTCTCGGCGCCCCTGTTGCGCGCGACCTCGACGGCCAAGTGCTCACCGCGGCCTTCGACCGCGGCTTCCTGGCCAATCACCCGCTGACGTTTTACCCGTCGTATGAGTCGCTGAAGCCGCGCGTGCGGTGAGCGCCGGGGTCTACCCCGCCTTCTGCACCAGCTTGGGTGCCGCCGACACCACTTTGCCCTCTTCGCGGGCCATGGAGCAGCCGCCCTGGAAGAAACCGCCTTCGTCGATGATCAGCACCGGCGTCTCGATATCGGCAAGCAGTGTGCCGGTCGCGGAAAGATGGACGCGCCGACCGGCGCGGATCGTCCCCTTGACCGTGCCGGAGATGACAATCTGGCCCACTCGCAGCTCGCCGTCCACCTCTCCCCCTTGCCCGACGATCAGCTCGCCGTCCGACACCACCGCGCCGGAGAACTTGCCGTCGACGCGGAACGAGGTCTGGAAGCGAAGCTCGCCGGTGACGTTGCTGCCCTTGTCCAGAAATCCGTTCAGATCGCTCTGCTTCCCCTCGGTTTTGAAGATCATAGGTCGTCTCCCCGATCCATCAGGACGTCGTAGAGGCGCATCAGCTCCTCTTCGGAGTGGAATGAAATCTGGAGAAGGCCCCCCTTCCCGCGCCGCCGGATCTCCACCTTGGTTTGCAGGCGGCGGGTGAGCTTCTCCTGCGCCGCGGCGGTGTGGACCTCCACCGTCCGGGCGGGCTTCTTCTTCGGATTCGCCGCGACGCGCGGCTCGCCGGTCAGGCGCTCCATGTCCCGGGCCGACAATCCCTCGCGCACCGCGCGCTCGGCGAGGGTGATCTGGTCCTCGCTAGTCGCCAGGCCGAGGAGCGGACGGGCCTGTCCGGCCGAGAGGTGCCCGGCCCGGAGGAGGTCGCGCACCTCCTCCGGCAGGCGCAGCAGGCGCAGCGCATTGGTCACCGTGGTGCGCGCCTTGCCGACGCGGGTGGCGATGTCCTCCTGCGAGAGGGAGAACTTCTCCTGGAGCGCCTGGTAGGCCTCGGCTTCCTCCAGCGGATTGAGATCGGAACGCTGGAGGTTCTCGACCAGCGCCAGCTCGAGCAGCTCGCGGTCGTCCGCGACCTCCCGGACCACGACCGGGACGTTTTCGAGCCCCGCGCGGCGGGAGGCACGCCAGCGCCGCTCCCCGGCGACGATCACGTAGCCCTCCCCCTGAAGATCGCGCGCCACGACCAGGGGCTGAATCACCCCCTGCGCGCGGATCGACTCGGCAAGCTCCTCGATCGCCGTTTCGTCAAAGTGGGTCCGGGGCTGGAAACGGTTCGGCCGGAGGCTCCCCACCGGCAGGGTCTGAATCGGCCCCGGGGGCGGCGCCTCCTCTTTCTGCAGCAGGGCGTCGAGCCCGCGGCCGAGTCCCCGCTTCTTGGTTGGATTGGGATTCAAGCCGCCCTCCGCATGAGCTCGCGCGCGAGCGCCAGGTACGCCTCGGCGCCGCGCGACTTGATGTCGTACTGGAAGATGGGAAGGCCATGGCTGGGCGCCTCGGCCAGGCGGATGTTCCGCGGCACGACCGTCTCGAACACCTTGGCCCCGAAGTGGCGGCGGATCTCGTCGGCCACGTCGCGGCAGAGGTTCGTGCGGTCGTCGTACATGGTCAGCAGGATGCCGGCGATGTCCAGCCGTGCATTGAGCCCCTTCTTCACGCGCTGCACCGTGGAGACGAGCTCGCTGATCCCTTCGAGGGCGAAGTACTCGCACTGGAGAGGGACCAGGACCCCGTCCGCCGCGGTCAGGGCGCTCACCGTGATGTGACCGAGCGACGGCGGGCAGTCGAGCAGGACGATGTCGTAGCTCCCGGAGACTTGGGCGAGCATGCGCTTGAGCCGCCCCTCCCACCCCTCCTGCCCGACGAACTCCACCTCGACGCCGACGAGATCGCGCTGCGCGGGGAGGAGGTCGAGGTTGGGGAAGCCGGACGGGCGGATGGCCGCCGCGGGCTCGGCCTCGCCGGTCAGCGCCTGGTAGAGGTGCGGCGGCGTAGCGGAGGCGCCGAGCCCGCGCGTGGCGTTCCCCTGGGGGTCGCAATCCACGAGAAGGACGCGGCGCTCGAGGGCGCCCAGGCCGGCGCCGAGGTTGATGGCGGTCGTGGTCTTGCCCACTCCGCCCTTCTGGTTGGCGATCGCGAGAATCGTGGTCATCAGATCCTTCAGATTCCTCAGATACCTGGGGAGCGGCGGAGCCGCAGGATGCGCCGCCGCTCGCTCCCGGGGAGCCGAACACTCCCATCCACCGCCAGCGCCGGGGGGATCTCGGGATCCTCTCCCCCGACCCAGAGAAGGAGACAGCCAGACTCCGAGAGGCGCTCCGCGAGCGCATCCAGCATCTCGGAATCGAGCTTCAAGGCCCGCGTGGTCACCAGATCCAGGCGCGCCGGCAGTCCGGCAGGCAGCGGAACGTCGACTCTAACATTCAGGGCCGCGCAGGGCAATGAAGCCCGGCGGATCGCCGCGAGCAGGAACGCCCACTTCTTCTCCCGCGCCTCGACGAGCGTCACCGCGAGCCCGGGCCGCGCCGCCGCCAGCACGATTCCCGGAAACCCGGCGCCCGACCCCAGATCCAGGCCAACCTGGGCCTCTTCCGAGAGCAGCGGCAGAGCAGCCAGCGACTCCCCATAGTGGCGCGCCACGATCTCCCCCGCGGTGCCCGGTCCGATCAGGGAGAGCCGGCGGTTCCACAGGGAAAGCTCCTGGTAGTGGGCGTGGAGCGCGTCGACGGCCGGACCGGAGAGCGGCTCAGGGGAGTGCTTCGCGAGCTCCGCGGCAAAGGCGTCCCGGGAGAGAGGAGGGAGGGGGAACGGCATGGAGGGGGAATGGTAACCGAGAGGACAGCACTGTTCCACGTGAAACGTAGCCTTCAAATGAAAAGGGCTACGTTCCACGTGAAACGTAGCCCCGCGCCTCAGCAGAAGTTGATCAGGCGGGCCGGATCATCACGCGCTTGAAGAATCCGTCGCCTTCGCTCTCAGTCACCACGTGCGGATCGTCCGCCAGGGTCACGTGGATGATTCGCCGGTCGGCCGGGTTCATCGGCTCCAGGGTCCGCGGCTTGCCGAAGCGGCGGACTTCCTCGGCCATGCGCTGCGCCAGGCTGCGCAGCCGCTCTTCCCGGATCTCCTGGAAGTTGTCGCAGTCGACCCGGACCAGCGCCGCCTCGCCGCTCAGGCTGCGGATCAGGCGCGGCAGCAGGTGCTCCATCGCCAACACGATCTCGCCGTCGTCCGCGAAGCACCAATCCACGTCCGCCCCCGCGAGATCCACTTCCAGGCGGTCTTCTCCCTGGAGGACTCGCGGCGCCAGATCGAGGCCGGCGATCCGCAGCAGGAGCTCGGCGGCCTTCCCGGCGGCTTCGGCCTGCGCGCCTTCAGCGGGGGGAAAGCGCTCGGAGACCCGGCGCGGCGTATCCGGCAGGGTCACCAGGCCGCCGGCCTCCAGAATCCCCGGCTCCCGGCGGCGCTCTTCCACGTAGGGGAGGCGAGGCGCCGACTGCGACCGCTCTCGGGATTCCCGCGGTCCCCCTTCGCGCGCGCTCCGCTCGCCGCCGCGGGCCGGCCGCCCACCGCGATCATCGTGCCGACCCCGCTGCGGGGGCCGGCCGTTGCCTCCGCGGTCGCCGCGGGGAGCACCCTCCCGCCGGTCGCCACGAGGAGGCCGGTCGCCGCGGGGGGGGCGATCGCCTCCGCCCACGGGGCGATCCTGCACAGGCCGCGCCTCGGGCCGCCGCTCGCGCGTCTCGGGATCCCGATCCAGCTCCTCGGCGAGCTTCTCCGGGCTCGGCGGGGGCGGCACCTGCGGTGTCGGCGCGGGCGGACTCGCGAGGACCGCCGGCGGCGGCGCGGGGTTCTTGTCCCGGCGCGGCGCGTCCGGATTCACCTCGATGACCACCTTGCGGCGCACCTTGATGAAGCCGTGCTTCTTCTCGATGCTGCGGTATGCGATCTCTTCCGGGGGAAGGTTGAAATGGTTGGCGGCCTGCACCAGCGCCTGTTGCAGGCTGTCGCCGGAGAAGAATCGTCTCTTCGGTTCGCTCATCGGATTTCGATCACCCTCTCTGGTGCGCAGTCTTCGCACTCTCCCCGACGGTGCGCCCCTGCGAACGGTTGTAGACCGCCTGTTGCAGGATGGTCAAGACGTTGTTCGTGAGCCAGTACAGCACCAGGCCGCTCGGGGAGGGCAGGAACAGGAACGTGAACACGATCGGCATCATCATGAACAGGCGGCGCTGCATCGGATCGCCCGCCTGCGGGGCCAGCTTCACCTGGAGGAACTGCGTCGCGCCCATCAGGATCGGGAGCACGTAGTAGGGGTCGTGCACCGAGAGATCCTTGATCCACAGGATCCACGGCGCCCCCCGCAGCTCGATCGTGGTGCTCAGCAGGCTGTAGAACCCGAACAGGATCGGCAGCTGCAGCAGCATCGGCAGGCAGCCGCCGGCCGGATTGACGCCGTGCTCCTTGTACAGCGCCATGATCTCCTGGTTCTGCTTCTGCTGCATCTCGACGTTGGGCCGCCCCTGCTTGTCCTTGAGCTTCGTCCGGTACTTCTCCCGGATCGCCTGCATCTTCGGATTCAGCTCCTGCATCTTCTTCATCGACTTCATGCTGGTGTGGGTCAGCGGCAGGAGCGCCAGGCGGATCAGCACGGTCATCAGCACGATGGCCCAGCCGTAGTTGGCGACGACGGTGTTGTGGATCCAGCGCAGGCCGACGAGGAGCGCGCGCGCCAGGAACCCGAAGGTGCCGAGGCGGACCGACCCCTCCAGGCCGTAGGGGAGCTCCGCCAGGCGGTCGTACTCCTTGGCCCCCCAGAACGAGAGGAAGGTCAGGGAGTCGCCCTCGGGCTTGAGCACCAGGCGGAAGTCCCGCGCCATGTCTTTCTGCGCCGAGGTGAGGTCCTCCGGCACCGGCACGAAGCGGGCCCCCTCGCCGCCGGGCGCCATGTCGAGGAGGACCGGCTCGATCACCGCGCGGTCGAGCCCCTCTTTGGGGATGGCGGCGCTCAGGAAGTAGGCGTCCTCCAGGCCGATCCAGCGCAGCGCCGGCCCGGCAAAGGCCTTCACCTCATTGGTGTTGGGGGAGATGAGCTTGACCTTTTCGGTCTTGTAGACGGCGCCGCGTTGCGCCTGCTGGATGCGCCCCTTGAGCTCTTCCAGCGGCTCGTTGCGGATGCCCGGGCCCATCAGCACGCCCCAGCCGCGGTGGCCGGGCACGCGGATGCTCACCTCGAGCAACCCCTCGGGCGTGAACGTGAAGGTCTTTTCGGCGGCGCCCAGCGGGCCGTTGTACCGGAACGTGGTGGACCGGCCGTCCGCGCTCCGCTGGATAGCGAAGAGGGCCTCGTTCAGGGGGTGGGACTTGCGGTCTCCCGTGGTCAGACCATACGGATAGGGACCTTCCCGCCGCCGCCGGACCAGGTCCACGCTCCCCTCGTTGCGGGCTCCGCCCACCTCCAGGGAGACGAGCTGGCCGCCGCGGTTGGTGAGCTCGGCTTCAGTGGTTCCCTGCCGGAGGGTGACGGTCTCCTCCCGCGAGGCCGCGATGGGCTGGGCCGGCGCGGCCGGCGCCGCGGGGGAGAGGCCGGGCCGCGGGCGCTCCGCGGGGGCTTTATTTGAGGCACCCGTGGCGTTCGGAGCCGGAGCCTCAACGACGGGCGCCTCCTCCCCGGCGGGGAGATCCGGCCGTGGCTGCGGCTTCGGGGGGAAGAAGATCGACCAGACGACGACGAGCGCCATGCACAGGAAGGCGGCGAGCAGCAAACGGCGATTGTCCAAGAGCTTCGATTCCTCTCTACGGCAGATCGACCCCTCCGGGATGGAGGGGCTGGCATCGGAGCAGCCGGCCGGCCGTCAGCGCGAGACCGCGCAGGAGGCCGTGCTTGAGCAGGGCGAGACGGGCGTACTCCGAGCAGGTCGGGGTGAAGCGGCAGGACGGCGGAAGGAGCGGGGAGATCCGCCGCTTGTAGACGTCCAGCAGAACAACGAGGAGCCGGATCACCCGGCCGCTCCCCGCCGGGGCACGAGACTCTCCAAGAGCCGCAGGAGATCGGCCCGCAAGGTCTCGAATGTCGACGTGCCCGCTTCGGTCTTCAAGTGGATCACCACATCCAGAGGAGGGAGCGTCCCGCGGTCGTTCCACCGCCGATAGATCTCTCGGATCCTCCGCTTGAGCCGCTGGCGAACCACCGCGTTGCCTACTTTGCGGCTGGCGGTGATTCCGAGACGTGGATGACCGAGATGGTTCGGGGCGGAATAGACGATGGCCAGCGCGCCGTGGCGCCGCCGGCCCGTCCGATAACACCTGAGATAGTCGGCCCGCCGCCGCAGCCGCTCCTCGTGGAGCAACCGCTCCCCGGACCTCCCGGGGGCGGGCTCGGCCATCAGACGCTCAGGCGCTTGCGTCCCTTGGCGCGGCGCCGGCTGATGACCGCGCGACCGTGGCGCGTGCGCATCCGCACCAGGAAGCCGTGGGTCCGCTTGCGCCGGCGGTTGTTCGGTTGAAAGGTCCGTTTCACGATGACCCGCCTTCTCCAGAGGTTTCAGGGTTGAGCGGAGCGGCCGCTCCACAGAGAGCCCGTTCCAGTCGTTCGACACGAATCTCGTACGATACCGCGCCCGGGGCCAGACCGTCAACTTGGCATCGAGGGCCACGCCGCGCCGGGCGGACCAACCGACTTCCAAAAATGGCGGAGAGGGTGGGATTCGAACCCACGGACCGGTTGCCCGGTCAACGGTTTTCGAGACCGCCCCATTCAACCGCTCTGGCACCTCTCCGTAACTCGTTTCGTTCTCGATATTTGGCGGAGAGAGTGGGATTCGAACCCACGGTAGAGTTTCCCCTACACACGCTTTCCAAGCGTGCTCCTTAAGCCACTCGGACATCTCTCCAAAATCAGGAATCTGGCAAAGAACCCTTCCGCCGCAGTGCCCCGAAGAAGCCGCGCAGCAGCGCCGCGCTCTCTTCTTCCAGGACGCCGGCTGTCACCTCCAGCCGGTGGTTCAACCGCGGATCCTGGACCAGGTTGCCCAGCGTCGCGCAGTAGCCCGCCTTCGGATCGGCCGCGCCGTAGACGAGGCGGTCGATGCGGCTGTTGACCAGCGCTCCGGCGCACATCGCGCACGGCTCGAGGGTGACGTAGATCGTGCACCCGTTGAGCCGCCACCCACCGATCCGTCCCGCCGCCTGCCGGATCGCCAGGATCTCGGCATGGGCTAATGGGTCGCGGTCGCTCTCGCGCCGGTTGTGCCCGCGGCCGACGATCTCCTTCTCACCCAGAGGGCCTTCAAGAATGATCACGGCACCGATCGGGACCTCCCCGATCTCCGCGGCGCGCCTCGCTTCCGCGAGGGCTTCTTGCATCCAGAGCCGATCGTCCGGTCTCTCCACGCAAACCCCTCGCGCAGGGCGCACCCCGGGCAGGCGCGATATCATAACTCGAAGACCGCGCCGTGGCAATCGCCCAAGCTGCCTTCCGCATTCACCAGAACCTGGGAACCTATTGCCGATGTTCCCGGACCTGAGCGGAACTTTCCGGGCCTATGCAATACCAAAAAAGATCAAGGCCGAGGAACTTGTCAGCGAGCGGTACTCGGGGCTTTCTCCTCCTCGATCGGCGGATTCCAGAGGCAACTAGTCGTCAAGAAACGCGAGTTCTTGTTGGGGGTCTGGATCTGGATCTAGACCTGCGAGCTCTTCCGGATCAAAGTTACTTTCAAGCAACCTCGCGCTGCTCACGCCACTTAATGGGAGGATAATCAAATGACGATAAGGGTCAGCGATTGCCTCCTTCACTCCAGCGGACTCGAGCGGATAGAAGAAGTTGAATACGGGCTTTAGCGTCTTGTCGTCCCGATATCCACTCATCAAGGGAAACAAGGCGAAATAGCTTTCATGCTGCGTCAACTGTGGGGATCGGAACGCCCAGCCCACGTACAGCTTCCGGTCACTCATGGTCACGCCAAGCATGGTGAAGTCGTGCGACCATCTCGTCGCCGCTTCGTGAAGCATCAGCAGCAGGCTATTTCCGGTCCGATCGATGGCCTCCTCCAAGGCGAGTGCCTTACTGAAGTTTGAGTAGTTTTCTCTCCAGCTTCGCCCGGTCCATTCCACCGGAATGAGAGCCTTATTTCTATAGCCTTGGTAGAGGTTCCAACCCAATGCGAGCGGGGTGGCAAGCAGGATTGTAACCAGCAGGGTGCCGGAATAGGGCGAACCTGCAGTGAAAAGGAACCAATATTTCTGGAGGAATGACCCGAGGAAGAGGGTATCCAGGAACTTCAGAAAGACCATGAACGGCCGTACAAGCACAAACAGAGCGAACCCCGCCACTGAGGCCTCGATCACCAGCCGATGGCCCTCGAGGGACTTAGCTCTGTAGTGCAGGTAGTCGCAGGCGTGAACGAACAGATAGCCTGCGAGGATGACGAGGAGGAGGTGAAGGTGGGATGGCATTTAGGGCCTGAAGAGCCCGTTAGCCCTCTCTTGACGTGCGTCTCGCAATCTCCTGCGCCCGCTTGGCCACCTTAAGTGCTTCCTGAAGTGACTGCGCGTCGCCAAAGACCCGCGCTGCATCGACAACGACCTGTCCTGCCCGAGTGACGGCGTACCCGCCATAGACTCCAAGCCGGCTCGGGCGCCGAAGCCGCGGCATGTTGCCATTCGTAGCGGAGAGCCTGCGACCCTTCGCTGCCTTAAGTAGTTCCATATCCCTTTCATCCTGCTCAGCGTCGCTCTGGGGCTGATCGGCCGCTCCGGCCTCCGGCTCTCCGGGGGACAGTGAGTTTCGAAGGCTATTAGCTCTCTCCTTCATTGTCAACCCCCCGGCGGGCGATGAAATTTCAGGACTCTGCACTACCACGCAACCGTCCAAGTTCCCGCCTGCGCAATTGGAGCATAGCTCGGTTTCCGCTGGGGCGTCAAGCCCAAGGGGGCAGATTGGGGGCGAAACTGCTAAACGAATCTGCCCCCTTATCCTCCCTCAACCGCCCCCTCTATAGTATTCTGGTGCCGTGGCCAACGATGGGCGGATCTACTTCAGCCCCTCAGAGCAGGTGAAGGCATATCTACGCCAACTGACTCGAATGGGGGTTTACGGCAAGCAGCGCGGTGACGTGATCAACCACATCCTCGGCAAGGAGATCATGCGGCTCTTAGAGGCAGGAACGCTGCAGCGGTTACTACCCGACCAGGAGACCTCTGTTGAGGAAGAAGACGTCTGATTATCATTTTTCAATGGTCTAGCCGTGGTTCTCGTCGGTGAAGGGAGGAAAGAACTGCGGATCTGTTGCCGGCCGAGCGCCGGTCTCCGGAAATAATCTCCCTCTTCTGAGGCTTTACATCCCTGCCCCAAGCACATAGCATGGGGGACCGCAGTGGCGCACGAAGGGTTCGGGTCCTGTGCATCGGCCTTTATCGAACCGCGTCAGGCCCGGAAGGGAGCAGCGCTAAGGTAACCGGCCGAGTGCCGCAGTCCAACCGGAACCCTTCGTGGGCCACTGTCAGCCACCCACAAACAACCTTCGACCAAGATGACCTACCAGGTTCTCGCCCGCAAATGGCGCCCGCAGAGCTTTTCGAGCCTGGTGGGCCAGGAGCCGATCGTCACCGCCCTGCGCAACGCCCTGCGCGAAGGGCGCATCGCCCAGGCCTACCTGTTCTCCGGCATCCGCGGCGTCGGCAAGACGACCGCCGCCCGCGTCCTCGCCAAGGCGCTCAACTGCGAGCGCGGACCCGCCGCCGACCCCTGCAACGAGTGCGCGTCCTGCCGTGACATCACCCGCGGCTCGGACCTGGACGTGATCGAGGTCGACGCCGCGACCTATTCCAAGGTCGAGCAGGTCCGCGAGCTGACCGAGAGCCTCAAATATGGTCCGGCGCACGACCGCTACAAGGTGGTCGTGCTCGACGAGGTGCACCGCCTGTCGCGCCAGGCGTTCGACGCGCTGTTGAAGATCGTCGAGGAGCCGCCGCCGTTCCTCGTCTTCATCTTCGCCACGACCGAGATCGACGCCGTGCCGGCGACGATCCTGTCGCGCTGCCAGGAGTTCCACTTCCGGCGCGTCCCGTCGCAGGCGCTCGCGGCCTACCTGCGCACGATCGCCGAGGCCGAGTCGATCACGACGAGCGACACGGCGCTCCGCCTGATCGCGCGGGCCGGCGAGGGGAGCGTGCGCGATTCGGTCGCCCTGCTCGACCAGCTCGCCACGTTCGGCTCGGGCACGATCGCCGACGAGGACGCGATCCGCCTGCTCGGCGGTCTCGACACCGCGCTGTTCTACGGGCTCCTCGAAGCGATCCTGCGCGGCGACGGCCCCGCGGTCGCGGGCTTTGTGCGGCGCGTCGAGGACGAGGGGTGGGATCCGCGCAACGTCTATGGCCAGTTCCTCGCCTTCGCGCGCGACGCGCTCCATCTCGGCATGGGCGGCGACCCGGACCAGGTGGACCTCCCGGCCGAGGAGGCGCAGCGGCTGGCCGAGACGGCCCGGGCGGCCGGCTACGAGAACCTGCTGCGGCTGCTCCACCAGCTCCTCACCAGCGAGCAGCTGGTCCGGCGCAGCGACACCGGCGCGCTCGCCGTGGAGATCGCCTGGCTGCGCGCCGCCGAGCTGCCGAAGCTGACGCGGATCGAAGAGCTGCTGGCTGGCGGGGTCTCCCTGCCGTCGGGTCCGGCCGAAGCGCCGCGGCCCCAGCCGCGCCCGGCTCCCACGCCGGCTCCTCCGCCAGTGCAGCGCGCCGCTCCGCCGACGCGCCCGCAGCCTGTTCCGGTCCCGCCGCCGCCGGCTGTCGAACGCGCGCCGCTCGCCCAGGCGCTCGGCGAGCCGGAGCAGATCCAGGCTTTCCTCGATGAGGTCAGCCGGCGCAAGCAGCCGCTCGCCGCGCTCCTGTCGGAGGCCGACCTTGATCTGCAGGATGGGGTTCTCCACATCGCTACGGCTCCGGAGGACGGTCTTCTTGACGCGCGGCTCCAGCAGCCGGGCAACCGCCAGATCGTCGAGGAGGCGGTCGCCGCCGTCTGGGGCGCCGGCTCCGGCTGGCGCCTCGTGCGGGGGAGCGCGAAGAAAGCCGCCCCGCCCGCGGCCGCTGCTGCGGCGCCGGTTCCGGGAGCCGGCATCGCGGAGAATCCCCAAGTGCAGGCAGTCCTTGATATCTTTGGTGGACGGGTTGAGAAAATTGAAGAGCACGGAAGATCCAGGGAGGAGTAGCCCGATGAGCAGCATGCGCCAGTTGATGAAGCAGGCTCAGGAGATGCAGGAGAAGCTCCAGCGCGAGCTCAACGAGCTCGTGGTGGAAACCAGTGTCGGCGGCGGCATGGTCACGGTCCAGATGAGCGGCCACAAGCAGCTCGTCGGGGTGAAGATCGATCCGGAAGCGGTCGATCCGAGCGACCTGTCGATGCTGGAGGATCTGATCGTCGCCGCCGTCAACCAGGCCGGCAAGAAGGTCGAGGAGACCATGCAGGGAAAGATGGGTTCCCTGGCCTCGAGCATGCCGGGTCTGTTCTGAGCCGCGCGTCCGGGCGGCTGGCGGTCGAGCGATGACCGATCCCCTGGCGCGGCTGATCGGCGAGCTGGCCCGGTTGCCGGGGATCGGCCCGAAGACCGCCACCCGGCTCGCCCATCACCTTCTGAAGGTCTCCCCCGCCGAAGCCCAGGCGCTCGCCCAGGCCATCGTCGAGGTCAAGGAGAAGCTGTTTCACTGCTCGGTGTGCAACGCCATCACACCGGTCGACCCCTGCCGCTGGTGCTCCGACGAGCGCCGCGACCGCACCCGCATCTGCGTCGTCGAGGAGCCGTTCAACCTCGAGCCGATCGAGCGGACCGGCGAGTACCACGGCCTCTATCACGTCCTTCTCGGGGCCCTCTCGCCGCACCGCGGGATCGGCCCCGACCGCCTGGCGATCCCCGGCCTGCTCGCACGCCTCGAGGGGATCGAAGAGGTGATCGTAGCGACCAATCCGAACGTCGAGGGGGAGGCGACCGCGCTCTATCTGGCGCGGCACCTCAAGCCGCGCGGCGTGCGCGTCACCCGCCTCGCCTTCGGCATGCCGGTGGGCGGCGACATCGAGTACACCGATGAGGTGACGCTGGGCCGCTCGCTCGCCGGGCGGCGCGAGATGTGAGCCGCCCCCACATCGTCGTGCCGCCGCCCGGCCCGCGAGCCCGCGAGCTCTCCCGCCGCTTGGGCGAGCTCGAAGCTCCCGGCGTCAACACGGTGTCCTCCGGGGTCTCCGGCGCCCCCGCTCTCCTCTGGGAAGAAGCCCACGGCGCCAACGTCCGGGACGTCGACGGCAACCTTTATCTGGATCTCACCTCCGGCTTCGGCGTGGCCGCGGTCGGGCACGCCCACCCGCGGGTCGTCGAGGCGATCCGCGAGCAGGCGGAGCACCTCCTCCACGGCTTGGGGGACGTCCACGCGCATCCGAGAAGAGTGGAGCTGGCGGCACGGCTCGTCCGCTGCGTGCCGGTGGACGACCCGCAGGTCTTCTTCGCGATCTCCGGGGCCGAAGCGGTCGAGATCGGCTTGAAGACCGCGGTGGCCGCAACCGGCCGTCCGAGCATCGTCGCCTTCGAGCCCTCGTATCATGGCCTGACGCTGGGAGCCCTGGCCGTCACCTCCCGCCCCGAGTTCCGCGCCCCCTTCGAGGCCCATCTCCACGCCCACGTGCGGAGGCTCCCCTATGCCTGCGACCCCGGCCGGATCGCGGAAGCGCTCCGCCCCGGCGACGTGGCCGCCGTGATCGTCGAGCCGATCGTCGGGAGGGAAGGCATCCTGGTGCCGCCGGAGGGCTGGCTCGCCGCGCTCGCGGATCTCTGCCGCGCCGCCGGAACCGCGCTGATCGCCGACGAGATCTTCACCGGCTTCGGTCGCACCGGAACGCTCTTCGCCGTCGAGGCCGAAGGGGTCCGCCCGGACCTTCTCTGCTGCGGCAAAGCCCTGGGAGGCGGTCTCCCGATCGCCGCGGTCGTCGGGCGCCGCGCCCTCTTTCGCGCCTGGGAGACTCCCGGCGAGGCCCTGCACACCTCGACCTTCCTCGCCAACCCCCTCGCCTGCGCCGCCGCGCTCGCCGTGCTCGACATCCTGGAGAGCGACGCCCTCACCGAGAGAGCCGCCCGTCTCGGAGCCCTGGTCGGAGCCCGGCTCGCCACCTGGCGCGAGCGTTACCCCGAGAAGGTCGCCGCCGTGCGAGGCCGAGGCCTCCTCTGGGGGATCGAGCTGACCACGGCAGAAAGCGCCAAGCGCTGGACCAGCGATACCCTGCAGCGCGGGGTGCTCCTGCTGGCCGGAGGCCCCGAGGGGAAGGTGGCGCAGCTCGTGCCGCCGCTCACGGTATCGGAGGAGCTGCTCGGGGTGGGACTGGGGATTCTGGAGGCAGGGCTAATGGCATACTTTCCCCCAGAATGAGTACCCCCCGCTGCAAGATCGCCTTCATCGGCAGCCACGGCGTCGGCAAGACCACGCTCTGCTATGGCCTGGCCTCCCGGCTCAAGACGCGGGACGTGGCCGTCGAGGTCGTCCACGAGGTGGCGCGGCGCTGCCCCTTGCCGATCAACGAGGAGACCTCGGTGGCGGCGCAGTCGTGGATCCTCCACACCCAGATCGCCGAAGAGCTCGTAGCCATGGCGCGCTACCCGACGGTCATCTGCGACCGGAGCGTCCTCGACAATTACATCTATTTGCTCCTCTCCGCCGGCCGGCAGGAGGCGCTCGATCCCTTGGTGCAGGCGTGGACCACGGGCTACGACCTCCTGGTTCACGTGCCGGTCGTCGAGCAGCCGAGCCCGGATGGCATCCGGTCGGCCAATCCGGCGTTCCAGCTCGCCGTCGATGAGCGCCTCAACCGCGAGCTGGCCGAGCGGGGGATCGACGCTCTCCGTCTCCACCCCGGCGAGCGCTCCGCCTGGCTCGACGTGGTCGAGCGCGAGGTCTCGGACCGCGTGATCGGGCCGGTGCAGCTCCCGCTGCTGTGACCCCGGGGGGATTCCGGTTAAGATAGGCCCACTTTGGAAATCCTCGCGCTTCTGCGGCAGTGGGAGATGTTCTCCCATTTTTCGGACGAGTACCTCGCCAGGCTCGCGCAGTGCGCGTCCCTCGTGCACTATCCGGCGGGAACCCTGGTCGTCAAGGAAGGCGAGCGCACGCGCGGCGTCTATCTCCTGTTGAGCGGCGACGTCCGCATCCAGAGGAAGACCCCCTATGGGCTGTTCGCCCTCGCCAGCCTCGGGCCGGGCTCGCTGTTCGGCGAGACCTCGTTCGTCGACAGCGGGCCGCGCACCGGCGACGCGATTACGACGACCGTCGACACCGAGCTCATCGCGTTCGATCCCGAGGCCCTCGACGTGGCGGTCAAGGCCGACCTGCGGCTCCATCTGGCTCTCTCCTGGCTGCTCTGGAAGAGCCTCTCCGGCAAGCTCCGCCAGACCAACGAGAACCTGACCTCGTTCTTCCAGGAGACCGGCCGGCCCGCCGCGGACGCCCCGGTGACCCACATGCAGCCCGGCGGCGAGCTCTACATCGACATCGCCACCAAGCGGAAGCTCTTCGAAGAGATGAAGCTCTCTTCGCTGGAGATCAACTTCCTGGCCACGCTCTCCCGCGAGAAGGCGTTCTCCCCCCACCAGGTCATCTTCCGCGAGGGCGAGAGCGCCCACGAGATGTACATCGTGCTCGAAGGCCGGGTGATGATCAGCAAATTCATCCCCGGCGCCGGCGAGGAGGCTCTCGCCTTCATCGAGCGCGGGGGCTACTTCGGCGAGATGGCGCTGATCGACAACCAGCCGCGCTCGGCCGACGCCAAGGCGCACGAAGAGGGCGCCGTCGTCCTCGCCATTCCGCGCGAGGTGCTGGAGGGGATCCTCGACATCCACAAGGTCTCCTCCCTGCGGCTCCTCAACATCCTCTGCCACCTGGTGGCGAGCCGGCTGCGCGAGATCGACGACAAGGTCATCACCTGGTTCATTCTGGCCGGCGGCTCCGGGATCTCCTGGCCGGTCGACCGTCCGCAGGTGCAGAAGAAGCGGCAGCTGGGCTGAGCCGCAGCACCTTCCCCACCAGCGACGACAACGGTAACCCCGCCCGTCCCTCGGCGTCGAACCAGCCGGACGCGCCCCAGCTCGATCTTGATGAGACTACCTGCCGCGCTGGCACTCCTGCCACTTCGGCACGAAAGACGGTGATCTCCAGGTCGCGGTAGGTGATCCCGTGGCGCACCTCGCCGAGCCGGGGCCCCAAGGTCCAGGAACCGCCATAGCGGGCGGCCAGCGCCGCCTCGGGCGCCGCGTCGGCGTCCCCGTCCACCCAGGGGAGCTCCCAGGTGCCGGCCAGGAGGACGCTGTCCGCGGGCCGCCGGAAAAGGAGCACCCGGCCGTTCCGCTCGGCCATGGCCACGACAAGCCGCCGCTTCTCGCTCTCCCGCTTCGCCCGCGCGGCGGGATAGCTCTCGGGATCTCCAGACTCCCGGCCGCGGCAGCCGGGCGCGATGGGACAGAGGAGACATTTTGGCCGGCGCGGGGTGCACAGCGTGGCTCCGAGCTCCATCAGCGCCTGATTGCTGTCGCCCGGCCGCCCGGCCGCCAGGAGATCGGCGGCGGTCGCGAGGAGCCGGCGCCGCGCCGGGCCCGACCTGGGATCGTCCGTCTGCGCGAGCCAGCGCGACACCACCCTCTCGACGTTGCCGTCCATCACCGGCGCCGCCACGCCGAACGCGATGCTCGCCACCGCCGCCGCCGTGTACGGGCCGATCCCCGGCAGCTCGAGCCAACCCTCCAAAGTGCGGGGAAAGCTTCCCGCCGCGGCGACCTGCCGGGCCGCCGCATGGAGCTGGCGCGCCCGCCGGTAGTAGCCGAGCCCCGACCAGAGGGTCAGGACCTCGTCGACCTCGGCCGCGGCCAGCTCCTCCACGGTCGGGAATCGTGCGAGGAATCGTTCGTAGTAGGGGAGCACCACCTCCACCCGCGTCTGCTGGAGCATGACTTCGGAGAGCCACACGCGGTAGGGGTCCTGCGAGCGGCGCCAGGGGAGGTCGCGGCGGTGCCGGTCGAACCAGGCGAGAAGATCTTCTGCGGGCTGCGGCACCGTGCCATTCTATCCACAGCTCGCCAAAATGGCCGCCTAAAATGTCTATTCCAGAATTTTTTGAAAACCGCTGCCGCGCGTGAGACAGGAGAGGGAGTTTTCGGGGGGGAGTCCCCATCTCTCCGGTTGGCTTTTTGGCTTTACCCCTGTTCAGGGGAAAAAGGAAGATACTGTGAAAGGTGAGGCCTGAGCCTCGGTTGGGTAGGATCAGACTTGGCTGGCGGGAACCTCCCCCCTCGTCTATTTCCTGTCTCTTGCTCTCTGCAACAGCCGTGCCCGCCTCTTCATTCCCCTGAAAAAGTAAAACTCCCAGCCCGAGGGCTGGGAGTTATCGAGGGGGAGGACCGTCTCTCCGGTTGGCTTTGAGGATTCACCCCTGTTATGTAGGGGAATGTTGGTGAGTCTCAAAGAGGGTGAGATCTCTAGGATCTCTCTGTCGGTGGGCTTGGTTTAGGTTGGTGGTCCGTTTTCCCCTCGGGATCATCTGTTATGTCTCTCTACTGTTTGCAAGTGGCGTGCCTACCTCCCAGGACGGGTGCCGTGCCGCCCCAAAAGGTGGGGAGGCGCGCGAAACTGCCTCTATTCATTGCAGTCTGGTCTTGGTGCCCTACCGAGGCCGCCCAGCCCACCCCCCTTTCTTACATAGAGAGTTGTAGACATACACCGCGCCGAACAGACACCCGTGTGCCGCCTTGACACTTTGAGGGGAGAAGGGCTGGACGCAGAACCAGGGAGAAAAGGAAAAGGGGAGCTCGGAAGCTCCCTTGACCTACCTATTGAGCGCTGAAGGGGACGGCTGTGGGAGGAGGGTGGTTGGGAAGAGAACTATCCCCTGGAGAGGGGAGAAAGGGAAATCAAAAATGGACGAGATAGGACATAATCTCGTATGGAAGGACTTCTCATGTGGTGGGCCGCCATCCCCCTTAAAACGCTCCGAGTTTGGTTCTTTATAGTCTGCAAGTCTCGTGCCGTTTTCGTCAGATAACCGCAAACCCTTGAAATGATTCGACATGGAGATCGGGGCGCTGCAAGAAGCAGGCACACGAGAATATCGTCTCGTGTAGATTCTTCCTTATTCTCTCTCTCCTTCCTACAAAAGCCCTCCGGCAACCTCCTTTTTTGCACGCCTTACCGATCCTGGCTGACGAGCCCTCCGTTCCACGGAGTGAGTCGTCCGCTCCGCGGAACGGGGGCCTGCTTCGCGGAGCGGGAGGCTCGCTCCGGCATGCGGACGGTGGGCTCCGCAGATGGAGAGCGGATTTCCCGGAACGGATCGCCCGTTGCGCGGAGCGAAGTGCCCGCTCCGCGGATCAGGGGCTCGTTCCGCGGAGCGGGTGGCTCACTCGGCGGAACGAACGATCCAAAGGACCCAAAGGGACTTCAAGGACCCAAAGGATTTCCTTTCCCCGAGTCCTTTGTCCTTGCTGTCCTTTGAGTCCCTTACGTCCTTTGAGTCCTTCAGGTAAGCCCCGCCTCGATCCCATCCGCGATCCTCCGGAGCGCCTGCGCCTTCCGGCTGACGGTGCGGCAGAGGTCGTCCTCGTCGGGGGACAGGGTGACGTTCCGGCGCTCGTCTCCCAGGAAGGCGAGGAAGCCTTCGAGGAAGCGCAGGTCCGCCACGACGGCACGGAGGTGCACCCGGATCCACCCCTCCGGCGGGACGGGCATGAGGTGCGCCGTCTCCAGGATCAGGTGGTAGAGCATCCGGCTGAGGCTGCGCAGGGCGGCGTTGTGCTCGGGATCGGTGAAGTTCAGCAGGAAGGTCTCCCGGAAGCCCTCGAAGTCCTCCCAATGGGCCGGATCGAGGACCGGGGAAGGAACGGCGGGGTCGGCGGGGCTCTGCGGCGTCGGCTCGTCCATGGGCTCTCTCCTGTCCTTATTAGATAGGGGACGTCTCCATCGGGTCAGATCACGGACGAGAGCCTAGGCAATCGCGCGTCCGGCGGGAACGTTTTCCGGAGAAACGGGGATTTTCCCCGTTTTGGAGGCGATTTCTCTCTCTTTCAGGGCGTATCCTGGGCGGTACTCAGGAGGAGATTCGGCCTCGAGACTCTCTGGACAGGAGAGAAATCGCCTGAGTTTTGGGGGAAATTCACCATTTGTCCGAAGTGCTTCCCTTTTCGCTCTGGCCTCGCTAGCCTCTCCGGCATGTCGACCCGAAACGCCAAGAAGAGAGGCATAGGGAGCAAGGCGACGGCCGTTCGTCTGGAATGCCTTGCTCTCTCGACCCTGCGCCGGACGCGCCGGCTGAGCGCGGTGGAGCTGGCGGAGCGCGTGGACCTCCACGACAAAACTCTGTCCAAGTATGAAACCACGATCCCACCGAAGGGGGCCGTCCTGGAAGCGCTCCTGGCCGCGCTGGGGTACGACCGCGAGGACTATGCCGAGACCCTCGAGCTCCTCACCCGCAAGGCGTCCCGCTGCGCCGCCCTCCCGGTGCCGGCCGAGCCGCCCGCGGCTCCGCTGGCGATGACGCCGGTCGATCCGACTCCGGAGGAGTGGCGTGAGATCGGGCAGCTCGCCGCGCACGCGGGCCGGGAGGCCGAGCAGGCCACTCTGAAGTCTCTCGCCGCCGCGCTGCGCGTCAAAAAGACCGCCGTGGCGCGCGCCGAGGCCGATGTGCTCTGCGAACGCCTGGCCGCCGAGCCGAAGCCCTGGCTTGCCGTCGAGTCGGTCCGCGAGCTCCAGACCTGGGCCGTCGCGGAAACGCTCGCGCACCAGAGCGCCGAGGCCGCTCGGACCCACCCCGGCCGCGCCCTGGATCTCGCCGCCCTCAGCTCGCGCGTGGCCGAGCTCGCTCCCTGTGGCGAGACCTTCCGCCACCGCCTCCTCGGTTACACGCTCACCCACGGCGAGAACGCCTTGCGCGCCGCGCACCGTCTGTCCGAGGCCGAGGCGCGCTTCGCCCTCGCCGAAGAGCATTGGCTCGCCGGCGCCGCCGCTCTCGGGCCTCTCGCGGAGTGGCGGCGCCTCTCGCTCGAAGGCTCGCTCCGCCGCGATCAGCAGCGCTTCGCTGAATCCCTCGCGCGCCTCGACGCCTCGCTGGCCGTCGCACCTGCCGAGGCCCGGGGCCGCCTCCTGGTGAACAAAGCCTTGACCGTCGAAAAAATGGGAGACCCCGACCAGGCCCTCGCGCTGCTCGAAGAGGCCGAGGCCGTTGCCGGCCGTTCGGAGGATCCGCGCCTTCCTTTCTATGCTCTCGCCAACCGCACGGCTCTCCTCTGCCGGCTCGGACGATTCGCCCTGGCCGACATCGAGCTCGTGCGACTCGAAGCCCTCGCCCAGACCGCCGGACCCGAGGTGCAGCGTACCTGGCTCCGCTGGATTCGCGGCTCCGTGGCCGCGGGGATCGGGCGCTGGGGCCGGGCGGCGGCCGATCTCGCCGCCGCCGCCCGCGCCTTCGCCGGCCAGAAGTCCGCGTGGGAGTGCGCCCTGGTGTCGCTGGAGCTGGCCGTGCTCCTCTGCCGCTGCCGCCAGCTCTCCGAAGCCCACGACCTCGCCCGCGGGCTCGGCTGGATCCTCGACACGCCGACCCTCAGCCGCCAGGCCCTGGCGGCCGTTCAGCTCCTGGTCGACGCTGCCGAGGGCTCCCGCCTGACCCTCCCGGTGGCCGAGCAGGCGCTGCAACTCCTGCAACGCGCGCCCAAGGCCGACACGGCCGGGGAGCCCCAAATCTCTCCGGAGGCCGGAACCGCCGGGAGCTCCGATCTGGCGAGCTTCTCTCCGGCTTCCGCTGCCAACACCGAGCCTTTACCCTCTCTCGGCGCCAGAGGAGGGGAGGACGATCTCGGCCGGGGGAGGCGCTCCCGCCCCGTCGCGGCAGCTACCACTGGGATCGAGGATGCAGCCGCCATCCAGGACGTCGCCGGCCGCGGTCCACAGGCTGGACACCCAGGCGACCAGGCGGTCGACCAGACCGGCGGTGGGGGCGGAGGCGTCGCGGCCTCCCGCCAGCGCGGGTGAGGCCGTGGCGAGGACGAGCAGACAAGCGGCGAGGAAACGCCGGGCTGCGGCGCGTCGTATCATGAAGAGGCTCCTTCCGAGGTTCGGTACGCGCGCGTCCTCTCCTGGCCGCACCGTCCGTCCCGTCTCGAAAATATAGGTGCCGGAACCCGGAGAAAAAAGGCTCGTCCTTCAAACTGTCATGAGACCGGCTCCGCCCCCCGAAGACGTCCACGCTCTCATGCGCGTGCTGCTCGCCCTGGCGAATTGCTCCCAGGAGAAGCTCGCCAAGCGCGCGGACATCGCGCCGAACACCCTCTCCAGGTACTGTACCGGCGCCAGCACGCCCAACCGGGCCATGATCGAGCGGCTCGCGGAGGCGGCGGGCGTGTCCCTCCCCGTGGTGGATTTCTTTCTCCTCCCCGTCATCGCGGCCGTACGGCGCTCCTCCCGCCGTGCGGCCGGAACCGGCGAAATCTCGATCCTGGAGATCTTCGAGCACCTCGGAGGCGAGCTGGAGGCGATCGGCCGCAACCTGGCGGAAGCGCCTCTCCCGCTCCAGGAGGACCGGGAGGACCGGGACGGGGGCTGGTTTCCGGCGGACCAGGTGCGGAAGGAGGCCCTCGACCTCTGGAACCGGCTGCAGCGGTGGGACGAAGAGGACCGCCTGCCCCTGGTGGAGCGCTGGCCGGAGTTCCAGCACCCCGGCCTGGCCGAGCTGCTCTGCCACCTGAGCGAAGAGGCCGCATCGGACGACGCGGACCGCGCTCTGCGGCTGGCGCGCCTGGCCTGCCGGATCGCCGAGCTCGCTCCCGGCGATCCGGCCCGCAAGCGGCGGCTCCTCGGCTACGTCGCGGTCTTCCTGGCGAACGGCTTCCGCGTCGCGGGCCGGCTTGCGGACGCCAGGAACGAGATGCGCAAGGGTCTCGCGCTGTGGAAAGCCGGGGAGGGAGCCGCGACCTTCCTGGCGGAGTGGCG
>DATFPH010000038.1:0-40626 GCA_035264905.1 Thermoanaerobaculia bacterium
TCGCCGAGGCGGAGCTGCGCTTCGGCCCGCGCCAGGAGAGCCGCCGGCGAGCCGAGCCCGGTGAGGGCCGCGAGCGCCGCCTCGAAACGGCCGAGCGCCGTGAGCGCCCGGGCTCGCTCCACCCGCTCCGGCTCCAGCACCGGCGGCCGGCGCTCCCAGGCGACGACGGCGGCACGCCAGCGGCCGGCGGCGGCCAGGGCTCGGGGCTCCCCCTCCTCTTCGCAATCCCAGAGCCGCCGCGCGTCGATCGCGGAGAGGAGCGCCTGGACCGCCGCGAGACTCTGCGCGGTGGCCAGCACCCGACGCCGGAACGAGCGCGGGCCGGCCACCCAGACCGCCGCGATCTCTTCGTTGCCGTCGAAGCGGTGGAGCTCACCCGCCAGAGCTGCCCGGTCCTCCGCGAACGCGGGCTCCCAGAGGAAGGGTGCCGCCTCCAGGATCTGGGCCACGGCCTCGTCCGGCGCGAGCGGGACGAGCGAGGGCCGCCAGCGTTCGGCAAGGGCGCGGGCGGAGAACTTGGCCGGCCCGGGGCCACGCAGGTCGGCCTCCCCGCCGCCGAAGAGCCGCGCGAGGAGATCGCGCAGCAGCTCCTGGCACAGACGCGGCGAGCGCGCCGGCCCCAGACGGCCGGTGACCGCGAGGCGGACCAGCCGCCCGTCCCGGCCGAGCCGGGCCGCGTCCCATCCCGCGAGCCCCCAACCGGCTCGATCGAGGAGCGACAGGAGCCCCGCCGCCTGGAGGACGACCCCGAGGCGCTGCACGTGGGTCAACCGCCCGCCGGTGACGGGATCGCCGCTCTGCGGAAGCGGATCGAGGCACGGGTGGACCAAGCGGGCCACCGCGCCCTGCGGAGAGGGAGCCGGTCTCATCGTTCAGGATCGGAATTCGGTAAAACGTGGGGAGTCTACCGTAAAAGATACGGCAGGAGACAACCGGGCTCTGAGCTCCTGAGACGATCGACAGCCAATCCAGCGATTATGAACCGGAAGTCAGCATCGCGAAGTCCCGCCAGAAGTCCGGGTAGGATTTGGCCACCACGCCAGGCGTGGTGATGACCACTCCCGGACGGCGCAGCCCCACGAGCGCGCAGCTCATGGCGATCCGGTGGTCCCCGCGCGGGTCGATTTTCACCTCCGCTTCTGGCAGGGATGTCCCATCCCCAGGGAAGCGCAGCCAGTCCGGCCCTTCCTCCACGGGCGCTCCCAGCTTGCGCAGCTCGGTCGCCATGGCCTCCAGCCGGTCGCTCTCCTTGAGGCGCAGGTGGGCGACGTTGAAGATGCGGGTCGCGCCGCGGGCAAAGGGGGACAGAGCCGCGAGCGTCGGCACCTGGTCGGGCATGGCCGAGAGGTCCGCCTCGATGCCGCGGAGATCGCGGCCGCGCACGGTCATGGCGCCGCCGTCCCAGGCCACGTCCGCCCCCATTTCGCGCAGCAGATCGGCGAACCCGCGGTCCCCCTGGCGGGAGTCGCGGAGAAGCCCGGTGAGGGCCACCTCGCCGCCGGTGAGAGCGGCTGCCGCGGCCGGATAGGCGGCGGCCGACCAGTCCCCCTCGACCTCGACATACCCCGCCGCCAGGGACGATGGAATGACGCGCCAGGCGCGCGGCCCGAGCGCCTCGATGCGGCCTCCGAACGCTTCGACGACGCCGAGGGTGACGTCCACGTACGGCTGCGACGTCAGGGCCTCGACTTCCACTGTGACCTCGCCGGGCGCGCGGAGCGCGGCCATGAGAAGGGCGGAGAGGTACTGGCTCGACTCGCCCGCGTCGAGGACCGTGGTCCCGGCGCCGAGCGTTCCCCCTCCGATCCGCAGCGGCACGAATCCATCGGCCGCGAGATAGTCGATGCGGGCGCCGAGCCGCCGCAGGGCGTCGACCAGGGGGCGGACCGGACGCTCGCGCAGACGCGGCACGCCGTCGAGGCGCCAGCGGCCGGGGAGCGCCGTCAACGTGGCGACGAGGAAGCGGAGCATGGTGCCCGAGGCGCCGCAGAAGACCTCGACCTCGGCCGACGGCGGCGCTCCGGGCTCCAGGCGCACCCTCTCCCCCTCCTCCTCCACCCGGAAGCCGCAACGCTCCAGAGCCTTCAGGAACAGGTGGGTGTCCTCGGACCGGAGCGGATGCTCCAGGACGAGCGGGGCCCGTCCCAAGAGGGCCAGGTTGAGATAGCGGTTGGTGAGGCTCTTGGAGGCAGGGACCCGCAGCCGTCCGCGCGCCCGGCGGCCGGCGGGGATCCGGATCTCATCCGGCATCGAAGGCGAGCCCGTCATATCCCAGCTCCACTCCTTCCGGCAGAGCGACGGCCGGCGCGTCGTGATCCACGTCATGGGAGAAGTGCGTGAGGATCGTGCGGCGGGCGCCGATCCGCTCCGCGGCCTCCAGGGCCTCCTCCACCGAGAAGTGGGTTGAATGCGAGCGATAGCGTAGCGCGTCCAGGACCAAGATCTCCACTCCCGCGAGGAGCTCGAAGCTGGTCTCCGGGATGACGTTGCAGTCGGTGACGTAAGCGAAGCCGCCGATGCGGTAGCCGAAGACCTCCATCGCGCCATGCCAGACCGGGACCGGGACGATCGTCCGTCCGAAGAGCTCGAACGACGCGCGGACCGGGATCAGCTCGAGCTGCGGCTTGCCGCCCCCCTCCTGCCCCGCCTCGAACACGTACGCGAAGGTGCGGCGCAGCGCGGCGAGCGTCGCCTCCGAGCCATGGCAGGGGATCGCCCGTCCCTGCCGGAAGTTGAAGATGCGGATGTCGTCCATCCCGAAGATGTGGTCCGCGTGGGGATGGGTGTACAGCACCGCATCCAGCCGCGGCAGGCCGAAGCGCAGGGCCTGCTCGCGCAGGTCGGTCGGGGTGTCCACCAGGACGACGCGTCCATCGTCGAATTCCAGCTTGAGCCCGGGCCGCGTCCGCTTGTTTTTGGGATTGTCCGACGTGCACACCGCGCACCCGCAGCCGATCACCGGCACGCCGGTCGAGGTGCCCGAGCCGAGCATGGTGACGCGGAAGGACATCATTCCCCTCCGAACCACTCCACCCGCCGGCTGGTGAACCAGGCTTCCAGCAGCCGCACCTCGCCGCCCGCCACCTGCCAGACCCGCGGCTCATGGAAATGGCCGAGCAGCAGCACATCATGCCCCTCGGCCAGGCGGCGCTCCGCATAACGGACGATCGCTTCCTCGGGGATGCGGACCTTGTGCTTGAAGTTGGTCTGGGAGAGGCGCCGCTCGGTCGAGTGCACCAGGTGGTGCGCCAGGCGGCGCGGAATGCGGGTGACCGCGAGACGGACCGGCGCGCTCTTCGAGAGGTCCCGCCAGAAGCGGTATTTCCAGTCGCGGTCGTTCAGCCCGTCGCCGTGCACCGCCAGATAGCGCTTCCCCCCGGCCTCGAACGCCACCTCCGTGCCGACCTGGTCGAAGGCGTCGGCATAGGGGCTGTCCTTCAGATAGAAATCGCGGTTCCCCTCGATATAGTCGATCCGCAGCCCCTGCCGGCGGAGCTCCCGCAAGACGGAGACGACCTCGATGATCTCCGCCGTCTCGAAGCGCGGGGACCCGACCCAGGCCTGGAAGATGTCGCCGAGCAGGACCAGCCGGTCGCACTGCCCGGGAAGCGCCGCGAGCTGCTGGAGGAGCGGCCCGGCAGGCCCGCCGGGACCGCTCAGGTGGGAATCGGCAATGACGGCGACCCGGGACGTCTTCACACGCGGAGACTAGACGATCGAGAGCTTGGGCTTGAGGGCCTCCTGCCGGTCGACTTCCGCGACCACGGCTCCGGCCACCTGCCGGAACGCCTCGGCATGGCCGCCGCGCGGCTCGGAGACGACGATCGGCACCCCGGCGTCGCCGCCCAGCACGATCTTCGGATCGAGCGGAATGGAGCCGAGAAAGGCTGTGCCCAGGAGGTCGGCCGTCTTGCGGCCTCCTTCCTTCTTGAAGATGTCCGTCGTCTGGCCGCAGTGCGGACAGACGAAGGTCGACATGTTCTCGACGATCCCGATGACCGGCACGTTCACCTTGCGGAACATCGCCAGTCCCTTGCGGGCATCGATCAGCGCCACGTCCTGCGGCGTCGTGACGATCACCGCGCCGGCGAGGGGGATGCGCTGCGTCAGCGTGAGCTGCGCGTCGCCCGTGCCCGGCGGCAGGTCGAGGATCAGGTAGTCGAGAGGACCCCAGTCCACGTCCCCGAGCATCTGCTCGAGCGCCCGCATCACCATGGGGCCGCGCCAGATGACCGGCGTGTCGGTATCCAGGATGAACCCGAGCGACATCAGCGAGACGCCATACTTCTCGAACGGCTGGATGCGCTCGCCATGGACCACGGGCTTATCGGTGATGCCGAACATGATCGGCACCGACGGGCCATAGATGTCCGAGTCGAGCAGGCCCACTCGATAACCCTGCTGCCCGAGCGTAACCGCCAGGTTCGCCGCCACCGTGGACTTGCCGACCCCGCCCTTGCCGCTGGCCACCGCGACCACATGCCGGACCTCGGGGATCAGGCTGGAATCCTGCGAGACCGCCTTCTGCGCCGCCTCCTCGCGGGTCGGCGGCTTCTGGACGTGGAGGTTGACCTGGACCTCCTGCGTCTCGGGAACCGTGCGGACTGCCCGCTCCACCTCGTCCTTGATCTGCTGCGCCGCGCCCGGGTTGTGGGTGGCCATCTGGAGGTCCACCACCACCGAGCCGGCGCAAGCGTTCACGCGCTGGACGAAGCCGAAGGAAACGATGTCCCGGCTCATGCCGGGGTACTTGACTTTTTTGAGGGCTTCCCAGACCGCGGATTCAAAATCAGTCGCCATGCTCGGATCGTACCACGGGGCTGAGTTTGACCCGACGAACGCGTGGTGTCACAATGTGACTCATGAAAAGGGTGACGCTTCGCGAGCTGCACGAGAACACCGGGACTCTGGTCCGCGAGGCGGTACGCCTGGGTGGCCTCGTCGTCACTGATCGCGGCACACCGATCGCCCGTATCGAGCCCGCCAATCGGCCGCCTGTGGACAAGCCGTTTAAGCGCCGGCGCATTCTGCCGGCCTATCAGGAGTTGCTCGACTCCGGTGCCCTCAAAGGTGGCACCGACAGCACGCAGATCATCAGCGAAGATCGCGACGGTCGCTGAGATCTCGCATGCTCTATTTCGACGCCGCCTTCATTGCCAAGTTCTATCTCGAAGAGCCGGAAAGCGAGGCGGTCCGCGCGCTCGCCGAAGACTCGAACGGCGTTGTCAGCCTGGTCGTCGGGCGACTTGAAACCGAGCTGGCGTTCTCCCGGAAGCTGCGTGAAGGAACACTGACGACGCGTGACCGTGAAACCCTCATCGTCCAATTCCAGATCGACTGTGAGGAAGGTCTCTGGAGCTGGCTGCCTGTCACAGACGAGCTGGTCACCGCCGCTCAGGCAACGACTCGTCACCTTCCCATCGACACCTTCGTGCGCTCGCTCGACGCCTTGCACCTGACCTGCGCACAATGGCACGGCCACGAGCGCATCTACTCGAACGACAAGAATCTTCTGCGCGCAGCGCCTCACTTCGGGCTGCAAGCCGGCTTGCTCGGCTAGTCGAGCGTTTGGCTGGAGGCGGGTCCCTCCTCCGGCGGCAAAGCCAGTCCCGCCAGCTCCGCCACCTGCCGCCGCACCTCGGCGATCAGCTCGCGCTTGCGGCGCACGCCGTAGGCCGCGGGATCGATCGGGGCGCCGTAGGTGACCACGACCGTGCCGGGACGGATCGTCCAGACGCCGCGGCGCTGGATCGCGCGGGAGCCGCGAATACCTACGGGGACGATCGGCAGGCCGCTCTTCAGGGCCAGGAGGAAGCCGCCGCGCTCGAACGGCAGGAGGGTGTCGACCGTCGACCGGGTCCCTTCCGGAAAGAGCAGGATCGAGGTGCCGCCGCGGATGTGGGCGATCGCCGAGGCGAAGCTCTGCCGGGCCGTGCTGCGGTCCCCGCGGTCGATCGGGATGAAGCCGCCGGCGGCCAGGGCCCAGCCGAAGACCGGGACGCGGAAGAGGCTCCGCTTGGCCATCATGCGCACCTGGGCGGGCACGGTCGAGAGGAGGGCCGGGATGTCGAACAGGCTCTGGTGGTTGGCCAGGAAGATGTAGCTCGCGGCCGGGGCGATGCCCCCCTCATGGCGGACCTCGACGCGGACCAGGCCCGCCCGCAGGAGGAGGATGGACCAGAGCCGCGCCATGGCGAACACCCATGCGCCGCGCGGCGGCACCCAGCTCCCGAGGATGGCCAGGGTCCCGATGAGAAGGCTGCCGAGCACCAGAAACAGGTTCCCGGTGAAGGTCGCTAAAAGTTTGCTCACTGGGGGTATTTTCTCCACAGGACGCCCCGCCGTCCAGAAGCGTCTCCACCGCCCCTGCTACAATCCCCCTCGTGAGCGTGAAGACCCGCTTCGCCCAACGGTTCCGGCTTCTGGCATTGCTGCGCGGCAGCCTTGTCCTGGGAGCGCTCTACGATCTGGGCTTCGGCGTGCTCATGGTGGCCGCTCCGGACGTGCCGGCGCGGCTTTTCCACCTGCCGCTTCCGCCGCTGCCGGAAGGCGCGTTCTACCTCTGGGTGATGGCCGTCCTGCTCGCCATGCTCGCCGCCCTCTACCTGATCGCGGCCCGCGACACCCGGCGCTACAGCGGGATCGTGGCTGTCGCGATCGGCGGCCGGCTGCTGGGCGGCCTGGCTTTGGCGGTCGCCGCGCTGCGCGGGCCCGGGCTCGAGGGTCTCTGGCCCCTGGCCGTGGCCGACACGGTCTTCGGCCTGGCGCACGCCGCCTTCTGGTGGCCGATCCGCTCGTGAGCCGCCCGAGCGTCGCCCAGCGCACCGGGGAGATCGCCCTGCTCACCGGCAGAGCGTTCAAGGCCCTGGTCACCCCGCCCTACGAGATCGGTCTCTGGGTCCGCCAGATGGAGCAGATCGGCGTCCGCTCCCTGGGCGTGGCCGCCATCACGACGATCTTCACCGGCATGGTCCTCGCCCTGCAGACGGCCCTCTCCCTGCCGTCCCTGGGCATCAAGTACTACATCGGGTCGGTGGTCTCCAAGTCGCTGGTGCGCGAGCTGGGGCCGGTGCTCACCGCGCTGATCGTCGGCGGCCGGATCGGCTCCGGCATGACCGCCGAGATCGGCACGATGAAGGTCACCGAGCAGATCGACGCCCTGCGCTCCATGGCCGCGGACCCGGTGAAGAAGCTGGTGGTCCCGAAGCTCATCGCCTCCCTGATCATGCTGCCGGCGTTGACCATTCTCGGGGACGCGCTGGGAATCCTGGGCGGCCTGCTGGTCGCCAGCACCACTCTCGGGCTGCCACCGGGGCTTTATCTGAATGACGTGTTCGAATCCCTGACCCTCGGCGACGTCGGGAGCGGAGTCTGCAAGTCCTTTTTCTTCGCGTACTTTATCGCCATCGTCGGGTGTTACAATGGCCTCACCACGCAGGGTGGCGCCGACGGGGTGGGCCGGGCCACGACAAATACGGTAGTTCTCGCCGCGATCCTGGTCCTCATCTCCGATTTCTTCCTCACCAAGATCTTCTACATCCTGACGTGACACGTCTGAGGAATCGTCTTGCCTGAAGCGCTCTTCGAAGTCCGTGGCCTGACCAAGTCGTACAACGGCCGGACCGTGCTCGATCATCTGGATTTCGACGTCCTGCGCGGCGAGTGCCTGGTCATCCTCGGGCGTTCCGGCTCCGGCAAGAGCGTGACCCTGCGTCAGCTCAACGGCCTGGAGAAGCCCGAGGAGGGCACCGTGACGTTCGACGGGATCGAGCTGACCGCTCTCCGCGAGCGGGAATTATTCCCCATCCGCCGGCGCATCGCCATGCTGTTCCAGAGCGGCGCGCTGTTCGATTCGATGAACGTGCTCGAGAACGTGGCCTTCCCGCTGCGCGAGCACAGCGACCTGACCGACGCGGAGATCCGCGACACCGTCGAGCACAAGCTGTCGCTGGTCCGGCTCCGCGAGGTGGAGACGAAAATGCCGTCCGAGCTTTCCGGGGGCATGCGCAAGCGCGTGGCCCTGGCCCGCTCCCTGACTCTCGACCCCGAGGTGATGCTGTTCGACGAGCCCACGACCGGGCTCGATCCCGTCACCTCGGCGACCATCGGAACGCTGATCAATTCCATCCAGGAGGAGGTCGGCGTGACCTCCGTCGTGGTGACCCACGACATCCCCCTGGCCCGCAAGGTCGGCGACCGGCTGGCCTTCCTGTCCGGCGGGAAGTTCGCGTTCTTCGGCACCTGGGCCGACGCGGACGGCCACCGGAATCAGGAGTTCGCCGACTTCGTGGCCGGCCGCGAGGAGGACATCGATGCCGCCTAGGAGCCGGGAGGTCAAAGTCGGGCTGCTGATCCTGATCGCCGTGGCGGTGCTGGCGGTCGGGGTCTTCCTGATCGGCGAGAAGAACAACCTGTTTACCCGCAAGAACGACTACTTCATCCGCTTCGGCTCGGTCAGCGGTCTGCGGTCGGGGAGCCCCGTGCAGCTCAACGGCGTGGACGTCGGGACGGTCGAGAGGGTCGTCCTCCCCGAGAACCCGCGCCTGGAGCAGATCGACGTCTGGATCAGCGTCGACCGCAAGTACGCGGAGCGCATCCGGGGCGGCCCGCAGCTTCCGGTCAGCGGCGGCCTGAACACGCCGACGCAGGCGCGCATCAAGACGCTGGGCCTGCTGGGAGACAAGTTCATCGAGCTCACCTCCGGCTCCACCGAGTACCCGGTGATCCCCTCGGGCGGAGAGATCCCTGCAGCCCAGCCGACCAACGTCGACGCCCTCCTCGCCTCGGGCGAGGACGTGATGGACAACGTGGTGGAGATCTCCGCCTCGCTCTCCACCATCCTGGCCCGCATGGAGCGGGGCGAGGGGCTGCTCGGCGAGCTGACCACCGACTCCGAGTCGGGCAAGCGGCTCAAAGAGTCGCTCGTCGGCACGGCGGAGTCGATGCAGCGGATCGCCACCAAGATCGAGGCCGGCGAGGGTCCCCTGCCGCGGCTGCTCAACGATCGCCAGATGGCCGACCGCCTGGCCTCTTCCCTGAACCGCTTCGAGAGCCTCCTGGCCCAGGCCCAGAACGGTCCCGGCCTCCTGCCCGGCCTGCTCAACGACCCCACGAGCAAGCAGAAGTTCGACGACACCCTGGCTACCCTCAATCAGATGGCGCGGGATCTGCAAGGATTCACCTCAGACCTGGAGACGAGCGACGCTCTGCTCCCTCGCCTGGTCAACGACGAGGAGTATGGACGCGAGATCACCGGCAAGGTGAACGAGATCGTCAACCGGCTGAACGAGATCTCGCTCAAGGTGTCGCGGGGGGACGGGACGGCTGCGAAGCTGATCAACGATCCCCAGATCTATGACGCGGTCAACGACGTCATCATCGGGATCAACGAGTCGCGGATCCTGCGCTGGCTGATCCGTAACCGGCAAAAGAAGGGGATCGAGAAACGCTACGAGGACACCAAGAAGTCGATCGAGGAGCAGGGGGGCACGCCTCCACCCCTCGACAACGGTCCCGATGTGACGGCAGAGCCACCACCCGATGAATCCGAGCCAACCGAGCCTCTATCTGAGCCCGGCGCATCTGAGCCCAGCAAGCCCAGCGCGACGGCCGAGCCTCCTCCGCCGCCGGGGGGGCCTTCATCTTCGAGAGGAATCTGAGAACCGATGGCCATGCACATCCTGGTGACCGGCGGCGCGGGCTTCATCGGCTCGCACCTGACACGGCGCCTGCTCGCCCGGGGAGACCGGGTGACGGTGCTGGATGATTTCAACGACTTCTATGACCCGACCCTGAAGCGCGAAAACGTTGCGCCATTCCTGGACAGCCCCGACTGCCTGCTGGTCGAAGGAGACATCCGGAACGATCAACGGGTCGACGATCTCTTCGCGGAGGGCAGGTTCGACGCGGTGATCCATCTGGCGGCGCGCGCCGGTGTGCGGCCGAGCCTGCAGCAGCCGATCCTCTACGAGGACGTCAACTGCATCGGCACCCTGCGTCTCCTGGAAGCGGCCCGCCAGCACGGACCGAACGTCTTCCTGTTCGGCTCCTCCTCCTCGGTCTACGGGATCAATGAGAAGGTCCCGTTCTCCGAGGACGACGCGGTGAACCAGCCGATCAGCCCGTACGCCACCACCAAGCGGGCTGGCGAGCTGCTCTGCTACAACTACCACCACCTCTATGGGTTCCGCACGGCCTGCCTGCGCTTCTTCACGGTGTTCGGGCCGGCGCAGCGCCCGGAGATGGCGATCCACAAGTTCACGGACCTCCTGTGGAATGGGAAAGCCGTGCCGATGTACGGCGACGGCAGCAGCCGGCGCGACTACACCTACGTCGATGACATCGTCGACGGCCTGATCGCGACGCTCGACCTCGCTCCCGGGTTCGAGATCCTGAACCTGGGCGGCGCCGACACCACGTCGTTGAAGGACCTGGTGCATTGGATCGCCGAGGAGCTTGCCGTCGAGCCGCGCATCGATTATCTTCCCGCCCAACCCGGGGACGTTCCGATCACGTACGCCGACGTTTCCAAAGCCGCGCGCCTCCTGGGCTATGCGCCCAAAGTCCCGATCCGGGAGGGATTGCGCCGGTTCGTCGCCTGGTACCGCGAGCGCCAGCTCGGGCTCGGACATGTTCCACCCCAAACCTTACAAGAGCGACTCCAGCCATGAACATCTGCGTCGTGGGTAGCGGTTATGTCGGTCTGGTGACAGGAGCCTGCCTCGCCGATTTCGGCATGAACGTGGTCGGCGTCGACAAGGACCATTCCAAGGTCGAGGCTCTGACGCGCGGCGAGGTGCCGATCTACGAGCCGGGCCTCGAGACCCTGGTTGAGAAGAACATGGAGGAGGGACGCCTCCGCTTTTCCACCGACCTGGGGCCGGCGATCGAAGAGGCGCGCGCCGTCTTCATCGCCGTGGGCACGCCGCCCAAGTCGGACGGCTCGGCCGACCTCACCTTCATCCGCGAGGTGGCCGAAGCGATCGGCGATCATCTGAACGGGTTCAAGGTCATCGTCACCAAGAGCACGGTGCCTGTCGGCACGGGCAAGATGATCGAGCAGATCGTCCGCGAGCGGACCGGCGGCAAGCACCGCTTCGCCGTGGTCAGCAATCCGGAGTTTCTCCGCGAAGGCTCGGCGATCGAGGACTTCATGCACCCCGACCGGGTGGTGATCGGCACGCGCGATCCCAAGGCCGCGGAGCTGATGCTCGACGTCTACTCGCCGCTGGTCGTCGCCGACGTGCCGTTCGTCGTCACAGACGTGGAGAGCGCGGAGCTGATCAAGTACGCCTCCAACGGCTTCCTGGCCACCAAGATCTCGTTCATCAACGAGGTCGCGCAGCTCTGCGAGGCCTGGGGAGCGAACGTCGAGGTGGTGGCCAAGGGCATGGGCCTGGACAGCCGCATCGGCTCCAAGTTCCTCTCGGCCGGCCCCGGCTTCGGCGGCTCCTGCTTCCCCAAGGACACGCGGGCGATCGCCCAGATCTTCCGCGAGCAGGGGCTCTCGTTCCGCATCATCGAAGCGGTGCTCGAGGTCAACGAGCAGGTGCAGACCCGGATGCTCGGCAAGATCGAAAAGGCGCTCCAGGAGCTCTCCGGCAAGACCGTGGGTGTCCTCGGCCTCTCGTTCAAGCCGAACACCGACGACATCCGCGAGTCGCCCGCCCTGCCGATCGTCCAGGGTCTGCTCGACCGCGGCGCCACGGTCCGCGCCTTCGATCCCGAGGCGATGAGCGCCTGCCGTCCGCTCTTCCCAACGGTCAACTTCTGCGACAACGCCTACGAGGCGGCCGACGGGGCGGACGCCCTGGTCATCGTCACCGAGTGGAACCAGTTCCGCAAGCTGGAGGTCGACCGGCTGCACCAGCTCCTGCGCCAGCCGCTGATCATCGACCTGCGAAACCTCTATGAGCCGGAGAAGATGGCGGCGGCCGGGTTCGACTACATCTCGATCGGCCGGCCCGAGGGCCGTGCCTCCTCCGGCAACGTCGTCGCCATGCCGGGCACCGAGGTCCGCACCGCGGGGGCCCGGTCGTGAAGCGGTCGGTGATCACGGGCGGCGCCGGCTTTCTCGGCTCCCACCTCTGCGAGCGCCTGCTCGCCGAGGGACATCAGGTGGTCTGCGTCGACAACCTGATCACCGGGCGGACGGAGAACATCGCGCACCTGCTTGGGCGCCCGGATTTCCAGTTCCTGCACCACGACGTCTCCCGGCCCTTCGAGATCGAAGGGCCGGTCGACTACGTGCTCCACTTCGCCTCGCCGGCGAGCCCGATCGACTACCTGGAGCTGCCGATCCAGACCCTCAAGGTCGGCTCCCTCGGCACCCACAACTCGCTCGGCCTCGCCAAGGCGAAGCAGGCGCGCTTCCTGCTCGCCTCCACCTCCGAGGTCTACGGCGATCCCAAGGAGCACCCGCAGAAGGAGACCTACTGGGGGAACGTCAATCCGGTGGGCCCGCGGGGCGTCTACGACGAGGCCAAGCGCTTCGCCGAGGCGATGGCCATGGCCTACCACCGCGCGCACGGGCTGGAGGTGCGCATCGTCCGCATCTTCAACACCTATGGCCCGCGGATGCGCATCCGGGACGGCCGGGTCGTCCCCGCCTTCATCCCGCAGGCGATCACCAACGAGCCGATCACCGTTTTCGGCGAGGGCAAGCAGACCCGCTCGTTCTGCTTCGTCACCGACCTGGTCGAAGGGATCTGGCGGCTCCTGGGGAGCGACCTCACGACGCCGGTCAACATCGGCAATCCCCACGAGATGACGATCCTGGAGTTCGCCGAGACGATCCGCGCGGCAGTCGGGAGCACCAGCCCCATCGTGTTCAAGCCGCTGCCGGTCGACGACCCGCAAACCCGCCAGCCGGACATCACGCTCGCGCGGACGCGCCTCGGCTGGGAGCCGAAGGTGACGCTCCGGGAAGGGCTGGAGAGCACCATCCAGTACTTCCGCGAAGCTTTGACCGAGCAGGGCCGTGTACAATCCGTCCATGCAAAACCCCCTGAAAACCCTGACCTACGCGCTGGACAAGTACCCTGAAAAAGTGGCGATGATCCCTCTCCAGGAAATCCTCCTGGAGAGCGCCCGGAAAAACGACAAACGTCCGGCCTACGTGAAGCTCGCTGTACCCGACGAGGTCGTCAAAGGGCTCAAGGGGGGCGGCGGCGAGAAGGATTTGGTGATGCTGTTGATCGTGCCGAAAGAGGTCCAGCAGCGCTCGGAGAGCCTCATCGTCCTGCCCGGGGAGGTCCGCTGATGTCCGCCACCGTCCACTGCGCCCGCTGCGGCCGGCCCGACGCGCCGGCCCTCACCCGCCCGCCGCTCCCCGGCAAGACCGGTTTGGAGATCCGGCAGAAGGTCTGCGCCGACTGCTGGAACGAGTGGCAAAAGATGGAAGTCATGGTGATCAACGAGCTGCGGCTCAACTTCATGGACCCGGCCTCGCAGGTCACCCTGGAGCAGCACATGCGGCAGTTTCTGTTCCCGGGGACGCCTAACGCCGGGTGAGCCGCGCCACGAGCCGCTGGAGGAGCCGCACGAGGAAGCCTCGCTTCCTCCCTTCGCCATCCGGCAGCGGATGTACCTCGCCCTCGTTGTAGATCTGCGGATCGAACCGTTTGCCGTTGAGCCAGAGAGCGAAATGGTAGCCGCCCTTCGGTTGCTCCCCCCAGTTGGCGACGGCCACCCTGCGCTCTTTGCCCGAGATGTCTTCGTAGAGAGAGAAGCACCCGCCGCAGGACCCCTGCGATGTGCATTCCGGGATCTCCTTTCCGGCCTCGGCGAAGCCCACGGCCGTAATGAGCTCTTCGTCCGACACGAAATAGAGCACCGCCGGAGGGGTTGGGCTCCCTGGAGTCCAGCGCACGCGGACGACCATCCCGTCGTCTTCGCCGAAGTAGAAGGGATCCAGAGCCGTTGGAGTCTCGGGTTTGTAGAGGCTGTAGGTGCCTCCCACGCCCTTCACTCCGATCATCATCGATTGATTTTCCATGTCTCCCTCCTGAGGGGAATCTCCACCCCCTGCTCCCGGCAGAGATTCACCAGCTCGACGGGCAGATAGCCGCGAGATTGCAGCTCTGCGAGGATGGATCGCGCCTCGGCCTCGCGGTGCAGCAGGAGGAGGACCGCGGCCCAGGGTTCCAGGAGCTTCATCGAGCCGGACCGGCGGACCGCGGGCTCCAGGCGGCTCCGCGCACGGTCCCAGGCGGCCGCGGCCGCCGCGGCATCGCCGCGGCGGTGCTCGATCCGGCCGAGGAGAACGAGCGCCTTGGCAAGCCCGCGGACCAGGTCGCGGTCGCCCGGCTCCTCCGCGAGGTGCCGGGCCACGCTCTCCGCCATCGGAGCGAGGATGGAGAGGCTCTGCCGCCTCTCGCCCCGCAACAGCCGGAAATACCCTTCGCTCTCCCGGCTCAGCTCGAGCTTCCAGCGCCAGAGCCGGTTGGCCGGATCGCGGTCCGCCAGCCCGGCGAAAATCTCCTGGGCCCGCAGTGCGCTCGCCAGCGCTTCCGCGAGCTCCCCCCGCACCTCGTGCCAGGCGGCCAGGGAAGCGTGGGCCGTGCCGAGGTAGTCACGAAACCGGAAGCTGTCCGGATCGGCTTGGACGAGCGCCTGGAGCTGCGCGCGTTGCGCCTCGAAGTGGGCGTGGGCCTCGCGGAGCCGGCCCAGCTCCACCAGAGTGAGGCCGATCAGGTCGTGGGTCGCCGCCACCTCGAACCGCCCCTCCAGGCGCGCCGGGCTCTGCGCGGCGAGCCGTTGCTTGATGGCCAGGCTCTTTTCGAAGCTCGCCAGCGCCGGCGCGAGCGCCCCCGCCTGCCGCTGCAAGGAGCCGAGGTTGCTGTGGGCGAAGGCGAGCTCGAGATGGTAGTCGAGGCGCTGCGGCTCCATGCGGATGAGGCGCTCGGAGAGGTCCCGGTAGGCCTCGAAGTGCGGCCGGGCGGCGGCGAGGTCGCCCTGCTCCCAATCGACGTACCCCACCCAGAACTCGCTCTGTCCAAGCCCGAAGAGCCGCTCGGCGGACGGCTCCCGGCCGGCCAGAGCACGGGCGAGGGCGAGCGATTCCTGGAGCGGCGCGAGAGCCCCGGTCAAGTCTCCCTGTTTGATGCGCACGTCGCCGATCTGGTAGAGCGCCTGGGAGCGCCGTGCCAGCTCCTCGTCGGACAGCTCGCCCTGCGGCACCGCGGCGAAGTAGCCGAGAGCCCGCTTCCCCACGTCGTCCAGGATCTCCAGCTTGCCGAGCGGAGCGAGCTTGCCGCGCAGGTCGGTGAGCATGAAGCCGATCAGGTCCTCGGCCTGGCTCCGCCGCGCCTCGGCCCGGCGGTTCGCCACCCGCGCCTCGACGCCGAGGACCGCCGCGATGCTCAGGGCGATCACCAGGAGCACCGCCGCGGCGCCCGCGACGGCGAGCAGCCGGCGGTGGCGCACGACGAGCTTGGTGAGGCGATAGGCGAAGGTGGCGGCGTGGGCCTCGACCGCATCGCCGTCCAGGAAGCGCCGGAGGTCTTCCGCCAGCGCCCGCGCCGACGGGTAGCGCGCCTCGGGGTCCTTCTCCAGGCACTTGAGGACGATCGCTTCGAGCTCGGCTGGCAGGCCGGGCAGGATCTCGCGGGGCGGCCGCGGAGCGTCTTCGCGGACCTGGCGGAGCAGCTCCACCAGGTCCGGCGCGCGGAACGGCGCCTCGCCGGTGAGGAATTCGCAGAGCGTCACACCCAGGCCGTAGACGTCGGCGCGGCGGTCGGCCGGGCCACCGCGCAGCAGCTCCGGCGCCAGGTAGGCGGGCGTGCCCGCCAGCCGCTCGCCCGATCCGGCCTCCCGCCACAGGGCGATGCCGAAGTCGGCGACCCACGGCTTCCAGTCACCGTCGGGCGTTCGCTCCACCAGGACGTTGGAGGGCTTCACGTCGCGATGGATCAGCCCCTCGCGGTGCGCCGCGTGCAGCCCCTCCGCGACCTGGGCGACCAGGCGGACCTTCTGCTCCAGCGAGGTCTCGCCGCGGATCCCGAGCAGGGTGGGCCCGTCGACCCAGCGCATGGCGATGAACGGCCGGCCTTCCAGCTCGCCGGCCTCGTAGACCTCCAGCACGTTGTCGTGGCGCACCCGGGCGTGCGCGTGGGCCTCGCGGAGGAAGCGGCGCCGGGCATCCGGCTCGAGACAGTCCAGGAACTTGAGCGCCACCCACCGCTGGAGCTGGCGGTCGAACGCCTTGTGGACCCGCGCCATCCCTCCCTCACCCACGCACTCTTCCGGCACGTAGCGCGGGCCGCCGTCCACGTCCTCGATCGCGGGGGAATCGATCGCTTGTTGCGCCGCGGCGAGGAGCTCCGCCGCTGGCACGGCGAGGAAGCTCCCGGGGAGAGCCGCGGCGAGCTCCAGGCGGCGCCGCACCTCGGCGAGCAGATCCGGCTGCGACAGGGTCACCCGGCGCAGGAACGCCTCCCGTTCGCGCGGATCGAGCACCGCGGCGGCGAGGACGATCTCGCCGACCCGCAGCAGGTCCTGCTCAGGAGCGAAGCTCGCCATAGAGCCACGCGACCGCGAAGAAGTGGCCGCGGTCGTTCCATTCGAGGCTGGAGGCGGCCGGGCCGAGCAGCCGCAGGTAGGCCTCGTGCACCAGCGTCGTGGTGCCGAGCCGGCGCCTCCCCGCCTGGCCACGGAGGACGCTGCGGGCCAGGATCCTGAGCTCGCGGTAGAGGATCGGCCACAGCTCGCGCTCGGCTTCGTGGCTGCCGCCACGCCACTCGCGCAGCAGGAGGGTGATCCCCTCGGGGGAGGACCGGCTCATGGGCTTTCTGCGAGCTTAGCACAGCCGCCGCTGCGCGGCGGCGCGCATGACCAGATCCGCCCGCGGATTCCGCGTCCTCCACAGAACCCAAACGCGATCTGCGGATCGCCCTTTCATTCCGGAGGACCGAACGATGAAACACCTCACCCGCACCCTGTCCCTGCTCTGCCTCGCCGCCTTCCTGATGGCGCCCGCCGGCGCCTCCGCCGTCGACATCAAGATCGCTCTCAAGGCCTCCGACAGCGCGAATCTCCTCGCGCGGTGCAACAACTGCGTTCCCAAGGGAGCGTACCCCGACAACGACGCCGTGCACGTGCCGGCGTCGCAGCTCACGACGGCCCTCTATGCGCAGTTCAACCTCCAGAAGCTGGCCAACGGGAAGTACGCGCTGCAGTCCGTCGACAGCGGCAACTACGTCGGCCGCTGCAACAACTGCGTCCCCGGCGGCGCCTATCCCGACAGCGCCTTCGTGCACGTCACGCCGGCGCAACTGGCGAGCTCGCCCTGGGCGCAGTTCACCCTCGTGCGGCTGAGCAACGGCAAGTACGCGCTCCAGGCGGACAGCGGCAACTATCTGGCGCGCTGCAACAACTGTATTCCCAGCGGCGCCTACCCCGACAACGCCTTCGTGCACGTGACGCAGGCGCAGCTCAACGCCTCCCCGTGGGCGCAGTGGGAGATCATCGTCATTCCGTGAGCCCCCGCCCGAAGACCCTCACATCCGGCCCCTCTCCCGCCAGCGGGAGAGGGGAGGTTCGACTAGAATGGCGCCATGCAATCCGAGCCGAGCCGGGAAGTCACCGAGCTCCTCGACGCCTGGAGCGATGGTGACCGCGAGGCCCTCGACCGCCTGGTGCCGCTGGTGCTCGAGGACCTGCGCCGGCTCGCCCGTTCCTACCTCTCCCGCGAGAATCCTGGCCACACCCTGCAGCCGACGGCGCTCGTCAACGAGGCGTTCCTGCGCCTGATCGGCCGCCGCCAGGTGCGGATCGAGAGCCGCGTGCAGTTCTTCGCCGTCCTCGCCCAGACCATGCGCCACATCCTGGTGGACCACGCCCGGCGCAAGAAGGCGGCGCGCCGCCCCTTCCCCTGGAGCAGGCCTTCGACCTGCCGGTGCGGCAGGACGTCGATCTGGTCGCTCTCGACGAGGCGCTCACCGAGCTGGCGGGCTTCGCGCCGCGGCAGGCCGAGGCGGTGCAGCTCTCCTACTTCGGCGGCCTCACGTTTGCCGAGATCGCCCTCGCCCTGGAGGTCTCCGAGGTCACCGTGAAGCGCGGAGGCCTGTCTCGCCGTCAACCGGGTTGGATGTGCGGTCAGGCGAGCCGCCCCACCAGCCAGTCGAAGACCTTCTTGCGCCCCCGCACGTTGCCGGGGAGCTCGCTGCCGATCAACGCCTCGACCTTCTGTACGTCGGCCGGCGAGCCATACCCGAAGTGATTCACCACCTTCTGGATCATGGGAATCACCTCGCAGCCCTCGTGGCGGTTGAACAGCCGGGCGTCGATCCGGATCGCTTGCGGGTTGTTGTCGCCGCCGGTGGCCTTCCACGAGTACGTCTGTTGCAACAGAGCCTTCGCCACTTGGATGGGGGCCTCGGTTTCTGTGAGGGCTTGGTGGTTGGGGCAGCCGGCGTCGATCCACTGCGCGAGCGCGTCGATCAGCACTTGCTGTTCCGGGTTGTACGGCGGGTTCGGCAGCGGCATCTGGCCACAGTTGCCGGCCGCCGTGCCGATCCCTTGGAGGATCTGGATGATCGTCGAGCTCTTCGAGTCGCCGACTTCCAGGATCTTGTAGGGTCCCCCATACTCGGAGCCCACGCCCGGCACGGTGCCCGTGGTGAACTGCTCGTAGTTCAACCGCTTCCAAAAAACGCCGTGCGGCGCGGAGCTGGGGCTCACTCCGGCTTTTTTCACGAATTCATTCAGTGCATTCTGAACGTCCGCGTAGGAGGTAAACGAAACTGTCTGGCTCATGATCGATCATGTCCCCACCCACGCTCTGCCCCTGGAATCCATGGCATCCCTGGCACCCGCCCATCTGGTAGGACCTGCCGCCGGCATAGAGGTTCTTCGCCGGTACCGGCGAGCCGGCCTGGACGCGGCCGAAGAAATTCTGCAGGGCCTGATTGGTCTCCACGACAATGTTCGCGAGGTAGTAGTAGCTGGCCTGGTCCGCCGGCGCTCCGGCGGGGGGCGGCCCGTCCACGGGCTGCCCCTGGACGCCGACCAGCTTGTAGTATTGCCAGACCGACTGCGTGCCGTTGAGCTGACCGTGCACGTCGGCCGTCACGTTCTGGATGGCGCTCGGGATCGCGTGTGCGCGCACGACCGGGATGTCAGGGGGCGGGTTGGCGCCGATGTCATCGACCTGCTCCCACGTGGCGAAGACGAACGTCGGGAACGAGCTCGTCTTGTGGATGATGTGGAGGCCCACCAGGCCGTACGTGTCATTGTGAACGGTGGTCGATCCGCCCTGATACTGGGAGTAGATGACCTTGGTCGTGAAGAACCTGCCACTTCCCATCTCGGCTTGCGTCAACTTGCGCCACACCGCCTTGACCTCGATCGCTCCTTCTCCCGGGTCGCCCGTGACGGAGTTGTCTGCGCAGGGGAGCATCACGATCTTTGCGGCATCGGGGCTGGTGCACCGGCCGCCATAGCTCGCGAGGTTCCCGCTGGTCGTACGCCGCCTGGCCGCAAGGGTCTTGCAGGTGACGCCGGTACACCGGGTCAGGCCTGCCGCGTTGGCGTAGTCGAAGAGCGCGCGATTGACCTTGGCCTCGTATAGGATGCGCCACTCGTCGCTCGTACTGTCGTTGGCGAACAGGGTGCAGAGGCCGATCTGACTCGATTCGTCGAGGTTGTTCCAGAGAGTCTGGCTGGTCGCCGGCATGGCCTTTGTCAGCGGCACTCCATATCTGTAGGTGGGCTGCTTGGAATCGAATTGGGCGGCCGTCCCGCCGCCTGCCGGGAACAGCTCGTTCTTGTGCCGGTAGGTCTGCCAGACCGGCAGGCCGGGATCGGCGCCGGAGCCATGCGAAGACCGCCAGATCCTGCAGGCTGGCTGCCGGGCCGGCCGGCACGTCATGCGGGACCTGCGGGTTGTGGATGTCGACCCGCCACTCCTGCGCGGCGCCTTCGGCCAGCGGCTTCGGGGCGGCGACGCCGGACAGCGCCGCTGCGAGCACGACCGTGACGACGTTCTTGATCTCGATCGCCTTCGCCGCGCCCAGGAAGGCGGCGAGCGGCAGGAAGAGCGCGGCGGCCAGCAGCCATTGCGGCGGCTGCGCCATGGATGGCAGGGCCAGGCTTCGCTTCATCGGTTGCATCGTTGATTTCCTCCGTGTGGCGGCCGGCGAGGGGTCGCCGCGGATTCGGTTTTGGAAAGGACGCGCAGCCCACTCGCGGATCTGGTCATCCCTTCGAGGTGCCCCGCGTGGTAGAGTTCCTCCACTCCTTTGATCGAGGACGCCGCGATGCAGCCCAGCCGCCGGGCCCAGGTCCTGGTACTGTTGGACGAGGCTCTCGAGACGCCGCCCGAGGCACGGCCGGCGCTCCTGGATTCCGCTTGCCGGGACGACGCGGAGCTGCGCCGCGAGGTCGAGGAGCTGCTGGCCTTGGAGACCGCGGTCGACGGCTTTCTGTCGGCGCCGGCCGTCCCCCCCGGCGAGGGCCTCCCTCCCGGCACGCGCATCGGTCCCTATCGCATCGCCGAGCTGATCGGCCGCGGCGGCATGGGCGCGGTCTATCGCGCGGCGCGCGAGGACGACTTCTCCAAGCAGGTGGCCCTGAAGCTCGTCCGGCGGGAGCTGGTGAGCCCGTTCACCCTCCGCCGCTTCCACCGGGAGCGGCAGATCCTGGCCCGTCTGGAGCACCCCCACATCGCCCGCCTGCTCGACGGCGGCACGGCGGAGGACGGCCGGCCGTACCTGGTGATGGAGCTCGTCGAGGGGGTGCCCATCGACCGCTATTGCGCGGAGCGGCGCCTGACCGCGGAGCAACGGCTGGAGCTCTGCCTCCCGGTCGCCTCCGCCCTCGCCGCTGCGCACCAGAACCTGGTCGTCCATCGCGATCTGAAGCCCGGAAACGTCCTGGTCACGGCCGACGGCGTGCCGAAGCTGCTCGATTTCGGCATCGCCAGGCTCCTCGATCCGGGGGAGGGCTCCGGGGAGATCACCCAGACCCTGGAGCGGGCCATGACGCCGCGCTATGCGAGCCCCGAGCAGGTGCGCGGCGCGCCGGTCACGCCCGCCAGCGATCTCTATTCGTTCGGAGTCCTCCTCCACCAGCTCCTGACCGGCCGGCTCCCCTGCGGTCTCGACACCTGCGGGCTCGCCGAGACCGCGCGGCGGATCTGTGACGAGGAGCCGCAGCGGGCGAGCGCGCTCGCCCGCGGAGCCTTGCCGCGCGCCCTGGCGGGCGACGTGGACGCCATCCTCCTCAAGGCTCTGCGCAAGGAGCCGCGCTCGCGCTACCCTTCCATGGAGCATCTGGCGGAGGACGTCCGCCGCTGCCTTGCGGGCTACCCGGTGGAAGCGCGCCGGGGCACGGCGCTCTATCGTGCCGGGAAGCTCGTCCGCCGCCACCGCTGGAGCGCCGCCGCCGTCCTGGTCGTCCTGGTTCTCGGCGGCGCCTTCCTCGTCCGCGAGCAGCTCCGCCGGCAGGCCGAGCACCGGCGTACGGAGCGCACCGTCACCGTGCTGGCGGGGCTGCTCGATCTCGCCGATCCCGACCAGCGCGACGACGCCACGGTCGTCCAGATCCTCGACCGGACCCGCCGCGACCTGGCCCGGCTCGAAGCGGAGCCGGAGCTGCGCTCGGAGCTTCTCGGCATGCTCGCCAGCGTCCACCGCAAGCTCGGCAACACCCAGGCGGCCCGTGCGGCGCTCACCGAATCGCTGGCGGTCTGGCGCGCAAGCTATCCCGAGGACCGCCCCGGCCTCGCCATCCGGCTCAACAATCTGGGAGCGCTCAACCTCGACGGAGGCGCCTACGGCGAGGCGGAGGAGCTGTTCCGGGAGGCGCTGGCGCTCCAGGAAGGGCTCGAGGGGCTGCCGCCCGAGGATCTCGTGGTCAGCCTCAACAATCTGGCCACAGTGCTGCTCTATCGCGGAGAGTTCGCCGAGGCCGAGGCGCTCTACCGGCGGGGCCTGGCGATCCGCGTCCACCATCTCGGCCGCGACGATCCGCGCGTCTCCTACAGCCTGCGCAGCCTGGCGGCGCTCTTCTACAACCGCGGCGACTCCGTGGCCGCGGAGCCGCTCCTGCGCGAGGCGCTGCGCCTGCGCCGACAGCGGTACGGCCCGGAGCACACCGACCTGGCGCCGGCCCTCGACCTGCTCGGCAACGTGCGCTTCGATCTGGGAGACCTTGCGGAGGCCGGAGATCTCTACCAGCAGGCCTTCGAGCTGCGGCGGCGGCGCCTCGGCGACGAGCACGTCGATCTCGCGAAGAGCGAAAGAAATCTGGCCGAGCTCGCCCTTGCCGCTCTTTTTCCCTCTTCTGCGAGAGACCAGGTAGACACGCCCACCGGAGCCCGGTGGGAACCAGATGCCGCAACGTCCTGGACAAATTGAGGATCGGTTGGGTTGGAGCGGAGGAGGTCCAGAACCGCGGCCTTAGGAACCCACTGCCGCCGGGGGTACGGTCTTGCCCCCGCAGAGAGCATGGCGTATGGTCGGCCTCGTCCTGATGCGAGAGGTCCCCGTCGAGCCCTCCGACCCTGGCCACGAGCCATCCCACCCGATCCGGCGGGTGCCGCGGCATGCGCTGGTGCGCGCGGCGATCCTCGCGCTCATCGTGTTGGCGGGCTTCGCGGTTCTCCGCTGGTCGCCGATGTCGCGCTTCCTGACCAAGGAGGCGATCCTGTCCACTCTCGACCACCTGCGCGGCGTCTGGTGGTCGCCGGCGGCGCTGATCGCCGGGTACGTCCTGCTGTCTCCCGTGGGCTTTCCGCCCAGCCCGCTGATGGTGGCAGGGGGCGTCATCTTCGGGCCGGTCTACGGCGCCGTCTACAACCTCATCGGGATTTTTCTGGGGGCGGCCTCCACCTATTATCTCGGCCGCCATCTGGGGCGCGACCTGGTGCTCCATCTGGCCGGCAAGCAGATGAAGCGCGTCGAGCGGGCGCTCACGCGGCGGGGTGGTGTCTGGAGCCTTGCCGGGGTGCGCTTCCTGCCGCTGCCGTTCGCTCTGGTGAACTACGCGGCGGCCCTGGCCGGCATCCGTCCGGGGCTGTTCCTGGGCTCGACCTTGCTGGGCTTGAGCATGAGCGTGCCGATCTTCACCTACTTCTCCTGGGCGATCGCCCGAGCGGCCACAGGCGACCGAAGCGGAGTGTACGTTCAGCTCGCCGTCGCCATTGCCCTGCTCCTCTCGATGACACTCGTCCCTCGCATCCTCGCGGCCCGGAAGCGGCGGGAGCGGTACCGGCAGATTCGCGGGAAGCGGTCGGAGCGACCGCCGGCCGGGCCGGTTTAGGCGGAACCCAAAGCCGCCTCGACCTCTTTCAGGTCGATCAGCAGAGCCCCGCCCGTCACAGATTTCGCAGGATCGAACTCGAAGTCGCGGATGACGCGGCGAAACGCCTCGCGCAGCGCCCGCGCTCCGAGACGGGGCTGGCGGGCGGCCTCCGCGGCGATGCGCCGGACGGCCGCGGGCGACAAGGCCAGATGGATACCCCGGCTCTCGAAGTAGGCCCGGGTCTGGTGGTAGGCCGAGTCGGCATTCTCCAGGAAGATCCGCACCAGCTCGTCGACCGTGAGGTCGTTGAGCAGAACCACGGCGTCAAAGCGGGAGAGGAACTGCGGGCTCATGCCGTAGTCGAACAGATCCTCGTTGCGCAGCCAATCGCGCAACCGGAAGACCAGCTTCTCGACGACCTTGCCCCCCTCCATGACGGTCATCGGCCGCAGCGCCCCGCGGTCCCGGCCGATGGTGACCCGGTCATAAACCGAGTCGTAGAGCCCCTCGAACGCCCCGGCGCAGACGAACAGGAGCCCGCTCGAATCGACCGTCGTGGTCCCGCCGCCGGCCCAGGCCGGCAGCTCGAAGGAAATCGCCTCGTTCTCGATCAGGGTCAGGAGAGCCTCCTGCGCCCGGATGCCGGCGACGTTCGGCTGGCCGCCGACCTGCGAGCGGATCTTGTCCACCTCGTCGACGAAGACCAGGCCCGAGGCGGCGCGCTGGAGGACGGCGTCGACCGGCGCGGCGGGGCCGAGCTGCTCACGGGCGCGGTCGAGCAACCGGCCGAGCACCGCCGCGCCCGGCCGGCCGCGGAGGGCCTCGTCGCCCAGGACGTTCGCGTGGATGCGCACCACCGCCGAGCGCATGGCGAGCTCCGGGTCCGCGGCCAGATACCCTTCGACCGCGCGCATCAGGGTGGTCTTGCCGGTCCCGGAGGAGCCGACCATGAGGATGTTCCCCACGCGCAGCCCCGCCAGCTGCTTGGCCAGGGCCACCGCCATCTCGCGGACGGCCTCCTCCTGTCCGAGCACCCGGCCGTTCAGAGACTGGGCGATTTCAAGGGGATTGGGGGTTTTGGTCATGAGGTCAGACGCGCATCAACACCGACCCCCAATGCAAACCGGCGCCGAGGGCGGTGAAGGCGACCAGGGCGCCCTCGGGAGCCATCCCCTTCTGACGCGCCTCGTGGAAGGCGATGGGCAGCGTGCCGCTGGTCGTGTTCCCGTACTTCTGGATGTTGTTGTAGACCTTGTCGTCCGGCAGGCCGAGGATCTGCTGCGCCTTCTCGTTGATACGGAGGTTGGCCTGGTGCATGATCAGGAGGTCCAGATCCTGCGTGCTGTACCCCTGGCGCTTCAGCACCTCGTGCGTCACCTCCGGCATACGGGTCACCGCGAGCTTGAAGACCGCCTTGCCGTCCATCACCGGCACGGTGTCGGCGGCCTGGATCATCTCGCAGGTGACGAACGGCCGGCGCTGCGAGCCGCCGCCCGGCACATAGAGGATGTCCCGGTGGTTGCCATCGCCATAGAGGGCGTGATCGAGGATGCCGCGGTTTTCTTCTCCAGGCGCCGCCTTGAAGACCATGGCGCCGGCGCCGTCGCCGAACAGGACGAGCAGATGGCGGAACTTGGAGTTCCACTGGAAATCCTCGTCCGACAGGGGGCCAGGATCGCGGCCGTGCAACACCTCGAACGTGCGCGCCGAAAACGGCATGAGCGAGGTGTGGACGTCCGTGCCCACGAGCAGGACGTTCTTGGCGACGCCGCCGCGGATCAGCGCGTCTACCACCTGAAGGCCATAGGCGAAGCCGGCGCACTGCTGGCGGATGTCCAGGGCCGGCAGCGGCCGCAGGCCCAGCTTCTGCTGGAGCAGCGTCCCGGTCCCGGGGAAATAATGATCCGGTGTCATGGTCGCGCAAACAATGTAGTCGATTTCGTTCGCGTCCATCCCGGCATCGTCCAGGGCGGCACGCGCCGCTTCCACGCCGAGATCGGACGATGCGACGCCCGGATCGACGTAATACCGCGTTACCACACCGCTGCGCTCCCGCACCCACTGATCATTTGTTTCGATGATCCTGGAGAGCATGTGATTGTCAATTTCGTGCGGCGGGATCGCAATGCCGGTTCCCGCGAGCACGGCACGAGCCTGGGTCATCTCGGAAGCTCCTCTCTCCATGAACAACATGAAAAAAAGGGATTCATACGGGAGGCTGCCCCGGTTCCTCGCGCAGATGCTGGCGCGGGTCCTGCCCCCGGGGAACATACGTCACGGTCAGATCGCCCCGCTTGATAAACCGGTAGAGGAGCGAAGGCTTTCTGCCGTCGAGCCCGGCAGGCGTGGTCGCGGCATACGTCCAGGCTTCGATCGCCGGCTCTCTCGGGCTGGGTGAGATCTCGAAATCGGTCTTGGTTGGCGGACCGTAGATCACAAAGATCGTGCCGCGGTCGGTGCGCCGGCCACGGTAGCCGGCTTCGGTATATAAGCGATCGGCCTCGACCGTCCGCTCGTCGAACGTCTCGCGCAGAGGATTGCCCGGCTTGCTCGGATTCGGATCGCGCTTGGCCCAGAATTGATCGATGAACTGAGCCGCCTGCGACTCGTCCGTGAGCGCGAGATACGCCTTGATCTCCTCGGGACTGGCGATGAACGCGATTGGGCCGATGAGCCAGCTCGACTGCTCGGGCCCAAGGAACGGATTGGTCAGGTCGGCAGCGCTGGCCGTCCGCGGCGCGGCGGAGCCGCAGGCCTGGGCCCAGAGCAGGATCAGAGAAGCCGCGCAGCCGAGGAGAAGAGGGCGGGCGGTTCGATTAAGAGCTATGCCGAAGCAGGTCAAGAAATTCCTCCCGGACCGTTTTCTGATGGAAGATGCCGCGCAGTGCCGAGGTGACCGTCAACGCCCCGGGCTTTTTCACGCCGCGCATCTCGACGCAGAGGTGGCGCGCCTCGATGACCACCATGGCCCCGAGGGGATTGAGCTTCTCTTCGAGATAGGTCACGACCTGCTCCGTGAGCCGCTCCTGGAGCTGCGGCCGCTTGGCGTAGAACTCCAGGATGCGGGAGAACTTGGACAAACCGATGATGCGGTCGCGCGGGATGTAGGCGATGTGGGCGTGGCCATAGAAGGGGACGAGGTGATGGGCGCACATGGAGTAGAAGGGGATCTGCTTCTCCATGACCATGTGGCTGTACCCTTCGTCGTTGGGAAACGTGGTGACCTTCGGCTCCGCCCCCTCGGCCAGCCCGTGGAACATCTCGATGTACATCTTGGCGACGCGCAGGTCGGTTTCGGCGAGGTTCGGATCCCGGAGGTCCAGGCCGAGGGTGGTCAGGATCCCGCGCACGTGCCCGGCGATCTGCTCGACCTTCCGCTGCTGCTCGACGCCGAGCTCGGCCAGCGCAACAGGCGGCATGTGAGGGGGAACGATGATCTCCGGGTCATGGTCCATGGACGCGGCTCCTCGCGCGGCGCGCACAAAAAACGGAGCCCTATCCTACACCAGGGGATGGAGCCCTCACTCCGGGCCCCTCCATGAGCGGGAGAGGGGTAGAACCCTATTTGTACACCCGAAAGGAGTGGTGGGGTCTCAGACCGAGCTCTTCGACCGACCATTCCGACGCGGCAGGAGGTCCTCAGCTGACCGCAAAGCAGGCAGCTTCTCGACGAGCTCGGCCAAAGCCTCGATCGATTTGATCGACCGGACTCTCGCTTGGACGGACTCCGGCACCGCCCCGAACCGTCGCTCAATTCGCCGGAGAACGTCTGACCTCATCCGCTCGACGGCTTCCGCCCGTCCTTCGGCTCTTCCTTCTGCCCTTCCCTCGGCTCTTGCCTTCCCCAGCCAGGTCAGCTCCATCTTCTGAATCTCCTTGTTTTTCTTCAGCGTCAGGAGGCGCTGGTACTCCGCGGCGTCCTCTCCCGACAATTGTACATAGCTTTCGATCCAATCGACCAGCACTTCTTTGTTGAATCCGGAGACGCCTCCGTGCCGGACTCGCCGGAGACACTCCACCTTCAGCTCCGCCCGAGACCACTTTCCAGGCCGCATGAGCGCTGCGAAAGCCCACGCCAACGGCTCTGGGCGCGGCAGCCAGTCCTGCGCCTGACAGCCAGAGAGGCCCAGGACGCGATAGCGGAACAGGCCCGTAGCCAAGCGCTCGAAACCCTCCTCCAGGGCATCCTGCCCCACGCCTGGACGACCTCCGCGGAGGTTCACCAGGATCGGCAGCACCAAAAGGTCGTGACGGAGGCGGATCTGCATGTAGTACCTCCAGAGGCGCTGGTCCATGTTAGTGCGGGCCTTGGTCTCGATCTCCACGTGAACCAGCAGGACCATCTCCTCGTCCTCCACAGGCACCCTGACGAGGAGATCGAGCTCCCGGCGCTTGCCGGTGGGCCAGTCGGTGTAGAGCTCCTTGTCCACGAAGATCGCTTCTTCGAGGCGTAGGCGGAGCGCCGACTCGGGAAGAGTCAGGCGGAGGAAGTCGTTAAAAAAGGTCGCGATCAGGATCTTCGAGAGCTGGTCATGGCTCATCAGGTCGTTCTCCGTTGGGTTGGGCACGGCGAAGCCGGCGGGTTCGCCCTATATCAGTCGGAAAACGGTGGCCGAATCTTGCACTCGGGGAAAAAATTCTTCGAGAAATTTTGTCGGGAGGTGCTCCGGTTGACAGCGGTCCCCTCCGGCGGCCACCATCTGGCCGGAGGAAGCGCATGCGGATCGTGAGCTGCAGCGGGGCATCGAGACCGCCTGGAAATATACCTACAGCGTGCCCTCCCTGGTGAAGCGCCTGGCGTCCTCGCCGAGCCCGTGGCCGGTGCGCCTGGGGACCAACCTCGGCTACCGCTTCTACGCCCACAACCTGCACCGCTTCCACAATTGCGACTGGATCCTGGGCATGGGGCGGGCCGGGCTTGAGACTGACCCTCGTCCACCCCTGCATCGGCCGCCGCGCCGGTGACCGCTCCTACATCCTCACCTGGCAGATGGAGCCGCTGCCGCCCGCGCTGATCGCCGGGATCACTCCGAAGGACGTGGACGTGCGGTTCTACGACGACCGGATGGAGGAGATTCCCTTCGACGAGCCGACCGATCTGGTCGCGCTCTCGGTGGAGACCTACACGGCCCGGCGGGCCTACCAGATCGCCTCGGAGTACCGGAAGCGGCGGGTGCCGGTCGTCATGGGCGGCTTCCACGCCAGCCTCTGCCCCGACGAGGTGGGGCGCCACGCCGAGAGCGTGGTCGTCGGCGGGGCGGAGGCGCTCTGGCCGGAGGTGATCGACGACTACCGGCACGGCCGGCCGCGCAAGCTCTACCGCCAGGAGGGGCGCACCTCGCTGGCCGGAGCCAGCCCCAACCGGCGGATCTTCCGCGGCAAGCGGTACCTGGGCGTCGGTCTCATCGAAGCCGGCCGCGGCTGCCATTTCAAGTGCGACTTCTGCGCCGTCCAGACCGTCTTCAACGCCACCCAGACCCGCCGGCCGGTGGACGAGATCCTCGCCGAGATCGAGGCCATCCGCCACGAGAAGAAGCTGATCTTCTTCGTGGACGACAACATCACCTCGAACCTCGCGCAAGCGAAGGAGCTCTTCCGCGCCTTGATCCCGCTGAAGGTCCGCTGGGTGAGCCAGGCGAGCATCAACGTGGCCCACGACGAGGAGCTCCTCGATCTCCTGGAGCGCAGCGGCTGCATGGGCGTGCTCATCGGCTTCGAGACGCTCAACCCGGACAACCTCCGGGCCATGAACAAGACGTTCAACACCATGCGGGGCGGGTACCAGGAAGCGAAGCGCGCCGAGCGTTCTACTCGTGGCCGAGCATCTTGCGCCGGGCCACGGACCCGGTCAACCGGGCGGACGGTTTCATGTTCCGCAACTACTTCCTGATCAACTGGCTCCACCGCGCCGACGTCGACGGCCGCAACGTTCCTGGCCTCGGCGGTCGAGGGGGAGCCGCACCATACGGTCGTGGCCCGCGAGCCGGCCATGGGCCGGATCGTCGGCATGGGGAGCCGCGCGGTGTGGAACGCTTTCGTCAACGGCGAGCCCTGCCGGCTCGGCTCCACATATTGTGAGAACGCATCCTTCCCGATTCGATGTTCCTGCAATGGCTCCGGTAAATCTCCTCTACGCCGGCAGCGGAATCCCCGTCCGTTCGTTGTCCCACAACATGGACACGACCCACCAGCGGTCGCCGTCGTGGTAGAGCTGGAAGCTGTTGACTCCCCGGAGGACGACCTCTCCGTCCGGCGTGTAGCGCCCCTCGTACGCGCTCCAGACGTGGGCGATTTTGCCGAAGCGTTCCTCCCGGCGGGAGACCTCTTTCTCGTAGAAGGACGTCTTCTGGAAGAAGGGGGTTCGCGATGTGATGTATCCCTCGTTGTCCAGGATCTGGATCGAGTGGCTGCCGTCTTCTGCGAAACGCGTGGGCATCAGGCGCGCGCTCGGCGCGAAGATGTGGCGCTCCCGGTCCCAATCGCGTGGTCCGGCGGGACCGGTGATGGTCTCGTACAGAGTCGTGATCAGCGCGTCGATGGTCTCTACGTCGGCTCGTTGCGGTCCGATCATTCTCTAGTGTCTCCTCATTTCCCCCGGTTTATTTCCCTCGTTCTAGGTCGAGCAGAGTCGCATTCTTGGCCCCCGGATAGGGTGCGTCGCCTTTCAGCGCCTGCCAAAGGGCCAGGTTGAACAGGTCGTCTTCCCCGGTGTCGACCTCGTCCAGATCGAGCCGGGCCGAGGCCATCGACCCCGGGCCGGCCGGCGGATTCAGCTCGGTCCACGGCACAGACGGCTCCAGCGCCTGATACGGACGGAGGTCCGGCTCGGCCGCGAACACGCTCGCGAGCGGCCTCCCGAAGTGGTCGAAATGGGACAACGAGCGCAGCCTCAGGATCCCCTCGATGGTGGCCAGCACGTCCGTCGTGTTGACGAAGCGGTGCACAGTGCCGGGCCGGCTGTACGGGGAGATCACCAGGAGCACCGAACGGTGGGAGTCCACGTGGTCGGGTCCGGACTGGGCGTCGTCCTCCAGGACGAAGACGACGGTGTCCTTCCAGAAGCGGCTTTTCGACAGGGCCTCGACGATCCGGCCGAGAGAGCGGTCGTTGTCCGCCATGTAGGCGCGCGGCGTGGGCAGGCCGGGCCGCGCTCCCGCCGTGTGATCGTTCGGCAGCCAGAGGAGCTGCAAAGCCGGCATGTCCCCGGTGCGCTCCCACTCCTTCAGCCGGTCGAGCCAGACGCCGGCGCGCCGCTCATCGGGGATCTGCGGATCGAATCCCGGATAGTCCGGGTCGGTGTAGGGCCGGAGGCTCGCCACGACCGGGACGTAGCGGACTGTACCGTCTGGCCCCTTCTCCGGCTCGGTGGCTTCGCCGAAGTTGCGGAAGGTGATCCCTTTCTCGCGCGCCAGGTGCCAGAGGAAGCCCCCCGCCGGCTCCTCGGCTTCGTGGTTCTCTTTCTCGTTCGGGTCCTCACGCGTGCCCGCATACAGCGAGGGGACGGTCTTCTCCCCATAATCGGTGACGTAGGCGGCGGTGGACCAGATATGCCCTTGCGAGCTCACCTCGGCGTTCACGAAGAAGCGGTCGAACAGGCCGAAGCGCTCGACGAGGGCGCGGTGGTTCGGGGCGACCTCCCGCGGGAAGAACTGGAGAGAGGGATCGCCGTCCCCTCCCGGCTGGTCGCCGAAGACCTGGTCGTACGTGCGGTTCTCTTTGAGGATGTAGACCACGTGCCGGAACGGCGGATAGCGGCGCTCGCCGCGCGGGCGGTCCCAGCCGTTGGCGCGCTCGACGCGGCGGGTGAGGTCCGCGAGCTCGGCGCCGCTCCAGCCGGTGCGCAGGGTGGTGACGGTGCCGTTGAGCTGGCCCAGGGTGTACTGGAGCGGGTCGAGCGGCGTTCCGGGTTGCGCGCCCGCCGGATTGGGGCGGGGGCCGCGCCCTTTGCCGTCGACCACGTAGAGGGTCTCTCCATCGCGAGCCCCTCCGACTCGAACCAAACCGGCCGGATACCAGCGGCTGGGGGCGCGCCCCGCCAGCAGGTCCCGGCCGCGCGCGCCGGCCACGCCGGAGGTCTGGGCCGAGAGGTCGAACACGGCCACGGCATTGGCGTCCCCCTCGGCCACGTAGAGGCGCGTACCATCCTCCGAGAGAGCCAGGGCGTTCGGCGTGCTCCCCTCGTCGGGACCCGAGGGCGGCGGGTCCTGAAGAGCGGCGATGACGCGGCGCGCGGCGGTGTCCACGACGGCGATCCGGTCCGTGGTGGCCGAGGCCACGAAGAGGCGGCGGCCCCCTGCACCGAGCAGGAGGGCCGAGGGATGGCGCCCGGTGACCACGGTGCCGGAGGCTTTCAGACCCGCGGTGTCTGGCGAGAACGCGGCGACAGAGTCCCCGCCCCAGGCCGAGACCCAGACAGTGCCGTCCGGCGCGACCGCCACACCGTACGGCAGGTTGCCGGCGGGGAGGCGCTGGAGCACGCGGCCGCTCGCCGGAGCGACCACCGCCAGGGTGTCGGACAGGTTCTCGGCCACGTAGAGGCGCTTCCCGTCGGGCGATAGAGCCAGGCCGGCCGGGAAACGGCGGCCCCGAGCCTTGGGCTCTTTCTTTTCCAGCTCGATCCGGTCGCGGAGAGTCGCCGCGCCGTCGCGCCAGTCATAGCGGAAGATCGAGTCGTCGTCGCCGCCCGACGCGTAGAGGGTCTGACCGTCCGGCGCGAACGCGAGACCAAGGAAGGCGCCGGGCTGCGGCAGGGTCTGGAGCACGCGGCCCGCCGCGGCGTCGACCACCTGAAGGCCCTGCTCGCGATAGCCGGACAGGAGGAGGACCAGGCGCCCCGGCGTCCCGGGAGCCACGGCCACGGCGAGCGGCATGTTGCCCACGTCGAAGGAGGGGCCGGCCGGATCGAGCCAGGCTCCGGTGGGCAAGGGGAGCGATTCGGAGGTGCGCTCGGCGGGCTCGCCCGGAGCTACGGAGCTGGGGCGGCAGGCGGCCGGGCCGAGGGAAAGGACAGCAAGGACAGCAGGGATGACAAGGACGAAGAGACTCGGATTGCTGCTCATGGAGCTTCCTCTCACCGCTCCGGGGGCGGAGCGTCCGCGGGCTTGCCGTTGCGCAGGGCTTCCATCCGCCGGAGCTCGGCGTTGAACTGATTCCACATCTGCCGCTCGCGCAGGGTCGATTCGAAGGTCTGGGCCAGGTTCCAGCGCGTATCGTCGAGGCGCGGGATCTCGGAGGCCGAGATGATGCCGGCCCGGTTGCCGAGGAAGTCGGCCCGCACGCCCGTAGGCTTCCCCTCCTTCACGAAGGCCACGGCTTCGAGCGTCTTCTTGCCGCGCTGGAACCGCAGGGCGTAGCGGCCTACCGGAACCTCTTTGAGGCGCAGGTCGTCCTCATCGATCTCGATCTCGGTTCCGGCCAGCAGCACGGTGCACCGCTGCGGAATGCACTGGAGGTACAGGGAGCCCGACGACTGCTCAGGGGTGTCGATTTCCCGGGCGTCGAGGCGGCCGGGGACAACTTTGTCGAGCTCGACATCGTAGCGCCGTGCCTCGCCACCGGGAGGGGTCACCTCGACAACATGCGTTCCCGGGGCGAGGTCGCGCAGATAGCGCCCCTCCTCGACCTCGCGGCAGACCCCGGCGGCTTCGCCATCGAGACGGACGCGCGCGCCCTCGCGGCAGAGGATCTGGAGGTCGGTGGCGGCGGCGGCCGCGGCGGCAAAGAGGCTCAGGGCGGCCAGACGGCGAATGAGCGGACTGTTCATGCGGCGGATCTCCCGGGGTGGATGATAGCGAGAATCAGTCGACGTGCCGCGTCGATCCTTCGTTCAGGATCTTCCGCACGGTGTCGACCGTGTCCGCCTCGGCGGCGGTCTTGTCCTCGCGGTAGCGCTTGACGCGGGCGAAGCGCAGGGCCATTCCGGCCGGATACTGGGGACTCTCCTGCACGTCGCTGAACGCGATCTCCACGACCAGCTCGGGGCGCACGTGGACGACCCAGCCGCCTTCGGTGCCGATCGCCAGCTCCTGGAGCTTCCGCGTCTGCCAGGCGAGCATCTCGTCGGTCATCCCCTTGAAGGTCTTGCCGAGCATGACGAAGCCGCCGTTTTCGGAATCGCGGGCGCCCAGGTGGAGGTTGGAGAGCCACCCCTGGCGCCGGCCGCTCCCCCATTCGACGGCGAGGACGACCAGGTCCAGGGTATGGGCGGGCTTGACCTTGAGCCAGGAGAAGCCGCGCCGGCCTGCCTCGTAGGGGGCGTCCAGCGCCTTGGCCATGATCCCTTCGTGGCCGCGCCGCAGGGCGTCCTCGAAGAAGGCGTCGGCCTCCTCCGGATCGGCGGTGACGAGGCGCGGCACGGCGAGGCTCGGCGCCGCGTCGGCGAGCGCGGCAAAGCGCTCCCCCGCCGGGCGGTCGATCAGGTCCGCGCCGTCGAGATGGAGCAGGTCGAAGAAGAACGTCGTGAGGGGGAGATCCTCCCGCAGGCGGACGACGTCCAGCTTGCGGCCGAAGCGGCGCATGGTGGTCTGGAACGGGTGCGGCGAGCCGTCGGGCCGCAGGGCGATGACCTCGCCGTCGAGGAGGATCTCCCGCGGCGGCAGGGCCTGCACGCTCTCCACCAGCTCGGGCACCGCCTGCGTCACGTCGTGCCCCCGGCGCGAGTAGACCCGCACGTCGTCGCCGGACTTGTGGACCTGGACGCGAGCGCCGTCGAGCTTGAGCTCCAGCGCCGCCTCGCCGAGCCGTTCCAGGGCGTCGGACACGTCGTTCGCGGGTTGCGCCAGCATGGGTTGGAGCGGCCGGAAGAGCTGGAGGCCGAAGCGGCCGAGCCCGCTCCTCCCCTCGACGAGGACAGCCCGCGCCACGGCCGGCAGCTCGCCGGCGAGCATGAGAGCCCGGCGGACCTCGTCCGCCGGCACTTCGGCCGCCGCGGCGAGCGCTTCGGCCATGAGCCCGGCGAGAGCCCCCTGGCGCAGCTCGCCATAGACGAGGCGGACCAGGAAGTCCTGCTCCTCCGGAGTCGCGCGGGCGAGCAGACCACCCAGGAGACGGGTCCGCTCCGTGGTCGAGCCCGCGCCGGAGGTGGACCCGATGCGCGCAAAGGTGGCATCCACCTCATCAATGGTGAGGGACGGCTCGGCTGCGGCGCTCCCCGGCCGGGCATTGCGCACCGCGGCGCCGCCCAGGCCGATCCGCCCCTGGCGCAGGAAGCCGGAGAGCCAGGACACGGCGGGATCGATCTCCTCTGGCTCTAACCGGCGCAGCAAATCAGCGAGGGCGGCGGTCTTCGCGGAACGGGAGCGGGTTTCAGAAACGCGGAGGGAGGTGGCGACGAGGTCGTGCAGGCGCATCAGGGGGATGGTAGCAGGAGGGCCTGCTATCCTTGCCCTACGATGCCCCGCCCCCGCGTCCCCCCGGTCGCGGTCCTCGCCGCTCTGGCCCCGCTGCTCCTCGCGCAGGCGCCGGCCTCCCCTGCTCTGTCGCCCCTGACGCGCGATCTGGGCTCGTTCGGCTTTCCGCCGACCACGGGCGCCGCGCCCGGATACGTCGCTGACCGCGCCTGCGCTCTGTGCCACAGCGACCTCGCGGCGTCGTATGCCGCGAAGGGGATGGCCCGGGCGTTCCAGCGACCCCGGCCAGCCTCGGACGTCGAGGACTTCTCCGCCCCGCCCTTCGTCCATTCAGCCTCCGGTCAGGAATTCCAGATGACTCGGCGGGATGATCGGCTCGTGTTCCGGCGCTGGCAGACAGGGCCGGATGGTCAGTCGATCAACATGTTCGAGACGGACGTGGATTGGATCCTGGGATCGGGCGACCATGCGCGGACCTATCTCTATCAGACCCCCGGCGGCGAGCTCTATCAGCTTCCGCTCGCCTGGTATACGCAGACCAGGCGCTGGGGCATGGCCCCGGGCTTCGACCGGCCGGATCATGAGGGGGTGCTGCGGCGGGTACGGCGCGAGTGCGTCTTCTGCCACACCGCGTATCCGGACGTTCCCGCCGGGGCCGACGCCTATGGCGCGCCGCAGATCTTCCCGGCGGCGATGCCGGAGGGGATCGGTTGCCAGCGCTGCCATGGGCCGGGGGCGGAGCATGTCGGGCTCGCTCTCGGCGGAATCGGCTCGCGCGACGAGATCCGTGCCGGCATCTTCAATCCGGGGCGGCTGCCGGCGGCACGGCGGGACGAGGTGTGCCAGGGGTGCCACCTGCAGCCGACCGTGGCCATGCCGGGCCTGCGCCGCTTCGGCCGGGGTGAATTCTCGTTCCGCCCCGGCGAGCCCCTCGCCGACTACATGGTCCAGGTCGACGTCGAGGAGGAAGGGAAGCCCCGCTCCGAGCGCTTCGAGATCAACCATCACCCGTACCGGCTGCGGCAGAGCCGGTGCTTCCTCGAAAGCGGCGGCCAGCTCTCCTGTCTCACCTGCCACGATCCGCACCGGCGCATCCCCGACGAGCAGCGGGCCGCGCACTATCGAGCCGCCTGCGAGAGCTGCCACGGCAAGGAGGCGTGCACCCGGCCGGAGCATGGGGCCGGCGGCGCCGAGCCCGCGGATTGCGCGGGCTGCCACATGCCCAAGCGGCGGACCCAGGACGTGGTCCATGTGGTGATGACCGACCACAAGATCACCCGCACGCCGGGCGGCCCCGCCCTCTTGGCGCCGTTGGCCGAGAGCGAGCCGGTGCTGGTGGACGTGCGGCTCCTCCCCGGCGCTCCCGGCGGCGCTCTCGGCGAGGTGTACCGCGCCGCAGCGGTCGCGCGGACCGCGGGGGGTGCCGAGGCGATCGCTTACCTGGAGAAGAAGCTGAACGAGGCGCGGCCCGCCGAGATCGACCCCTGGCTCGACCTCGCCCAGGCGCAGCTCCGGGCTGGCCGGCCGGCGGACGCGGAACGGACGCTCACCGGCGTTCTGAAGCGCAGCCCGAATCATCCGCAGGCCCTGGAGTGGCTGGCGCTGGCGCAGGGGAGCCGGGGGGAGATCCTGACGGCCATCGCGGGGCTGCGGCAGCTCCTGGCGGCCCATCCGGACCGGATCGAGGCCGAGTACAACCTCGGACGCCTGCTGGCGATCCGCGGAGAGAACGAGGAGGCGGCCCGGCATCTGGAGCAGGCGCTCGCGGCGCGGCCCAACCTGGCCGCCGGCTGGCACTACCTCGGCGAGGTCCGCGCCGCGCAGGGGAGACCGGAGGACGCACGGGCCTGCTGGCGGCGGGCGCTGGAGATCGATCCCACGTCTGCGAAGTCGCGGAGGGCGCTAGAATCGTCGCGCGGGAGCCCAGGCCCTAGCGAGTCTCCCCGACCACCCGCACCTGCCGTTTCGCCTCGCCCTCGCCCGGCCACCGCAGCGTGATGTCGTAGGTGCCGGGCGGCACGATCCGCGTCGCCTGCGCCTCCGAGCGCGTCAGCTCGGGCTCGTCGTCGCCTTCCTCGTCCGGCTTCTTCGCCTTGGCCGCGTCGGTCTCCAGGTCCCAGGTCACGCGGTGGAGCCCGGCGGTGGCGGGGGCTTCCAAGGTGCGCACGACCTTCCCCGTGGTGTCGGTGACAGTCAAAGTCACCGGCCCGTCCTGATTCTCGGCGAGCCACCAGGTCACCGTGGTGCCGTAGGGCGGGTTCTCCCCGCGGAAGAACATGTTGCCGTTCAGCTCTTCGATCCAGGTGCCGTAGGTCTCACGCACTGTATAGGCCACGGCGTCGGGAACGTCGAACAGAAAGGCGGGCCGGGCGAGCGCTGCCTCCATCTGGGCGAGGGGAGCGGCGTCGCCGATCCAGATGGCGCGTCCGAAGGTCCCAACGACGAGGTCGCGCTCGCGCGGCTGCACGGCGAGCGCACGGACGGGGGCCGTGGGCAGGTCCGCCTTCCAGCGCACCCAGTGGCCTCCCCCGTCGATCGAGACGAAGAGGCCTGCCTCGGTTCCCACGTACAGGACGCGCGGGTTGCGCGGGTCTTCGCGGATCACGAAGGTCGAGCCGAAGGCCGGCAGGTCGCCGGTGATCGCGGTCCAGGTGGCGCCGTAGTCGGCCGTCCGGTAGAGATAAGGACGGTCGTCGTCCCGCGTGTGGAGGTCGAGAGCCACGTAGGCGGTTCCGGCGGCGGTACGCGAGGGCTCGATCTTCGAAACGACAGCTCCGGCTGGCGTGCCCTTCAGGTTGTTGTCCACGCGCGTCCAGTGGCCGCCGTCATCCCGCGAGACGTGGATCGGCCCGTCGTCCGCTCCGGCCCAGAGCACCTTGGGATCGGCGGGCGACTGCGCGACGGCGAAGAGGGCTCCGTAGCTGTGGTAGCCGTCCTTCACGCCCTCGAGCTTGCGGTCCTGCTGCGCGGTCAGATCGGGGCTGATCGCGCGGCAGGCATCCACCCATCCCCGTTTCGCTCCCTGGGGGACCTTGCATTTGAAAAGGACGTTCGCTCCGAGATAGAACGTATCCGGCTCGGCAAGGGAGAGGGCGAAGGCGGGCGTCCAGTCCCAGCGCAAGGTGCCCTTGGGCTGAAGCTCGAGGCGGGTCCAGTCGCGCAGGTCGAGACGCGAGGTATTGCCGAACTCCTGGACCATGTAAACCAGGTCGGGATCGCGCGGGTCGGCCTGGACCGCCATGCCGTCCCCCACGAAGCGGAGCTTCCACCAGTCGCGGCTGGTGATCCCCTCTTCGTCATATGTCGCGCTCGGCCCCATCCAGTGCCCGGTGTCCTGCATGCCGCCGTAAACCCGGTAGGGGCGCCGGTCGTCGACGGAGACCTCGTAGAACTGGCCGATCGGCAGGACATGTTGCATCCAGGTGGCGCCGCCGTCGAAGGTGGAATTCACGCCCCCGTCGCCGCCGAGCACCATGTGGTCCGGGTCCCCCGGGTCGATCCACAGCGCGTGCAGGTCGTTGTGGACGTGCCGCATGTTGTGCTTCTCGAAGGTGCGCCCGCCGTCGTCCGAGCGCCAGAGCTCGAAGACGGGCAGCCAGACCCGGTCGGGGTTCCGTGGATCGACCCGGATGTGGTCGTAGAAGTAGCTGGTCATCTTCTCGTTGACCCGCCGCCAGGTCTCTCCCGCGTCGTCGGAGCGGAAGACGCCCCCCGTCTCGACGCTCCGCTTGTCGCGGCCCGCCGGCTGGCCGGTGAGGATCGCGGCGTAGACCACGTCGGGCCGGCTCGGCGCGACCTCCACCTCGATCTTGCCGACGGACTCCGTGGGCAGGCCCTTCGTGAGCTTCCGCCAGTGGGCGCCGCCGTCGGTCGTCTTCCACAGGCCGCTGCCCGGCCCGTTCTCCAGCATGTCGCCGGCGCCGAACCGGTAGCGGTGCCAGGTCGAGGCGTAGAGGACGTCCGGATTGCGCGGATCGATCGCGAGGTCGAGGGCGCCGGAGGCGTCGTCGACGTAGAGGACCTTCGTCCAGGCGGCGCCGCCGTCGGTCGTCTTGAAGACGCCGCGCTCCTCGTTCTTTCCCCAGAGATGGCCGAGAGCCGCGGCCCAGACGACGTTCGGATCGCGCGGGTGGACGACGATGGCGCCGATCTCCTCGCTGTCCGTGAGCCCCATGGAGATCCAGGTCGAGCCGCCGTCCAGGGATTTGAGGACGCCGCGCCCCTGCGAGTTGGAGCGGACCGAGGCCGGTTCGCCGGTACCCACCCAGACCTGCCGCGGGTCGGACGGTGCCACGGCCACCGCGCCGCAGGACGCCACGGGCGCATCGTCGAGCAGCGGCTCCAGGGTGGTGCCGTTGTTGACCGTCTTCCACACGCCGCCGCCCGCGGTGCAGACGTAGAACGTGGTGGAGGGCCGGCCGCTGGGGTCCGCCACGCCCGCCACCTGCCAGACGCGGCCGGACGGGTTGGGTGGGCCGACCAGCCGGAACGGCAGGCCGTTCAGGATCTCCGGGGTCAGGCGCGGCGCGGGGTCGGCTGCTTCGGTTATCCCAAAACCGGAGACGAGGGCGCAGAGCAGGGCGAGGAGTGAGATCGATCGGGTGCGGGTCATTAGCTGGGGAGACTACCAGCCGCTCAACGCCTCCGCCAGCGCATCGACCGCGGGCGGAGCGAGCAGGCTGTAGTGATCCCCGGGAAGGACGGCGGTCCGCCGGGCCAGGCGCCGCCAGATGGCGGCCGGCTTCGGGCGCTCGGCAGCCTCGAAGAGATCGAGCGGGCCGTCGTAGGGGCCGGGCCGGAAGGCGCGGGCGGCGTCGGCGCTCGCCCGGAAGACCTCGAAGCGGCGGCGCAGCTCCGCGGGAGCGAGATCGCCGGCCCCGTACAGCAGATCGAGCTCACGCGAGAAGGCGGCGCGAAGGGCGGCGTCGCTGAGACCGGAAAGATCGGTCGGATCGGACAGATCCGTCGGATCGGTCGGATCGACCAGGGCGAGCTGCGCGATTTCCTCTCCCTGGGCGCGCAGACGGCGCGCGATCTCGAACGCGAGGAGGCCGCCGAAAGACCACCCGGCCAGGTGCCAGGGGCCTCGCGGCTGGACACGGCGGATCTCCTCCAGGAAGAGCTCGGCCAGCTCCCCCACGTCGCGCAGCGGCTCCTCCCCCGGTTCGAGCCCCGGAGCTTGCAGCCCGTAGACCGGCCGGCCGGCTTTCAGGCGGCGGACGAGGTCGAGATAGGCGAAGACGCCGCCGCCCCCGCCAGGGAGGAGGAACAGGGGCTCGCGGTCGCCGAAGGAACGCAGCGGGACCAGGGGCCCCACGGCGCTCTGTCCTCCTTCGCGCAGACGCCGGGCGAGCGCTTCAACTGTCGGAGCCTCGAAGAGGGCGGCCACGGGCAGCGCGACGCCGAAGACCTCGCGGACGCGGCTCGCCAGGCGGACGGCGGCGAGCGAGTGGCCGCCGAGGTCGAAGAAGCTGTCGCGCACGCCCAGCTCCGCGGTGCCGAGCACCTCGGCGAACAGCTCGGCGAGCCGGAGCTCGACCGCGTCGCGAGGTGGCACGGAGCGCCCCTCTCCCGCGCGGATGGGGGCGGTCAGGGCGCGGCGGTCGAGCTTGCCGCTGACCATCCGCGGCAGGGCCTCCAGCACGGTGAACGATGCCGGGATCATCGCCTCGGGCAGACGCTCGCGGAGCCAGCGGCGCAGCTCGGGGACGTCCGGCGCCGCGGGGCCGGCGGGCACCACCCAGGCGGCGAGCAGTGGGCCGCCTCCGGTCTCACGGAGGTCGACCGCGGCCTCGCGCACCGCCGGATGCGCGGCCAGGCTCGCTTCGATCTCTCCGATCTCGATGCGGATGCCGCGCAGCTTGATCTGGCGGTCGGCGCGGCCGAGCAGGTCGATCCGCCCGTCAGGGAGCCAGCGGCCGAGGTCACCGGTGCGGTAGAGGCGCGCGCCGGGCTCCGGGGCGAAGGGGTCCGGGCGGAAGCGGTCGGCGGTCAGGTCGGGACAGCCGAGATAGCCGCGCGCCACCTGGGGTCC
>DATFPH010000039.1:0-3363 GCA_035264905.1 Thermoanaerobaculia bacterium
TCGATCTGCCGGGCGTGCGGCTGTCGCCGCTGGGCGCCGCGATCGAGACCGCCAAGTTCGACCTCAGCCTGAGCCTGATCGAGGAAGGCGGGCAGGTCGTCGGCGGTCTGAGCTACAACACGGACCTGTTCGACGCCGCCACGGCGGACCGCCTGCTGGGCCATTTCGCGACGCTTCTCGCCGGCCTGTGCCAGGAGCCGGAGCGGAGCGTCTCCGGGGCGAGCCTGCTGAGCGACGGCGAGCGGAGCCAGCTGCTGTGGGAGTGGAACGACACCGGGGCGGGCGTGCAGGGGGAGGTGCTCGTCCACGAGCTGTTCGAGCGCCAGGCGGCGGCCCATCCGGAGGCGGTGGCCCTGGTCTACGAGGACGAGCAGATCCGCTACGGCGAGCTCGACCGCCGGGCCGAGCGTCTGGCGCGGCGTCTGCGCCGGCTGGGCGTGGGGCCGGATTCGCGGGTGGCCCTGCTGCTGTCGCGCTCGGCCGAGGTGGTGGTGGCCCTCCTCGGCGTGCTCAAGGCGGGCGGGGCCTACGTCCCCCTCGACCCGAAGCTCCCGGGCGAGCGGCTGGCCCTGCTGCTGGAGGAGGTGGGCGCGCGGGTTCTGGTGCTGGAGGAGGGGCTGCGCGATCTGCTGCCGGCCTCAGCTCCGGCCCTGGAGCGCGTCTTCCTCGACGATCTCCAGCCTACGGAGGAGAGCTGGCAACCCGCGCCGCGGAGCACGCCGGGGAGCCTGGCCTACGTGCTGTTCACCTCCGGCTCAACGGGCCGCCCCAAGGGGGTCGCCATCGGCCACCGGCAGCTCGCCAACTACGTGCTGGGCGCAATGGAGCGGCTGCGCCTGCCCGCGGGATCGAGCTTCGCCACGGTCTCCAGCTTCGCCGCGGACCTGGGCAACACGTCGGTGTTCCCGGCGCTGTGCGGCGGCGGCTGTCTGCACGTGATCTCCGAGGCACGGCTGGGAGACCCCGACGCCCTGGGCGCGTACGTCCGCCGCTGGGGCGTCGACTGCCTGAAGATCGTGCCGTCGCACCTGAAGGCCCTGCTGAGCGGAGCCGATCCGGCGGCGGTGCTGCCGCGGCGCCTGCTGGTCCTGGGCGGCGAGGCCTCCGACTGGTCGCTGGTGCGGCAGGTGCGGGAGCTGGCTCCGGGCTGCCGGGTGCTCAACCACTACGGCCCCACCGAGACCACCGTGGGCGTGCTGACCCTGCCGGCCGAGCCCGTCGCGGGCCAGACCGGCGCCGTGCCCCTGGGCCGCCCCCTGCCGGGCTCGCGGATCTACGTGGTGGACCGCCGTCTCACGCCGGTGCCCGTAGGCGTAGCCGGCGAGCTGGTGGTCGGCGGAGCCGGAGTGGGCCGCGGCTACCTGGGCCGCCCCGAGCTGACCGCGGAGCGGTTCGTGCCCGATCCGTTCTGGAATCCGGTCGATCCGTCTGATCCGACCGATCCGACCGATCTTCACCTCGGCGGCCGCCTCTACCGCACGGGCGACCTCGCCCGGCGGCTGGCGGACGGCCGGGTGGAGTTCCTCGGCCGCACGGACGACCAGGTAAAGATCCGCGGCTTCCGGGTGGAGCCCGGCGAGGTGGAGGCGGTGCTGCGCGGTCTACCGGGCGTGCGGGAGGCGGTGGTCCTCGCCCGGCCCGACGCCGGTGGCCAGCGGCGCCTGGTCGCCTGGGTGGTGGGAGAGGCGCTCGACCCCCTGGAGCTGCGCCGCGGCCTGCTCGCGCGTCTGCCGGAGTACATGGTGCCGCCGGCGATCGTGGTGCTGGAGTCGCTGCCGCTGACGCCGAACGGCAAGATCGACCGCAAGGCCCTGCCGGAGCCCGAGGCTCAGGCGGCGGAGTCGGCCGAGCTGCTCGCCCCGCGCACGCCGGCGGAGGAGGTGCTGGCCGCGATCTGGGGCGAGGTGCTCGGGATCGACCGGCTGGGTGTCGACCAGAGCTTCTTCGCTCTGGGCGGCCACTCCCTGCTGGCCACCCAGGTGATCTCGCGCATCCGGCGCGCCTTCGCGGTCGAGCTGCCGCTGCGCGACCTGTTCGAGGCCCCGACCATCGCCGAGCTCGCCGGGCGCATCGAGCAGGCGCGCCGGGCGGGCTGGGGCGCGCTGGCGCCGGCGATCGTGCCGGTGCCGCGCACGGGCGCCCTGCGGCTGTCCTTCGCCCAGCAGCGGCTCTGGTTCCTCGACCGCCTGGAGCCGGACAGCCCGGCCTACAACATCCCCGTGGCCTTGCGGGTCGAGGGCCGGTTGCGGGTGGACGTGCTGGCGCGCGCTCTGAGCGAGGTGATGCGGCGCCACGAGGCGTTGCGCACGACGTTCGGCGAGGTGGACGGCGAGCCGGTGCAGGTCATCGCCGCGGCCGGCGCGCTCTCCCTGCCAGTGGTGGACCTCGCGGGTCTGCCGCAGGCGCTGCGCGAAGCCGAGGCGTCGCGGCGGATCGGCGAGGAGGCGCTGCGGCCGTTCGATCTGGCGCAGGGGCCGTTGCTGCGGGCCGCGCTGCTGCGCCTGGACGCGGAAGAGCATGCGGCTCTCCTGACGCTCCACCACATCGTCAGCGACGGCTGGTCGCGGAGCGTCCTGGTCGAGGAGATCGGGGCGCTCTACGCCGCGTTCCTGGATGAGGGCCTGGAGGATGGTCCCTCGCCGCTGCCGGAGCTGCCGGTGCAGTACGCCGACTACGCCGAGTGGCAGCGGAGCTGGCTCTCGGGCGAGGTCCTGGAGGCGGAGCTGGGGTACTGGCGCGGCCGGCTGGCGGGTCTGCCGCCGCGGCTGGAGCTGCCCACGGACCGGCCGCGGCCGGCGGTGCAGACCCACCGCGGAGCGGCCCAGGCCGTGGCGCTGAGCCCGGAGCTGTCGGCGCGTCTGTCGGCGCTGGGCCGGCGCGAGGGCGCCACGCCGTTCATGACCCTCCTGGCCGGCTGGCAGGCGCTGCTCGGCCGCTATGCCGGCAGCGAGGACCTCGCGGTCGGCACGCCGATCGCCGGCCGCAACCGGGAGGAGACGGAAAAACTGATCGGCTTCTTCGTCAACACGCTGGTGTTGCGCGGCGATCTGTCGGGCGGCCCGAGCTTCCAGGAGCTGCTCGGCCGGGTACGGCAGGCGTCCCTGGAGGCGCACGAGCACCAGGAGATCCCCTTCGAACGGCTGGTCGAGGAGCTGGCGCCGGAGCGCAGCCTGAGCAACTCGCCGCTGTTCCAGGTCCTCTTCGTGCTGCAAAACGTGCCGCGGCGCGCCCTCGACCTGCCGGGCCTGCGGCTCTCTCCGCTGGGCGCCGAGGTGGAGGTCGCGAAGTTCGACCTCAGCCTCGGCCTGATGGAAGAGGGCGGCCAGGTCTTCGGGTCGCTGAGCTACAACACGGACCTGTTCG
>DATFPH010000040.1:0-3784 GCA_035264905.1 Thermoanaerobaculia bacterium
TGCGCCTGCACCTGGAGCTGCATCCCGAAGCGGACCTGACGGACGTGGCCTACACCACCCAGGTCGGCCGGCGCGCCTTCGCGCACCGCCAGGCCGTGCTGGCCGCGAGCGTGGACGAGGCGATCGCTCTGCTGGGCGCCAACGATCCGGACCGCGTGGCACGCGGGCTGGCCGACGAAGGGGAGCGGCCGGTCGCCTTCCTTTTCCCCGGCGTGGGGGAGCACTACCCCGGGATGGCCGCGGACCTCTACCGCAGCGAGGAGGTCTTCCGCCGCGAGCTCGACCGCTGCGCCGAGCTGCTGCGGCCGATCCTCGGCGCCGACGTCCGCGAGATCCTCTATCCACCGCGGAGCGAGGGGGACGAGAAGCGTCCGCAAGGGATGGACCTGCGGCGGCTGCTGCGGCGCGGCGGCGCGGAGGAGGACCCCGGCGTGGCGGTGCTGACGCGGACGAGCGTCGCGCAGCCGGCCGTCTTCGCCGTCGAGCACGCGCTCGCCCGGCTCTGGATGTCGTGGGGCATCCGGCCGCAGGCCCTCCTCGGCTACAGCCTGGGGGAGTACGTCGCGGCCTGCGTCGCGGGCGTGCTGTCGCTGGAGGACGCCGTGGCGCTGGTCGGCCTGCGCGCGCAGCTCATCGAGCGCCTGCCGCGCGGCCGGATGCTCGCCGTGGCGCTCCCCGAGGCCGAGCTGCTGCCGCTCCTCGGCCCCGGGCTCTCGCTCGCCGCCGCGAACGGGCCGGACGAGTGCGTGGTCTCGGGCGAGCCCGCGGCGGTCGCGGAGCTCGAGCGGCGGCTCGCCGGGCGCGAGATCCCGGCGGTGCCGGTCGCGGCGACGCACGCTTTCCATTCGGCCATGCTCCAGCCAGCCGCGGCCGAGCTGACCGCGGCGGCCGGGAAAGTGGCTCTCGGCGCGCCGTCCATCCCCTACGTCTCGAACCTGACCGGGCGGTGGATCACCGCGGACGAGGCGCGCGACCCCGGCTACTGGGCGCGCCACATGTGCGAGGCCGTGCGGTTCTCGGAGGGGCTCGACCTGCTGCTCGCCGATCCCGACCGGGTCCTCCTGGAGGTCGGCCCCGGCCAGGCGCTCGCGACCCTCGCCCGCCGGTCGTCCCGCAAGACCGGCCGGCACGTCGTGCTGACCAGCCTGCGGCACCGCGACGAGAGCCGGCCCGACCTGCAGCCGACCCTGGCGAGCCTCGGCCGGCTCTGGGTGGCGGGGGTGCCGGTCGACTGGCAGGCGTTCCACCAGGGCGAGCGCCGCCGCCGCGTGCCGTTGCCGACCTATCCGTTCGAGCGCCGCCGCCACTGGATCGAGCCGCCGCGGAGCGTGAAGGGCTTCGGGGAGCGCGAGCCGCTGCCCGGGGCGTCGCCCGATCCCGCGGAGTGGCTCCACCTGCCGTCGCTGCGCCCGCTGCCCGTCTCCGCCGCGTCCGGCGGCTGGCTGGTGCGGCTCGACGGCGGGAGCGCCGGCTCGGCGCTGGCCGAGCGGCTCCGGCAGGCGGGCTTCCACGTGGAGCGGACCGCTCCCGCCGCGGAGGCGGACGCCGGGCTGGGGGACGATCCGGCCGCGCACCGCATCGCCGCCATCTGGCGCGAGGTGCTGGGGGTCGAGCGGATCGGCCCGCGCGACCGCTTCTTCGACTTGGGCGGCGATTCGCTGATCGCCCTCCGGGTGATGGCGCGCCTGCGCGAGGCGTTCGCCGTGGACCTGCCGGTGCGCGCCCTGTTCGAGCGGCCGACCGTCCCCGGCCTGCGCGACGCGGTGGCCGAGGCCCTCGCGCAGCGGACCGGAGAGACGGCCGCGCCGTCGATCCCGCGCCGTGCGGGCCCTGCGGACATTGGGACGGCTCCCCTTGCATTCCTCCAGGAGCAGCTCTGGTTCCTGCACCAGCTCGATCCGGCGGCCACGGCCTACAACGTGCGCGCGCAGGTGCGGCTCACCGGCGATCTCGACCCCGGCGCCCTCACGCGGGCTCTCCAGCTCTGCGTCGACCGCCACGAGAGCCTGCGCACCGTGTTCCGGACCGGGCCGGGCGGGCCGGTCCAGGAGATCGTCCTGCGCGTGGAGCTCCGGGTGCCGCTGATCGACCTGGCCGCGCTGCCGGCGGAGCGCCGGGAGGCCGAGAAGGCGCGGCAGGCGGCCGGGGAGGCGGAGCGCCCGTTCGACCTCGGCGAGGGGCCGCTGGTGCGCGGCTTCCTGGTGCGCCTCGCGGCCGAAACGCACGTCCTCGTCCTCACCTCCCACCACATCGTGTTCGACGCGGTGTCGCAGGGGATCCTGCTCAACGAGCTGGGGACGTTCTACCGCGCGCTCGTGCGCGGCGAGGCCTCGCCGCTCCCGCCGCTGCCGATCCGCTACGCCGATTACGCGTTCTGGCAGCACGAGACGGCGGCGGAGAGCCTGGAGACCGATCTCGCGTACTGGCGGCGGCAGCTCGCCGGCGCTCCGGCGGGGCTCGACCTCCCCACGGACCGGCCGCGACCGCCCGTGCAGCGCTTCCGCGGCGCCTCCCTCACCTGGCCAGGGCTCTCCCCGCGGCTCACCGCGGGGCTCGCCGCGCTGGCGCGGAGCGAAGGGGTCACCCTGTTCACCGTGCTCCTCGGCGCGCTCGACGCCGTGCTCCAGCGCACCACGGGCCAGTCGGACGTCCTGGTCGGCACTCCGGTCACCGGCCGCCACCGCCGGGAGCTGGAGGAGCTCGTCGGCCTCTTCCTGAACACCGTGGTGCTGCGCGCCGACCTGTCGGGGGAGCCGAGCTTCCGCGGGCTCGTCGACCGACTGGGGCGGACCGTTCTGGAGGCGTTCGACCACCAGGCGCTCCCCTTCGAGCGCGTCGTCGAGGACCTGCGGCCGGAGCGGAGCCTGGGGCGCAACCCCTTGTTCCAGGTGATCTTCGCCTACCACACCACGCTCGTGCGCGAGATGGAGCTGCCCGGCCTCGCGCTGCGCACCGAGGACCCGGAGAGCCGGACCTCCAACCTCGACTTCAGCCTCCACGTGCGCGACTGGGGCGGCGAGGTCGACGCGCTCCTGGAGTACAGCACCGACCTCTGGGACGCGGCGACGGCGCACCGGCTGCTCGCGCACTACGGCGTCCTCCTGGAGGCGGTGGCCGAGGCGCCGGACCGGCCGCTGGCGGACCTGCCGCTGCTGCTGCCAGCCGAGCGCCAGCAGGCCGTGCTGGAGTGGAACGACACGGCCGCGCGGTATCCGACGGGCCTCTGTCTCCACGAGCTGATCGCCGCCCAGGCGGCGCGGACGCCCAACGCCGTTGCGGCGAGCTTCGAAGGCGAGGAGCTGACCTACGCCGGCCTGCTGGCCCGCGCCCGGGGCCTCGCCCGCGAGCTGATCGATCGCGGCGTGCGGCCCGACGCGCCGGTCGGCGTGCTGATGGAGCGCTCGCTGGAGATGATCGTCGCGCTCCTCGGCATCCTCGAAGCGGGAGCCGCCTACGTGCCGCTCGATCCGACGCTACCGGCGGAGCGGTTGAAGGCGGTCGTCGAAAGCGCCGGAATCTCGGTCGTCCTCGACTCGACCTCCCTGCCTCCCCCTCTCCCGGGCGTGGCGGGAGTGCGTGTGGCAGAGGACAACCTCGCCTACGTCATCTACACCTCCGGCTCCACCGGCACGCCCAAGGGGGTGATGATCCCGCACAAGGGGATCGTCAACCGCCTCCTCTGGATGCAGGAGGCCTATGGCCTGACGCCGGACGACCGCGTGCTCCAGAAGACCCCGTTCGGCTTCGACGTGTCGGTCTGGGAGCTCTTCTGGCCGCTGATCGC
>DATFPH010000041.1:0-5488 GCA_035264905.1 Thermoanaerobaculia bacterium
ACCCCTGGCTACCTAGAAGAAAAACCGCCCACTGAAGGGGCGGACGGGGGCGTCGTCCCCTTGGGGACGATTGTTGGTGTTCGGTAGCCAGGGGTTTCAACCCCTGGCGAGGAGCTCCCGCGCGAGCGGGAGAGGGGTGAAAAGCGAGGAAAAACAGGAGGAGCACGGCCGCCGCCTTCCCCGCCTTGCGGCGGAGGGGCTCGCCGCCGGTCAAGCGCGCGGCGAGGCGGCGGAAGGCGATCTCGACGTCCCAGCCCTCCAGGTGGATGCGGCGGCTGAGGTAGAGCGAGAAGCCGGCGGCCACGTAGAACGGCTCGATGGCGGTCAGGGCGAGGAAGTACACGGCGGCCATCCACCACCAGAAGGCCGCGGTCGGCTCGCCGGTGCTCGCCGCCACGCCGGTCAGCTCGGCGGCCTCGCTCCATCCCGACGAGGGGGTGAGGAGCGACACCAGCTCGATGAACGCCACCATGGTGAAGCCTTCGAGCAGGCTGCAGGCGAAGGTCAGCCAGACGGCGTTCTGCCGGCCGATCCGCTGCAGCAGCGCGGTCCGCGCCTTCCGCTCGGCGCCGCGCAGCCCCTCCAGCTCCCAGACCGGCAGGTCGAACGACCGCGCCGGATCGAGCCGTTGCAGGGTGAGAGCCGCCCAGAGGTTACGCGTCCAGAGACGGCCCAGGTCGCTGCGGACCGAGGTCGAGGAGCTGAACAGGCGGCGGCTCACCACGTAGAGCGGGATCCGGTCGAACAGCGGCCGCACCCACCAGACGGCGACGAAGGCCAGGATCGGCTCCTGGGTCAGCAGCCAGGTGAGGCCGAAGACCAGCCACCAGGCGGGAGCCACGGTGGCGAGCCAGGCCGCCCAGACCGGCTTCCACCAGGCGCGGACCATGCCGAACCCCAGATCCACCGCCTCCCAGGGACTGCGGGGACGGATCACCGCGGCGACCCGCTCAAGATCCATGCGACCGCCCGGCGACCAGGAAGTAGAAGAGGACGTAGAGCCAGAGCAGGCCGCCGACGATCAGCTTGACCTGGGCCGGCGCCTCCGAGGGGGACCAGAACGCCTCCAGGAACGCGGCGATGGTGAGCATGCCGGCGACGCCGTAGACCATGCCGGTGGCGCGCCGGCCGGCGGCGACCAGGGCCTGGCCGCGCGACAGGCGTCCGGGCGCGAGAAGCGCGAAGCCCAGCCGCAGCCCCGCCGCGCCGGCCAGGACGATCGCCGTCAGCTCGAAGGCGCCGTGGCCGATGGCGAACGGATAGAAGCTCCCCTGGTAGCCCATGAAGTCGATGTGGCCGGCGACCGCGCCGATCGCCAGGCCGTTGTAGACCAGGAAGAAGATCGAGCCGAGCCCGCCGAGGATGCCGCCGGCGAAGGTCCGGAAGGCGATGCCGACGTTGTTGTAGATGTAGAAGCCGAACATCAGCACGTCGCTGTCGACCGGCCGTCCGGCCTCCAGAGAGCCGTTCGGAGCGTATTGCTGTCCCATCTCTTCCACCGTCGCCGAGGGGAGGACGGACAGGGCGAGCTCCGGCCGCCAGGGCACGGCGAGGAGCATGGCGATCAGCGGGCCGGCGAAGAGGAGCAGGGAGAGCAGGACGAGCTTCGCTTCGGAGCGCACCAGCCGGGGGAAGCCGGAGGTGGCGAAGCGGAAGGCCGCCGCCAGGTCGCCGGAACGCGATCGGTAGAGCTGCTGGTGGCCGCGCAGCACCAGCCGGTTGAGCCGCAGCTCCAGGTCGGCTCCATAGCGGCGGTGGCGCGCCAGGGCGAGGTGGTGGCAGACCTGCCGGTAGAGTTCGGGAAAATCGGGCGCCGGCTGGCCCCCCCGGCCTGTCTCCAGGCGCTCCAGGCTGGCCTCCAGGGCTTGCCACTGGAGCTCATGGCTCTTCACGAAGATCTCGCGGCTCACTCAGCGACGCCCCAACAGCCAGTTGGCGAATCCGAGCAGGTTCTTGACGCCCTCCGTCCCGCCTGCGCCCGCTGGAACGCCGGTCAGCGGCGCGGCGAGGCCGGCCAGCTCTGCCGAGCGCGCTTCCGACCAGGTCCCCAGCCGCTCGGCGAAATCGAGCACCGCCCGCTGCTCGTCCAAGTCCAGCGGCACCGGCGGCCGCACCGGCGGCCCGGCCGGCACCCGATAGCCAGCCGCTATTTCGGTCTCGCGGTGGACCACCACCGTGCCGGCCGCCAGATCGCCCAGCCGCCGGAAGTCGCGGTCGACGAGCATCGCGGCGATCCCGAAGCCGTAGGCCGCCGGCAGGAAGTCGGCGAAGCGGACGAGATTGCGCACGATCGACGCCATCCATCCCACGGGCGTGCCGTCGTTGTGGAGGACGAGGAGGCCCAGCCGCTTCTTGCCCGGCGTGGCGCCGCCGCGCCGGACCTCGTAGAGCACGGGATAGAACCACTCGAGGAGGAACATCGAGAGCAGGAGCAGGCCCACCCCTCCGTCCCCGAGCAGGCTGGCGGGGATGAGAAGGACGAAATAAACCCCCACGCGGATGGCGAGGTCGATCGCGGCGGCGAGCAGCCGGGGCACCGGCCCCGCCACGCGCAACCCGATCTCCACCCCCTCCGGGGTCTCGACGGGCCGATAGGTGTCCAGCATTTCCATCCCTCATTCTAATGCACCCGCGGAGAGATCGATTTCGGCGCAATGTCGGACTTGCTTCAATCCAATATGCTAGAATGCGCCACCATGAAATTGGTCATCCTCGCGGCGGGCCTCGGGAGCCGGTTGCGGCAGGAGAGCGGCCGCCGGCCCAAGTCGCTGCTGGACGTTGGAGGCGTTTCGTTGTTCGACCGGCTGGTCGACTTGGCGGGCTTCATCGGGCTGGAGCCGGTCGTCGTCACCCGTCCCGAATTTGTCGCCGACTTCCGGCGTCCGGGGGTGGACGTGCTGGTCGAGGAGACGCCCCACATCCTGGTGACCCTCGCCAACGCCTGCCGCCGTCTCCCATCGGAGCCGCTCTGCTGGGTGGGCGCGGACATGCTGTTCACCGATCCGGCGCCGCTCAAGGAGCTGGTCGAGCTTCAGCTCGCCTCCGACAGCTTCTGTTCGCTCATCTACTGCCGGACGGACCGTTTCAAGGCCAAGCTGGAGCTGACGCCGGAGCCGGCCGTAACGGTGGTCCGCGGAGGGACTTTCGATCTCAGCATCCCGGACTTCGTGGTCCAATCGGCGCGCGTCGCGCCTTGGCTGCCGGGCGGCTGGGAGGACCCGCGGACCAACTTCCTGCAGCGGGCCCTCGAGCGGGGAGAGAGGCTCTATTTCCGCGAGTACGCCGCCCCGATCTTCGAGATCGACACGCCGGCCGACCTGGAAGAGGCCCGCCGCTACTTCGCCCGATGCGCGTAGCGCTCCTCAGCGCCGTCTCCGTCAACGGCGCCATCACCTATGAGCGTGGGCGTGATGCCCACGAGCTCGCCGGCTTTCTCGGGACGCCCCGGGAGGTGTTGGAGCACAAGGGCACAGTCCGCCGCCGCTACGAGGCCGTCCTGGTGGGGACGGAAACGGTGCGGGTGGTCGATCCGACGCTCACCTCCCATGCCGCGCCGGGGTACTCCTGTGTGCGCGCCACCCTCGACCGGACCGGCAGGATCGCCCGTGACTCTCGCCTGTTCGACGGCTCGGCGAGGACGCTGGTCGGGGTCTGCGAGGAGACACCGCGGAACTATCTGGACTTCCTGGCGGAGCGCGGGGTGGAGGCGGTCGCCGCCGGCCGCGACCGGATCGACCTGGCGGCGTTCCTGGCGGGTCTGGAGGCGCGGGGAATCGGCTCGGTGGTCTGCGAGGGCGGAGGCGTGCTCAACCGCGCCCTCCTCACCGCCGGACTGGTCGAGCGCATCCACCTGATCCTCCTCCCGGCCGTGCTGGACGCCGGCGCGGTGAATCTCTTCGAAGGTCCCGGCGATCCGGTGAAGCTGCGGCTGGAGGGAGTGGAGCGGGTGGGGGAGTATGTGTGGCTGGAGTACGTTACGGAAACAGCACGCTCTCCGGGTGGCTGGTGAGCACCAGGTACAACCCGGCCACGATGATGTCCACCACGGCGTCGGCGCGTTGGATCTCGGTGAGGAGCACCCGGTACATCATCTCGCTGCCGTGCAGGAGCCCCTCGTCCAGGTTGTGCAGCAGATAGCGATAGACCTGGAGACAATTGGGGTACCCCTGGAAGAACTCGCGCACGATATAGATCTGCTGGCGGTCGCGGGCCGCTTCCCAGACGTTGGCGTATTTTCCCTGGAGGACCGCGGGGCCGGAAGCCTTCGGAGCACTGCCGGTCCGCTCGCGCTGCCGGGCTGACAACTCATAACCGAGCTGGATGAACTTCTCCACGTACTCGACGTCCTTTTCCGTTGTGTTGTGCAGGACGTCCCCGGTCCGCGCCAGCAGTGCCTCTACATTTTCATAGGTTCCCTTGTCGAGATATTCGAGGACCTGCGCCGTGACCAGCGGGATCAGCAAAAGGATCTGGCCGTAGTTGACCGTGCCGCCCAGGCGGTTGCGCCCGCTCGCCGACAGCGCCTCGTACGCCAGATCGTAGAGGCAGTCCGGCTGGCCGCCGTGCCTGAGGATGCGGTCGGCCAGGTCGTAGAAGGGCCACGAGCTGTTGACGCCCGCGACGATGAACAATTCCAGCTTCGCCCCGGCCGCCCCGTCCTGACGGCTGAGGAGCCCGGGTTTTTGCGCCAACGGCTCGAGTGCCTGACAGAGGATGACGTTGCGCAGGATCTCGCGGCGGATGTCCATGCCGCCTTTCAGGGAGAAGTCAGATACTTCTCGCGCGCCTGCCGGAGCACCTCCGGCGATCCGGTCAGCTCGACGACACGGGTGAGCTTCTCGGCGGCCTCGCCGCTCGCCAGCCGCTCCATGGCGATCCGGATTCCCGCTTCGATCGACGGCGCCTGCTCGGAGATCCAGAGCGCGAGACCCGCGTTGAGCGCCACCATGTCGCGCTTGGGCCCGGTCTCGAGCCCATGGGCGATACGCAGGAAGTCCCGGTAGTTCGATTCGGCGTCCACCGGCAGGACCTCCTCCAGCGGCGTCCGCTTCAGACCGACTTCCTCGGGCAGCAGCACGAAATCGAGATCCTCGCCGGCGCGGAAACCGCGCACGCGGGTCGGCGAGGTGATCGACGCCTCGTCCAGCCCCTCGAAGCCGCGCAGGATCAGACCGTTGCGGAACCCGAGACCGCGGAACAGCTCGGTCATCATCTCGAACTGGACCGGGTTGTTGAGCCCGAACATCCGGTACTGGATGGGGATTGGAGTGAACACCGGAGCGAGGAGATGGAAGGGGGTGCTCACCCCGACCTCGTGGACCGCCAGCTCCTGGGCGAAGTGGATGAGGTGTCCGAGCTCCGGGCTGACGAAGATCGGCGAATAGTAGGCGACCCCCACGGCGTCGATCGCCTTCTGCACCTGCTCCAGGGTCACCGCCGGAGCGAAGATGCCCACCGCCGCGAGCGCGTCCGCGCTGCCGGTGATGCT
>DATFPH010000042.1:0-11249 GCA_035264905.1 Thermoanaerobaculia bacterium
AGCCCGCCGAGGGCGAGGAAGACGCCGAACGGCAGCTTCGAGCGCATGTCGACGCTCCCCCGGCGCATCAGGGCGATCCCCACGATCGAGCCCGAGAGCGCGCCGAAGAAGAGGGTGACCAGCACGCCCGGCCAGCCGAGGAAGGCGCCGGCCAGCGCCAGCATCTTGACGTCGCCGAGCCCCATCCCCTCCTCGCGGCGGACCAGCAGCCAGAGACCCCAGACCGCCAGCAGGATGCCCGCGCCGAGGAGCGCGCCGAGCACCGCCGGCCATAAACCGGCGAGCGGCGCAACGAGCTGCGTCGCGATTCCCACGGCGACGCCCGGCAGGGTGATCCGGTCCGGCAGGATCATGTGGTCGTAGTCGATCAGCGCGAGGACCAGCATCAGGCAGGAGAAGAGGACGGCCGTCGCCGCCTGGGGAGTCAGGCCGAAGCGCAGCAGACAGGCCACGAACAGCGCCCCGGTGGTCGCCTCGACGAGCGGATAGCGCCAGGAGATCGGCGTGCCGCACGTGCGGCAGCGCCCGCGCAGCAGCAGGAACGAGAGCACCGGCACGTTGTCGCGCGCCCGGATCAGGCTGCCGCACCCGGGGCACCGCGAGCGCGGGTAGACCGTCGACAACCCGAGCGGCAGGCGGTAGACCACCACGTTCAGATAGCTGCCGACGATCAATCCGAAGATCGCGACGTACAGAGCGATCAGGAGCAGGAGCACGGCTCCGGATTCTATGTCAGGGAAGAGCCCTCACCCCCCAAACCGCAACCGAGGCTCCCATTCCAGCCGGTTCAAAAACCGGAGCACGTCCCGCACGAGCAGCGGCGTCGCGGTCTGCCGGCGGCGGCGGGGCGGGCGTCGAATTCGGGCTCGCCCCAACGACTATCTGATGACAAGAGAGGAGAGAGCCCCCGCAGTACCCTGGCGGGCGGAGCGCGGCCGACGCCGCGGTCCCGCATAGAACCAGGTGACGGACTGACGCCGTGGGTCGCGCATAGCAGGTATAGGGAAGAGCGGGGTGGCATGTCCATCCCGCCTGTTCGCAACCACGGTCACTCAGAAAGGAAGGCTCATGAAAAGACTGCTCAAGCTCGCACTGACCCTGGCGGCCGTCTTTGTGTCGCTCAACATCACGGCACAGCCCGCGAATGCCATCAACTGCCTCCGCAGCTTCATGGGATGCACGTTCTCGGGTTATACCTACGATGGCTACTACGAATGCTGTACCTACACGTGCGCTGATGGCAGCGAGAAGATCGGCGCCTGCGGGATCGCCTGGGCGCCCTGAGCATCGCTCAGGACCGGCGAAATGAGAAAGACAGGGGCCGGCCGTGCCCAGGGCCGGCCCCAGGAATAAGGTAGGACAGAGCCGAGGGACGCCACCCCCTCGGGCCCTGTTGAGTCGTTTGTCAAAGAGCACGGAGCCGGCCGCTCTCGGCGGTCAGCCCTTCAGATACTTTTTGAAGCGCTCGAAGAGGCTGTTCTGATCCTCTTCCGTCCGGGTGGCGACGAAGAGCGTGTCGTCGCCGGCCACGATGCCCAGGATTTCTTCCCAACCTTCCTCCTGGATCGCTCGGGCGACGAGCCGGGCGGCATCCGGGGCTGTCTGGACCACCGTGTTATAGGGCCCGGACCGCGTGGCCGCTTCCACCAGCCCGAGCACGGACGCGAAATCCCAGGCGTCCTCCCGGCCGCCGGGGCTCAGGACGTACGTCCCTTTCACCCGCCGGACCCCGAGGTCTCTCAGGTCGCGGCTGATGCTCGACTGCGTCGCCATGATGCCCAGCTTCTCGAGCAGCGCCTCCTGAATCTGGGTCTGCGTCCGCATCGTCTCTTCGACGATCAGGTCCGTGATCAGCTTCTGGCGCTGCGCCCGGCGCTCCCTCAGGCCACCTTCCAGGAGTGTCGGCATCTCAGGAATGGGCGGGGCGTGGCGTGGCTGGCGTGGCTGGCGTGGCTGGCGCGGGGTTCGTGGGATACGAATCGGTCTGTTCATGGTTTCCTCTCTTTGACAGCGCAATCTTACTGCATGAAATCCGTCTGCGTCAAGATTGTGTATTGACTGGCGCCGTAGACGTATGCATGATTGCACCCGTAGACAGCGCATGCAGCGGGTGCTTATCCAGATCCGCGGCTCCCCTGGCGGCGGACGTGGCTCCCCTCGCGCCAGCCGGAGCGCCCCTGGCAAGGGGAATATGCAGCGCGCCGAGGGGGGCCGTGGCCGTGGCGAGGGGAGCGTTTCCCTTCGCCCGGACGATGGCTCCCCTCGACGGGGGGGCCGGCCCCCTCGCGGCGAGGAGAACGCCTCTCGCGAGGGGGATCGCAGAGCGCCGCGGCGCCATGGTGGCGCCGCGGCAACAAACAACGCGGTGGACGGGACCACCGCAAGCTCAAAAAAGGAGAAAGACCATGCCGAACAACTCGTCTCTCGCCGACACGCTGCTGGATGCCGACCAGGCGCTCGCCGCCGTCGCGGCCAACGCGGATCAGCTGCCGAGCGCCGGGAAGCACCGGGAGCCGCTGGAGAAGGCGGTGACCGAGCTCAAGGATCTGAGCATGCTGCAGCAGCGGCTCATCGCCGACAAGCAGCAGGTGACGCAGGATCTGAAGGCGGCGACGCGCCGCGTGAAGGATCTGATGCTGCACCTGCGGGCGGCGGTGCGCAGCGACATCGGACCGCGCAGCGAGAAGCTGGTGGAGTTCAAGGTCGCGCCGCTGCGTCCGCGGACGCGCAAGGCGAAGCCGGCCGAGCCCGTGGCGCAGAAGCCGGCCGTCTAGCGAACGCCCATCATCACTCCGCGGCCTGAAAAGGTCGTTCCCGCAGTCTGTTCTTTGACAAACGAAGTACCGATGAAGTCCATCCGGGGGGCGGGCGGCCGCGCCCCCCGGTTTTTTCTTTCGTCCCAGGTTCCTGGAAAAGAAAAAGGGGGGCGTTGCCGCCCCCCCTGGGTGCTTCCGGGTGTCGAGCCTGCGATCAGAAGTCGTAGCGCAGGCCGAGCTGGAAGGTGCGCGGCGTGCCGACGCCGACTTCCTGGCCGAAGGTGGGGCGCGGGGTCTGACCCGTGCCCCAGACCGTATCGGTCACGAAGCGGTTGGCGGCGTCGGTGCAGTTGAAGCACTCGACGAAGAGGTCGATCTCGCCCGGGCCGATGTTGAAGCCCTTGGAGAGACGCATGTCGAGGGCGTAGAAGTCCGGCTGCCGGAAGCGGTTGCGCTCGAAGTGCTCGCCGTTGACCGTCGGGCGGTCGGTGCTGATCTCACCGTCGCCGTTGAGGTCGCTGTTGGCGGTCGCGTTGAACGGCGAGCCCGTGGTGTAGCGGAAGGAGCCGGAGATGCCGATGCCCCACCACGGGGAGTCCCACAGAGCGTTGAGGACGCTCTTCCACCGCTGGTCGCGGTTCGAGTAGCCCCAGTTCAGGTCGAGGTCATTGTAGTCCTCGGCCTGGATGCCGGCAAAGTTGCGCTCGTTGGAGTCGCTGTCCTTGTCCTTCGAGTAGGTCACCGAGCCGTAGAGGCTGAAGTTGTCCGCATAGCGGCGCTGCAGGGTCGCGGTGACCGCCGAGTACTTCGACTCGGCGTCGGAGAGGCTGGTGGTGATGCGGCCGTAGAACGGATACGGGAAGGAGGTCGTGCTGTACCTCGGAAGCCCGTTGCTCGCGGTGGTGCCGTCGTAGACCCGGTTGATGTCCTTCAGGCGCTGGAGCTGATTCCCCTTGGCATAGGTGAAGTCGACCGAAAGGGAGGTCTTCGAGAAGATTTCCCGCTCGGCGCCGAGGGTGACGCGGTCGGTGTACGGGTTCTCGAAGCCCGGGTCGATGGTGAACACGCCGAGGCGCGACGGGGTCGGGATCTTGGTGAAGTCGATGCGCTCGACCCCCCGGGGATCCCAGGCAGCCCCGCGGCCCGGAGCCAGCGGATCGGTCGGCGTGGCGATGTACTGGGTGCCCCGCAGCCCGTTCGAGGTGAAGAGCTGGGCGAGGAGGATGGCCGGAGTGCGGCTCCAGAAGCGGCCGGCCGAGAAGCGGACCGCCGTCTTCGCGTCGGGAGCCCAGGAGACGCCCAGGCGCGGCGAGATCTGATCCGTGAGGTCCATGTCGGGGACCTTACGGCTCAGGTTGAACGAGCCGTTCGCGTTCTTGTCGTTCGGGTTGAGGGTCGGGTCGTTCGGGTTGTCGAGCGACTCGAAACGCACGCCCGCGGACACCGTCAGGTTCGAACGGGCGAACCACTGGTCCTGGAGGAAGAGCGCGGTCTCCTTCTGGCCGAAGCTGGCGCGGCCCGCTTGGCTGGAGGTCAGGCCGCCCAGGCCGCCGAACTGCCGGTACTGGCTCCAATTGCCGGCCAGCAGGTCGGCCTCGTTGGCGAAGACGAAGACGCCGCGCCAGTTGCCGCGGAAAACCTGGTCGATCGAGGTGTCGTTGTAGTCGGCGCCGCCCTTGATCACGTGGTCGCCGGCGAGGAAGGTCAGAGTGTCGCCCGCGGCCTTGCGCTTGGTCGCCGAGACGATGGGAAGGAAGGAGACCTCGCCGTAGCGGAAGCTGCCGAGCTGGATCTCGGGGAGGCCGAGACCTTTGTCCTCGCGCGGCGTGTCTTCCTTGACGTAGTTCAGGTTGAGGTCGTTGAGGAAGTTGGCGCCGAACTGGCCGGACCAGGAAGCGACGTAGGAGTTGGAGTCGAGCCCCTCGATGCCGTTGTAGCTCTCGGTGCGGGTCTGGGCGGCGGAGGTGCCGTTGATCCCTTCGTACTCGGTCAGGTTGCCGCGCAAGAGGAAGCGGTGGGCCGAGGAAGGCTGCCAGTCGAGGCGGCCGAAGGCCACGTTGCCGTCGCGGGTCTGGACGTATTCGCTCGGCGAGGCGAGGACGGGATAGCGGGCGAAAATATCCGGATCCAGGACCGCCGTCGCGATCGGCACGGTCAAGCTCTGCTCCTGATTGTCATACGAGAGGAAATAGAACAGCTTGTCCTGGATGATGCGGCCGCCCAGCGAGCCGCCCCAGCTCTCCTTCTCCTGGTCGGCCGGCTTGGTGCCGTTGGCGAAATCGGAGATCCAGTCCTGCGGCTGGTTGTAATAGAAGACCGAGCCGTGCAGGTTGTTCGTGCCACTCTTCGTGATCACGTTCACGAAGCCGCCGCCCGACCGGCCGAACTCGACCGAGGCGCCGTTGGTGATGACGGTGAACTCCTTGATCGACTCCTGGGAGATCGCCAGGGGGGCCCGCCCTTCGGCGCCGCCGGCCGTGCCGCCGAAGAAGGCGTCATTGAAGTCCACGCCGTCGACGGTCACGTTGGTGTTGATGCCGCGCTGGCCGGAGATCGACAGGTTGCCGCGCTCGGAATCGAGGCGGGTCTCGGGGGTCATCAGCACCAGGTTCTTGAAGTCGCGGCCCTGGACCGGCAGCTCTTTGATCTGCTCGGTCTGGATCGTCGTCCCGGCCGCCGTGTTGGTCACTTCGACGACCGGCAGCTCGCTGGTGACCGTGATGGTCTCGGAGACGGAGGCGGATTGCAGGGTGAAGTTGATGCTCGGGGCGGAGCCGAGGAGCAGCCGGACGTCCTTCGCTTCGGAGGAGGCGAAGCCCTCCAGGGAGGCGCGGACCGTGTAGGTGCCGGTCGGCAGGTTGAGCAGGCGGTAGAAGCCCTCCTCGTTGGTCACCTCGACGAGCTGCAGGCCGGTCTCGTTGTTGGTGGCCTCGACGGTGACGCCCGGAAGCGGGGCGCCGTCGGCTCCTTCCACAGTGCCGGAGATCCGGCTCGTGGTCACGTCGGTCTGGGCCATTGCCGGGACGGCCAGGCCGAACGCCACCAGCAGGGCGAACAGGCTACACGCCCCCTTGCGACGGATTTCAGAAATGCGCACGATAAGCCCTCCTTTGGGGTGCGACTGGATTCCCGCGCATTTTACGACAGGACCAAGGAACCGCCTAGGTGGCGGAGTGAGCGAAGTGTGAGCGCCTGGTGACGGGAGCGTGGCGCGGCGGCGGTTTTCCGCGCTGTGCTAAGCTGCGATCCGGCATGCAACCCGACGACAAGCCCCTGGTGAGCGTCATCATGGGGAGCAAGTCCGACTGGGAGACGCTCCGCCACGCGGACGAGACGCTGACCCGGTTCGAAGTCCCCCACGAGTGCCTGGTCGTGTCGGCCCACCGGACGCCGGAATGGATGCGTGAATTCGCCCTCGGCGCCGAGGAGCGCGGCATCGAGGTGGTCGTCGCCGGCGCCGGCGGCGCCGCGCACCTGCCCGGCATGATCGCCGCGCAGACGCTGCTGCCGGTCCTCGGGGTCCCCGTGCAGAGCCAGGCGCTCAACGGGCTCGACTCTCTCCTCTCCATCGTCCAGATGCCCGGCGGCGTGCCGGTCGGCACCCTGGCGATCGGCAAGGCCGGAGCGATCAACGCCGCCCTGCTGGCGATCCGCTTCCTGGCGCGCACCCGGCCGGAGCTGCGCGAGAAGCTCCGCGCGTTCGCCGAGGAGCAGGAGCAGCGGGTGCGGGCCGAGACTTTGCTGTGATCCCGTTCAAGACGATCCCGCCCGGCGCCGCGGTGGGCGTGCTGGGCAGCGGCCAGCTCGGCCGCATGTTCGCGATCGCCGCCCGCCGCATGGGCTACCGCGTGCACACGCTCTCGCCGGACGACGACACCCCCACCGGCCAGGTGGCCGACCGCGAGATCAAGGCCGCCTACGAAGATCTGGACGCCGTGCGCGCATTCGCGCGCGGGGTCTCCGTGGTGACCTTCGAGTTCGAGAACGTCTCGGCCGCCGCCGCCGAGGCCGCCGCCGAGCACGCGCCGGTCCGCCCCGCCGGAGCGGTGCTCCACACGACGCAGAACCGCTTGCGCGAGAAGGGCTTCCTCCGCCGCGCGGGGTTTCCGGTGGCGCCGTTCGCGGCGGTCCGCTCGGCCGAGGAGCTGGCGCGGGCGGTCGCCGGGATCGGCACCCCGGCCGTGCTCAAGACCGCCGGCTGGGGGTACGACGGCAAGGGGCAGGCGAAGATCGCGGCGCCAGAAGCGGCCTCCGCCGCTTGGGCGTCCCTGGGCACGGATGAGGCGATCCTGGAGGCGTTCGTCGATTTCGAGCGGGAGGTCTCGGTGGTCGGGGCCCGCGGGCTCGACGGCTCGTTCGCCCATTTCGGCGTGATCGCGAACGATCACCGCAACCACATCCTCGACGTGTCGGTGGCGCCCGCACCGGTGCTCTCGGCCGTGCACCGGGACGCGGTGGAGATCGCCCGCGGCATCCTGGAGGCGCTGGAGGTGGTCGGGGTGCTCTGCGTGGAGATGTTCCTGACCCGGGAGGGCAATCTCCTGGTCAACGAGCTCGCGCCGCGGCCGCACAACTCCGGGCATCTGACGTTCGACGCCTGCGTGACCAGCCAGTTCGAGCAGCAGCTCCGGACGATCTGCGGCCTGCCGCTCGGCGCGACCGCGCTGCTCTGCCCGGCCGCGATGGCGAATCTGCTGGGCGATCTCTGGCAGGACGGCGAGCCGGACTGGGCGGCCGCCTGCCGGTTTCCCGAGGTGAAGCTGCATCTCTATGGAAAGGCCACGGCGCGGCCGGGGCGCAAGATGGGGCACCTGACGGCGCTGGCCGCGGGTCCCGAGGAGGCGCGGCAGCTGGTCGTGGCGGCTCGGAATTCTTTGGGGAGGAGACGATGACGAATCCCTGGATGATCTACGGCGCGACCGGCTATACGGGCGAGCTGGCGGCCCGGGAGGCGGTGGCTCGCGGGCTGCGTCCGGTGCTGGCCGGGCGCAACGACGCGACGGTCGGCGCTCTCGCCCGCGAGCTCGGCCTGGAGCACCGCAGCTTCGGCCTGGACGATGCCGGAGCCCCCGGAGAACTATTGCGCGGGATCGAAGGGATGGCCGCGGTGCTCCATTGCGCCGGGCCGTTCGTGCGGACGAGCCGCGCCATGGTGGCCGCCTGCCTGACGGTCCGCGCCCACTATCTGGACATCACCGGCGAGATCGCGGTCTTCGAGAAGGTCCTGGCGCGCGGCCAGGAGGCGCGCGAGGCCGGCGTGGCGCTCCTGCCCGGCGTCGGCTTCGACGTGGTGCCCAGCGACTGCCTGGCCGCCCGCCTCGCCGAGGCGCTGCCGGACGCCACCGAGCTGATCCTCGCCTTCGCGTCCGATCGCGGCACGGTCAGCCGCGGCACTCTCAAGACGATGATCGAGAGCCTGCCGCACGCGGGCGCGATCCGCCGCGGCGGCAAGATCGTTCCGGTGCCGGTCGCCTGGGACGCCCGCGAGATCGACTTCGGCGGCCTGGGCAGGCGCTGGGCCATGACGATCCCCTGGGGGGACGTCTCGACGGCCTGGCATTCGACCGGGATTCCGGACATCCGCGTGTATACCGGCACGCCCCCGTCGCAGATCCGCCGCATGCGCCGCCTCTCCCCGTTCCTGCCGCTCGCCGGCTGGAAGCCGCTCAAGCGATTCCTGCAGCGGCGGGTCGACCGCCGGGAGCCGGGGCCGTCCGCGGAGGTGCGGCGGACCGCCCGGACCTATCTCTGGGGTGAGGCGAAGAACGCGGCCGGCGCGCGGGTGACGGCGACCCTGGAGACCCCCGAGGCCTACCAGCTCACCGCCGTCTCGGCCGTCGAGTGCGCCCGCCGCGCCGCGGCCGGGGAGGTCCCGGCCGGGGCGTGGACGCCATCGAAGGCGTTCGGGGCGCGGTTTGTGGATAGCCTGCCCGGGGTCGTCGCTACTGCGACAGCGACTTGAAGTGCTCGGTCGTCCAGAGCAACGGCCCATCCACCTGCTTGGCCACCGCGCCGGCCGCGGAGTCCGAAGCTCCAGCTCCCGTCACGCAATCCCCCGTGCAGGTATCCGTGGCGGTCGCCCAGACGCGGCCGTTCCAGGGAGAGAGCACGACGTCGACGAAGTCGAACATGTTGCCGCAACGGCCCGGACCGCAATCGCCGCGGTGGATCGGGTCCGCGGGATCATTCGCGGTCGTCCAGACGAACAGCGGGTCTGAGCTGAGGGCGTTGATCGAGACGACCATGTAGGTGCTCCACGGCCGCCGCTGGTCGAGGCGGTTGCGGGAGGTCGTCCCCGGGAAGGTGATGGCGATGCGCCCGCGGTCCCCGGCGACGATCGCCGGGAAGTTGACCTCGTGCACGCCCGGCGGCGCGATCATCAACGGCACGCCCCAGGTCCGCCCGTGGTCGGTCGAGACCGACAGATAGGGCAGCCGGTCCCGGCTGTCGAACCAGAGGTAGTAGAGGTTGCCCTCGGCGTCCGAGGTGATCGCGGTGTGGGTGTCGGCGGCCGGGACGTAGCTGCTGATCTGCACCTGCTGCCAGGTCGTGGCGGCATCGTTGCTGATCGAGATCCAGGGGTAGCCGCAATGCCCCTTGGGCAGGAAGGCCCTCCCCTGCGGGTCGGTCATGAGCTGGCCGGTCAGACCGCCGCAGACCGCGCCGTTGGCGTCGACGCCGAGATAGGCCGGCGCGCCGGCGGGCAGGAAGGTGTTGCCGCCGTCGAGGCTCTTGCCGCAGGAGCTGGTCGCGACCCGGTTGAAGCAGTAGTAGAGGACCTCCGGGAAGCCCTGCGTGGCGACCCCCGCGGGCGGCGGGCCGGCGTAGAGCGTCTGGTGGTCGTTGACCAGCTCGCCGCAGGCGGCGATGTTGCGCGTCCAGGTCTGCCCTTCGTCATCCGAATAGAGCAGCCAGGAGCAGGCGCCGTACAGGTCGATCGAGAAGAGCCGCCCGGTGTCCTCCTCGACGTAGACGTACGGGTCGAGGCTGGTGGGCGGCTCCGTGGTGTCGCCGAGGATGAGCTGCGGCTGAACGGATTGCCAGGTGGCGCCGCCGTCCTTGGAGCGCAGGACCTCGGTCCGCGCGAGCTGGGTCGGCGAGCCGTCCGGCAGGGCGTCGAAGTCGCCGGCGGCGTAGAAGGCCGTGCCGTTCTTGCGGATGCCGAGCGTCGGCTCGGCGGCGTTGCGGCCGACGTCATTCATCTGGAAGAGGAGCGGCGCGCCGGTGAACGGAGCGGAGTGGTTGACCGGCGTCCCGGCGAAGCCGGGCGTCACGCGGGTCCCGTGGTAGGCCTGCGCGACCTCGTCCGCGGCGACCGCCCGCTGGTTGGCCTGGCCGCGATAGCTGGAGCCCGGGGCCACCAGGAACGCCTGGACGACCACCCGGTAGGTGCCGGCCGGCGGATCCGACAGGGTCACCGCTTCGTTGCCTCCACCGCTGGCCGAGCTGTCGAGCTGATTGCCAGCCGAGTCATAGATGTACAGGTCGTAATCGTCGCCAGGATTGGTGGGCGTGATCGAAATCTCGATCAGCTCAGGATCCGCGAGCGGCACCACGGTGAGATCGAACCGATCGCAGCCGGGGAGCGGGAGAGTGGATGAAGCGGGGCACGAGGCCGGATTCGAGGCCAGGAACGAGCTGCCCTGCCAGCTCGCGCTGGACGAATTGGACGAGACAGTTCCCGAGCTCGGAGTCGCCGCCCGGACGACCGCGGGCACAAGAGCAAGGCTGAGAGCCAGGGCTCCTGCGAAGGAAACGCGCTTGAAACTCATGTTGAGACCTCCTTGATGGGAGCGCGCGCGAGCGCTCTGACGGAGGCGTATGCAAGAAGGGTGACAGCAGTATTACTATCGAAGCACTTTCTTGAGCAGCGCGATCTGCCCGGCGTGGTAGAGCTCGTGCTGGACGATGCCGTGCAGCATGACGTAGGCGTCGTAGTCCTTGCCGGCGACCCCCTGCTCCAGGCGGGAGTCCTGAAGGCTGGTGGTGAGACGCCGCAGGTCCTCGGCGGCGCGGCGGTGGCGCTCAACAGTCCGTCGCCAAGCCTCCTCGCTGGGATCGGGCACCAGCGCCCAGTTCACCTCCGGAGCCGGCTCGATGGCCCGGTTCTCTTCGAGACGCCGGCGGACGGTCTCCAGCCAGACGGTCATGTGCTGGACCAGCTCCCAGATCGAGTGCGCCCCGGGCAGCGGCCGCGCCGCCGCGCGCGAGGCGTCGACGTCCGCCAGCAGCATCTCCACCGCCGGGCCATGCCAGGCCTCGCCGTCCCCCTCGTCCTCGCCGCCGACCTGGGCCCGGCGGAGCTGGTCCGCGATGCGCGCCGCTTCGTTCGAGGTTCCCCTGGCTGCGTCTCCTACAGCATCTCCAGGTTGGCGAACTTCGCCACCAGCTTCCGCTTGCCGGCCTTCTCGAAGAAGACCGTGAGGCGGGCGTCTTCTCCCTGGCCTTCCAGCTCGAGGACCACGCCGTTGCCGAGGGTGGGGTGGCGGACGC
>DATFPH010000043.1:0-6652 GCA_035264905.1 Thermoanaerobaculia bacterium
GGCCGAGGCCCTGGCGGCGCGCACCATCGCCGAGCGCGGCGTGCAGCTCATCGCCACGGCTCACGGCAACACGCTCGAGAACCTGCTGCAGAACCCGACCCTCTCCGACCTGGTCGGGGGCATCCAGGCCGTGACCTTGTCGGATGAGGAAGCGCGCCGCCGCGGCACTCAGAAGACGGTGCTGGAGCGCCGCGCCCCGCCGACCTTCGAGGTGCTCATCGAGATCCAGGACAAGGACCGCCTGGCCGTGCACCGCGAGCTCGGCGAGGTGGTGGACCGCTTCCTGCGCGACGTCCCGCCCCGGCCCGAGCTGCGGACGCGCAAGGAGGACGGCGGCGTGGAGATCCAGGAGGCGCCCAGGCCGGAGCCCCGTCGCGACGCCGGTGTTGGTGGCCGCCGCGGCCGGAACGGCACCGAGCCCCGCCGCGGCGAGCCCCAGGGGCGGCGCAACGGGCGCAAGGGGCGGGGGAACGCCAAGCCCTGGTGGGAGGAGGAGCTCAAGCCCGCCGAGCCCATGCCGGAGCCGGGGCACGACGAGCCGGCGACGATGTCCCAGCGTCCGCCGCGCGGCAAGATCGTGCGCGTCTACGCCTACGCGGTCAGCCGCGACAAGATGGAGCGCGCCCTGCGCAAGATGCGCGTGCCCGCCCTCCTGGTGGACGACCTCGATGAGGCGGACATGGTGATCACCTTGAAGGCCCAGGAGCGCCGCCAGCCGCGCCGTCTGAAAGACGCCGTGGAGAAGGGCATCCCACTCCACATCATCAAGAGCAACACCCTGGCCCAGATGGAAAGCTTCGTGCGAGCCCACTTCGGCGTGGTCGACGTGCGGGCCCAGGACGAGGAAGCGCTGCGCGAGGTCGAAGACGCGATCGACGAAGCCCTGGACCAGGGGCATGCCGTCGAGCTCCCGCCGCGCAACAACTACCTGCGCCGCCTCCAGCACCAGATCATCGAGCGCTACGGCCTCACCTCGGAGAGCAAGGGGGAGGAGCCGTACCGGCGGGTGATTATCTATCCGGGGTAGGATCAGTAGTGATACCGCGCCTGAAGGAATTCGATCCGATCGTCGCTGACCAGGTAGACGATACGATGCTCCTTCGTGAGGCGCCGAGACCAGGTGCTTTTCGCCAGGTACTTCAAGGGCTCGGGTTTTCCAATGCCCGTGAACGGTTCCCGCAGGATCGCCTCGATGAAGGAGAGAGCGCGCAAGGCCGTCTTGCGGTCTGTCTCCACCCAATACCGCAGGTCTTCGCGGAATTCGGGGTGGAAGACGGCGAGCCGCTCAGCCCGTGTCCGTGGCGGAGGATCAGTCCTGATTTTCTTCGTCAAGCCCGAGCTCTCGCCGCAGCTCAGCGAGAGGCTGCGGCTCGACTAGGCGCAGAGAGGCGCGGTGCAAGGCCGTGAGAAGGCGCTCCGCATTCTTTGGGGAACGCAACAGATGGACCGTCTCGACGAGGCTCTCGAGCTCTGCCGCCGAGATGAGCGCCACGTCTTCCGTGCCGCGGCGCTGGATGATGACGACCTCCCGGTTCTCGGTCACCTCGTCAAAGAGCTTGGCGAGATTGGCGCGAGCGGTGGTGTAGTTCGTCTGGATAGCCAAGGTACAACCCCACGTCTGTACAGGAACAATGTACAGGAAAATGGGTGGGCGTTCAATACGGGGCGACCTCATCACCCCACCGCCGCCGCCTCCGCATCCGCCAGCTCTCCATCTCGCCGATGGTATCCATGCTTCTCGATCAGCCGGCGGGCCTCGGCCAGCGCCGCGCGGTCGCGAAAGAGGCGGGCGCGGGTGAGCTGAATGTCCGCCTGGTGCAGTGGCATCGGCCCTCGCTCGGCGATCTCCCACGCTTCGTCCAGGTCCGCCCGGGAACCCGCTTCGTCGCCCAATAGACATCGCTGCCAGGCACGGGTCAGCAGGCCACGGGGGAGTTCGTCTATCGTGCCGGCCGCGCGGAGGCCATCGATGGCGGCATCGACGTGGTTGCGTGCGGGCTGGCCCTTGTACAACTCCGCTCGGGCCAGGGTGAGATGGTCCAGGGCGACGTCGAGGAGCCCAAGATGGCGTTCGGCCCAGGCCAGTGTTTGTGACGCGCGTTCGCTGACAGCATCGCAGGCGGCAGTGGTTGCCGGGAGCATCTCGGTCGGGGCGATCTCTGCGTCGAGCCAACGCTGCCACACCGCCCGTTCCATCTCGGAAAGCAAAAGATCGCAGTACTGGAAGCCTTGCAGCGAGTAGAGCCGCGGGTACTCCGGCTGATCCGCAGCCTGCCGAGACTCCGCGTTCTCGAACAGACGCCGCGACTCATCGCGCCGGCCCGCTTGGTGCAGGGCGTCGGCCAGTGCTGTGCGCTTGCTCATCTGTTGGAACGCATCCCCACTGCGGTCCGCATATGCCACTGACTGCTCGCCAGCAGTCACCGCCGCGGCCACCTCACCTCGCGTGAGCTCCAGCTCACTCAGGTTGCAGGCAATTATTGCGGCACTCACCCACACTTCTTGCTCGACTCGCATCGCAAGCCCGGCCTGCATTGGCTCGACCGCCTCGCTCAGCCGGCCTAGGGCTCGCAGGTAGAAGGCCGCCTGGCTGAGCAGCCACGCCTGGTTTGCGGGCTTCAGATTCGGTGCGAGGGTGGTCCATGGCATCGTGAAAAAATACGCGACCGCTCCCAGGTTCGCACCTATCGTGCCGAGCTTCCTTGAGCTGTAGAAACCGTCGGCTCCCGTGCCCCGTAGGATGCGGGCGTGGTAGACATCGGCAAGCGCCTGCTCGTGCAACCCGGCCAGACAGCCGTGGGCCACGGCCTGGTACAGCGGCTGGAGAGCCTCAAGTCCCTCTGGCCAGTACGGGGCCGTACCGCCCAGATGCTCGAACAGCCGCCGGTGGCCGGCTCGCCACGCGGCCGGAAACTGCGCCCGTACCAGCTCTGCGAAGCACTCCCGCAGCAGCGGAGCGTCTAGAACAGGAGACTTTTCCGTCCCGGAGAGGTCGATCAACCGCAGCTGGCGCAGCCGGTTGAGCACGCGGAGCCATTCCTCCTCGCCCATAACCGCAGATGGACGCCGATCGCGCAGCCATCGGACGAGGGGGTTTATCAAACGATAGATCCAGCCTCGTGTGGGCAGGGTTTGGCCAAGCCCGAGCAGCGGCGCGGTCACGTCTGCCATCGAATCCTCAACGCGCTTCAGCTGCGGCCTCCTGTCGGCCTCCTCGGCCTCCTCCGACCACTCGTAAACCACCCCTTCCCGCGCCCGCAGCACGTCGAGGAGCTGCTTCTCGGCAGCGCAGTCGAAGAAGCCGAGGAGACGCAGCACTGCGACTTCCGGACTGTGCTCGCCCAGATGCCGCACGTAGGCCGCAAACATGTGCCGGGCGTGGCTTCCGTACTCGGGATCCTCCAGCAGCACGACCTCGCGCCGGCGGCGGATGTCGTGGTGGTCGGTCGCGGTCTTCAGGTACGAACCCAACAGCATCAGCGAGTAGGCATGCCCGTGAAACTCGTCCGACGCCGTCTTCAGCTCCTCGTCCGGACCGGCGACCTGGAACTGCCGCAACAGCGCCGCGCCGTCGTCGCGATGCAGATGATCGAGCGACTGCTGGAGGACCGTCGCGCCGGTGCGCTCCTGGAGCTCAACCACCGGCTGGCGCGACGTGATTAGGCAGAGGCCGCGCGGCCCACTGGGAGCGACGCTGGCCAGCGCCAGCAGCAGCAGCGCGATGCCGGGGTCTTTCAGCCGGCCCCGCTCGGCGTGTTGGGTGGGATGCTGCAATGGCTCGAGCCCGTCGAGCACCAGCAGACCGTGGTGCTCGACGAGCAACCGGGCCAGCGTGCGGCCTTTCTCATAGGCCTGGGTAATCGGCGCACCGCGATAGCCGAGGTAGGCGAGGGCCTGCTCAAAGAACAGCTCCGATGATGCATTGCGCCGCTCGTCACTCCCCTGACTATAAAAGGAATGCACGAACACCCGCCGCGCCCCGCGCCAACCGTCGTCACGCATCTGCCGCAGCCACTCGACGACAACCCGCGTCTTGCCCGCCCCGCCCTCGGCATGCAGCGCGAAGATCCGCACCCCCTCCGCCCACGCTCGATCCAGCGCCGCCAACTCGTCCTGCCGGCCGACGAAGCCCTCGCCGTAGATGCGCAGCTCGTCGGTCCATTTGGGCTCGATGGGTGGGCTCGGGTCCGGCGTGGTGCCGACTCCCAGTCTCTGCAGAATCAGCCCGGCGATGTCGGAGGCGGAGCGATCGCCGATCCAGATGTAACCGTCGGTCGAGAACAGGCCGGGGATCTTGGTGCTGTCAAACCGCAGAGGCATCACGGAGGACCCCTGCCGTTGCTTGATCAGGTCCCGAACTGCCCTCCATTCCAGGCCGCACCACTCCTTGCGCTCGTAATCGGCGCAGAGGAACACGGCGATGAGCTCGGATTCGTCGTGGTAGAGCCCCTGAAGGTAGGTATCCAGATCGACGCGGGCGAATTCGGCTTCGTAATACTGGTCGTACAGCACCCGGTTCTGACCGACGGCAGCGGAGAGATGCTTCGCCACCTGCTCGACGAACGGGCGATGCTCGCCCGGGAACGACAGGGCGATGCGGAAGCGGCGGGTGGGCGTCGACATCGTGTTCATTCGGGGCTTCGGAGAAGCCTTGATTATGCCGCACTGCAAGTGGAGAGCGGAGCCATACCAGAATGCCGCAAACCGCCTCTATCCCGCCGCATGACGGTGCTTCTCAGTCTCACATTGGCGATCCAATGCCGCAAATAAGGGCGAGAAGAGGCCGCCGATCGAGAAATTTACCGCGTGTACCATTCGATTCGCGGCGTTTATCCGGCAATGAGACGCTTGCTCCGAAGAATTTGCGGCGTACGCCGGTCAATTCGCGGCGAAGTTTTCTATCTGAGCTGCTGGCTGGCCCCAGGCAGAGGCTTTCGACGCCCGATTCGCGGCGCGGAGGAGCCAATCCGCCGCGAATTGTCGTGGGGGAAAGCGCGCCCTCTGAGAATGTGCCGCAGATTGTCTTGGGTTTGCGGCGTTCCCTGGTGGGGACGGGGCCGTCCCCGAGAGATTCGCGGCGTCAGGACGCCGGGGGTTTGTCCGCCTCAACGATCTGCGGGCTCGGCGCCGCCGCGGCGGGAGCCGCCACTTGGGGCGCGGGTTGGCCGATCAGGGTGATGGTGCCGTCGAGGTCGTCCTTGAACTCCTGGCTGTAGATGTCGAGGAGCGCCAGGAAGAGGGCGGCCAGCATGGGGCCGAGGATGAAGCCGGTGGCTCCAAAGAGGCCGATGCCTCCCAGGGTCGAGAAGAAGACCATCAGGTCGTGCATCCCCGTCTCCTGGCCGACGAGCCGGGGGCGCAGCAGGTTGTCGACGTTCACGATCACCACGACGGTCACCACGAGGATGCCGATCGCCTGCCAGTAGTTCCCCTGGATCGCCTGGATGAAGGCGGCCGGGTAGAGGACGAGCCAGGCCCCCACCAGCGGGATGATCGACAGGAGCGTGGCCACCACGCCCCAGAGGAACGGCGAGCCGACGCCGAAGATCCAGAGCGTGAGCCCGGACAGAGTCCCCTGGACCAGGGCGATGAGCAGCGTCCCCTTGACCGTGGCGCGCGCCACCGACGTGAAGCGGGCCGCGATGGCGTTCTTGTACTCCCGGTCCAGGGGCACCAGGAAGCGCAGCCGGCGCACCATGGTCCGGCCGTCGCGGAAGAAATAGAACAGGGTGAAGAGGGTGATGAAGAGCAGCACCACGAACTCCAGTGTGGTGCGCGACGTCCGGTTGATCAGGCCCGCCATGAAGGCCGCGACACCCGCCGCCGCTTTCTGCAGGTCCTCCTGCAGGTTGATCTGATCGAGCGGCAGCTTGTTGAGCCAGGGGACGTCCTTGATCCGCCGGACCAGGTCGACGTTGCCCCCCTGGACCAGCTTGGTGACGTCCTCTTCGATCGAGTGGTAGAAGTTGATCGCCTCGACAGTCACCAGATGCCCCACGCCATAGAGAGGCACGACCAGGCCCAGGAACAGCACGAAGCAGCAGAAGAAGGCCGCGAGGGAGCGGCGTCCCTTGAAGACGCGCAGGAATGCCTGGTAGAGCGGATCGAAGATCGTCGCGAAGACAGCCGCGAGCAGGATCGGCACCAGGAAGGCCTGCATCATCCGGAAAAACAGGATGGTGGTGAGGACCAGGGCGGCGATGAAGAACCAGCGGCTGAGCTTTTTTTCTTCGGTCACTGTCTTGGAAACTCTTCGGTTGCGCTCGCGACGACGTCGAACACGGCTTCTGGATGTTTCTCCACGACCTTGAGGTCTTCCCCGTGGAAGACGCGGGAGGGCTCCTGGTCTCCCCGGAGGATCTCTCCTCCTTCGCGCACGCTGTCCAGCAATTCGGCGAACCTCTCCCGCTTCATAGGGATGCAGCATTCGTCAACGGCGTACTACTGTCAAGAGAGTGACTCCTCAGAAGGCCCCCAAAGAGCTGGCTTCGCCCGCACTCACCAGGGGTTGAAACCCCTGGCTTCTATGTGGGCCACCGGTGTCAAGTGTCTCGAGGGTCTCGTTCATCCTCACTTCAGTGGATGCCGAGGTCTTGGGAGAAGCCGAGTGATCCCTCTGTCTGGTTCCATTTCGTGGCTTGCCGGTGTGCCA
>DATFPH010000044.1:0-5075 GCA_035264905.1 Thermoanaerobaculia bacterium
AAGGAAGGTCGGCTCATTGAGGGACCGGATCGTTTCGCGGTTCAGCCTGAGGCGGCGCAGCTGCCTTTTCTCTTCCTGATCCTTGATCCTGTTTTTCTTCATGCGAGTCTCTCCTCTTTACGAACCCAACAAGTATACGTCTGCCCGCGCGCGCAGAGGCAAGTCGCCCCGGAGCTGGTAAACGTACCCTCGTCATGGTTCATAGTAGAGGGAGCACGGAGGAGCGATGGACCCCGAGCGATGGCACGAGGTGGACCGCCTTTTCGAGGAGGCCCTGGACACGCCGCCGGCGGAGCGGTCCGCTTTCCTCGACTCGGCGTGCGCCGGGGACACCACTCTCCGGCGGGAGGTGGAGCGGCTGCTCGCCGCTGATGAGAAGGGGGCTGGATTTCTGGCAGACGCGCCCGGTGAGCTGCTGGGATTGGCGCTCGACGATCGGGGGCCGGCCACGCTCTCGGGCCGCACAATCTCCCATTTCCGGATCGGTGAGCCTCTGGGCAGCGGCGGCATGGGCGTGATCTATGAAGCGGAGGACACCCGGCTCGGCCGCCCCGTGGCCTTGAAGTTCCTGGCCCCGGAGTTGGTTCGCGACCCCGCGGCCAAAGCCCGGTTCCTCCTGGAGGCGAGGGCTGCCTCGGCTCTGGACCACGCCAACCTCTGCGCGATTCTCGAGGTCGAGGAAAGCGAGGACGGCCTCCTCTTCCTCGCCATGCCCCGGTATGACGGCGAGAGCCTCGAGCGCCGCATCGCCCGCGGCCCCTTGCCGGTCGAGGAAGCCCTCGACATCGTCGTCCAGGCCGCCCGCGGGCTCGCCAAGGCACACGAGCACGGGATCATCCACCGCGACGTGAAGCCGGGCAACCTCCTGGTCACCCGCGACGGCGTCGTGAAGATCCTCGACTTCGGCATCGCCAAGCTCACGGGGGAGGTGGGGCACACCCGGCTCGGCGCCATCCTGGGCACACCTTCCTACATGGCGCCGGAACAGACGCGGGGCGAGACGGTCGACGCTCGAGCGGACGTCTGGTCGCTGGGAGTCGTCCTGTACGAGATGCTCACCGGGCGGCGGCCGTTCGCCGGAGGCAGCGGCGCGGCCGTAGTCCATGCCGTGCTCCATGGGACTCCGGAGCCCTTGACGCACCTTCGGCCCGAGGTGCCGGCAGAGCTCGATCGGATCATCTCCCGCATGCTGGCCAAGGACCCGGGGCAACGCTATGCAGATGCGGCGGAGGCCCTGGCCGACCTGCGGAGCGCTCTGGGTCTGTCGACCACAGGCAGCCTGAGCCCTTCAGCCCCCCGCGGGCCGCGGCGCTGGCTCGTCGCCTGGGTTACTCTCGGGGCCGTCGCACTGGCCGCCGGCATCGCTGTCGTCCTCCTGGTCTGGTGGAGAGGCGGCGCGGCACCCGCCCCTCTGCCAGGGCAGATCGTCCAATTGACCGATCTCCCGGGGAGCGAGACCTTCCCCAGCCTCTCGCCGGACGGCACGTTCTTCGTCTACACCAAGGTCATCGACGGCAACGCCGACCTGTTCCTCCAGCGGGTGGCGGGGGGGAAACCCATCAACCTGACCGCAGGCTCACCGGCCCACGACTATCAGCCCGCGTTTTCGCCCGACGGCCAACAGATCGCCTTCCGGTCCGATCGGGAAGGCGGTGGCATCTTCCTCATGGGGGCCACCGGCGAATCCGTCAAGCGCCTGACCGACTTCGGATTCAACCCGGCCTGGTCTCCCGACGGCCGGGAGATCGCGGTCGCCACCGAGGCGGCGTTCGACCCCAGGACACGATATTCGGTGAGCCAGATCGTCCGCATCGACGTCGCCACCGAGGCGCAGCGGCCGCTGGCGGTCCAGGACGGCGTCCAACCGGCCTGGTCCCCCCATCGCCTGCGGATCGCCTTCTGGGGTGTCGCACAACCCGGCAACCGCCGTGCCATCTGGACGGTCCCCGTGGACGGCGGATCTCCGGTCACGGTGGTCGACGATACCTTCTACAACTGGAGCCCCGTGTGGTCTCCCGACGGCCAGTTCCTGTATTTCGCCAGCAACCGGGGCGGTAGCATGAATCTCTGGAGGGTCGCCGTCGACGAGCGCTCGGGCCGGGTGTCAGGCATCCCGCAGCCGATCACCACCTCCTCGGAGTCGAGCGCGCTGCCGAGCTTCTCGCGCGACGGGCACCGTCTGATCTACGCCACGGACAGCAGCCGCAGCTTTGTCGAGGTGGTCCCCTTCAACCCGGAGACGGCCCAGGTCGATGGTCCTCCCGCCCTGGCGTATCAAGGCGCACGCGCCATCCTCTCCTGTGACGTGTCTCCCGATGGGGCATGGCTGGTCCTGGGGGCCTCGTCCCCGACGGAGGACCTGCTCCTGGTCCGACCCGACGGTGGCGACCCGCGGCAGCTGACGAACGATCCCGCCCGCGACCGGACCCCCTACTGGTCCCCGGACGGCAGCCGGATCCTGTTTACCTCGAACCGCAGCGGCAAGTACGAAGCCTGGACGATCCGGCCCGACGGCAGCGGCCTGACCCAGATCACACACATCCCGGATCAGCCGGTGTTCTACCCTTTCTGGTCGCCGGACGGCCAGCAGATCGGCTTTTACTATTTCTCCCGCGGGACGGCCCTCCTGGACCTCCTCCGCCCCCAGTCCCGGCCACGCGTGCTCCCTCCGGTTGAAGGTGGCCACATTTTTGCCGGTTCCGCCTGGTCCAAGGACGGTGGCACCCTCGCGGGAGGGATGTCGGCGCGGCCGGGCGGGGAGGCCGCGGGGGTGATCCTGTGGTCTCTGGCGGACAGCACCTACCGCCGCATCTCTCAGACCGGGTACAACCCGACGTTCCTCCGGAGCGGGGCGCGGCTCCTCTTCATCGGGGCTGGCACCATCCGGCTCGTCGACGCGGCGAGTGGAGAGGTGCGGACCGTGCTCTCTCCTCCGCCTCACTCCTCGTTCATCTGGGCAGGCGCCGGACCGGGCGACAGAAACCTGTGCGCGGTGCGGGTCGCCAACGAGGGTGACATCTGGAGCTTGTCGCTGGACGCGTCGACCACCTCGGCGTTCGCCAAGGCGGCCGACTTGTCAGATGACTGATCAGCACGGATCGGAGGTGGAGGCGGAGGTTGCCGGGCCGCAACTTTCAAAGTTGGACATCATCAATCCTCCTCTGGCCAGCTCGAGGAGTGCTGGATCATTGAGGACCTGGATCGTTTCGCGGTGCAGGCTGAGGCGGCGCGGCTTCCCTTTCTGTTCCTGATCCTTCATCCTGTTCTTCTTCATCCGAGTCTCCTCTTCATCCGAGCTGGACCGGCATGGCCCAGCACCTCCACTGCAATCTTGCAGCAGGTCCACTGGGGCTCCGGCGGGGGGCCAGGGCCTGAGCGCAGGGTCAGGGTTAGATTCTAGCCCACGAGTCGCTCCGGCCTCCTAGTAAGATAGAGGGTACGAGCACGTTCCTCCGGGAGGAGGCCATTTGAGCAAGGACAGGATCACTCAGCTGCTGGCGCAGTGGAGCTCGGGAGACCAGGAAGCGGCGGAGCGGGTCCTCCCCCTGGTGTACGAAGAGCTGCGCATCATCGCCTCCCGGCAGCTCCGGCAGGAGCGGGGCGCTCATACCCTCCAGGCGACCGCCATCGTCCATGAGGCCTACCTGCGCCTCAAGGGACAGGCGGGCTTGGAGTGGCCGAGCCGGTCGCATTTCTTCGCCTTCGCGGCGCACTTGATCCGCCGCATCCTCGTCGACTACGCCCGGCACCGCAACCGCTCCAAACGGGGAGGGCTGCAGCAGAAGGTGACCCTCGTCGAGGCCGCCGGCCTGGCGCTGGAGAAGAGCCCCGATCTGGTGGCGCTGGACGAGGCCCTCTCCGATCTGGAGAAGATCGATCCGCGCAAAGCGGCCGTCGTCGAGCTGAAGTTCTTCGCCGGCCTCACCATCGAGGAGATCGCCGAGCATCTCGCCGTCTCCCCCGAGACCGTCAGCCGTGAATGGCGCCGCGCCAAGGCCTGGCTCTACAGCGCATTGCAGACGGCGCCGCCGAATGACGCATCCTAGATCGAGGAGGCGTCAGGTGATTGAGCCCCAACGATGGAACGAGGTCGACCGCGTCTTCGCGGAGGCCCTGGATCTTGCGCCTCCGGAGCGGCCGGCGTTCCTCGACGCGGCCTGCGCCGGGGACTCCGATCTCCGCGGCGAGGTGGAGCGCCTGCTCGCCGCGGACCATGACAGCTCCGGCTTCCTCGAGCGCCCTCCCGACGAGATCCTGGAGCTGGCGCTGGGCGATCGTCCGGACGACCGGCAGGAGGGCGAGAGCTTCGGCCCCTACCGGCTGCTGCGGACGATCGGCAGCGGCGGAATGGGGACCGTCTATCTCGCCCGCCGCGACGACGAGCACTACCAGCAGGAGGTCGCCATCAAGGTCCTCCGCTCCGGCCGGGAGAGCTCCGAAGCCTTCCACCGCTTCCTCGCCGAGCGCCAGATCCTGGCCCGTCTCCAACACCCCAACATCGCCCGGCTGTACGACGGCGGGCGCACCGAGGACGGCCGCCCCTATCTGGTCATGGAGCGGATCGACGGGACTCCGGTCGACGAATATTGCGACCGGCACCGGCTGACGATCGGCCAGCGCCTCCTCCTGTTCCAGAAGATCTGCGCCGCCGTGCAGCACGCCCACCAGAACCTGCTGGTCCATCGCGATCTCAAGCCGGCCAACATCCTGGTGACTCCCGAAGGGGAGCCGAAGCTGCTGGACTTCGGGATCGCCAAGCAGCTCGCCCCGGAGCCCGGCGACGCGCTCGAAACGCAGCTCGGCTCACGGCTCCTGACTCCCGGCTACGCCAGCCCCGAGCAGGTCCGGGGCGAGCCGATCACCACGGCGAGCGACGTCTACTCGCTCGGCGTGATCCTCTACGAGCTGCTCGCCGGCCGGGCTCCGCTCGAGGCCCCGGAGGAGCTGCCGTACGAGATCGAGCGGGCGGTCTGCGAGCAGGAGCCGGAGCGCCCCAGCCTGGCCCTGTTCCGGCCGGGTCCGCCGGGCGCGGAAGAGATCGCGCTCGTCCGCAGGACGCGCCCGTCCGCTCTCGC
>DATFPH010000045.1:0-11072 GCA_035264905.1 Thermoanaerobaculia bacterium
CCTTGCCGTGGGGCGTGAGGGGCAGCTCCGGCAGGAAAGCCCACGCCGTAGGGATCATCGGCTCGGGAAGGCGCCGGCGGAGCCAGTCGCGGAGCTCGGATTCTGGATCGGTCGGATCGGTCGGATCGGTCCGATGCAGGACCACATAGGCCACCAGGCGCAGGTCTCCCGTGGGCCCTGGCCGCGCCGCGACCACGGCCTGCCGCACCGCGGGATGCGCGGCGAGGGCGGCTTCCACCTCGCCGGGCTCGATGCGCACGCCGCGCACCTTGACCTGCAGGTCCACGCGGCCGAGGAACTCGATGGTGCCGTCGGCCCGCTGCCGCGCGCGATCGCCGGTGCGGTAGAGGCGGCCATCCTTTCCAGGGATGAACGCGTCCGCCGTCTGATCGGGGCGGCCCAGATAGCCGCGCGCCACGCCGGGACCTCCGATCCAGATTTCGCCCGGCACCCCCACCGGCACGGGGTTGCCGTCCTGATCGTGGAGGCTCAGCGAGGCGCCAGGCAGCGGCCGGCCGATCACGTGGCCTTCCGGCGTGCTCTCCGCCAGAGTCCAGCTCGCGGCGACCAGCGTCGTCTCGGTGGGGCCGTAGAGCACGGTGATCCGCGCCTCCGGGAAGACCGCGCCCAGGTCCACCAACAGGGCAGGAGGCACCGCGTCGCCGCCGACGAAGACGCGCTGCAGGCTCCGTTCTGTTCCGCGGTGGCGCTTCACCTCGTCGACGATCCGCCGCATGACCGCGGGGACCGCGTGGAGGAGGGTCATCTTGCCGAGACCCGCGGCCAGGGCGGGCACGTCCGGCGCGGGACTCAGGTCGACCAGGACGGAGGTTCCGCCGGCCAGGAGCGCAGCCAGCAGCTCGAAGAGGAAGATGTCGAACGAGAACGGCGCGAGGCACGGCATGCGGTCCGTCGCGGTGAAGCCGAAGGCGCGGCGGACGGCGCCCAGGGTATGCGCGAGGCTGCCGTGCTCCACCATCGCCCCTTTGGGCCGGCCGGTCGTGCCCGAGGTGTAGAGGACGTAGGCCAGGTCTTCGGCGCGTAGGGTCGGCAGGGGAGTGCCGTCGCCCTCCTCCTCCAAATTCTCGAGAAGCTCCAGGGTCACGACCAGGAGGATGGAGGCGTCTTCGACGATGGCGGCGCGGCGTGCCTCGGGCTGGGCGGGATCGAGCGGAACATAGGCCGCTCCCGCCCGCCAGATGCCGAGGAGGGCCGCCACCAGCTCGGGGGAGCGTTCGATGCTGAGCCCTACGCGGGTTTCCGGTCCCACGCCCATGCGGCGGAGGCCGCGGGCGATGCGCAGACTGCGGCGATGCAGCTCGGCGAACGTCCAGCTCCGGTCCCCGTGGACCAGCGCCACCGCTTCCGGCGAGCGCCGGGCCTGCTCCGCGAAGAGCCGCGGCACCGGCACGGTCTCCGCCTCGAACGGCTCTGTATCGTTCCACTCCACCAGGAGCTGGTGCCGCTCCGGTCCGGCCAGCAGAGGGAGGTCGTCGACCCTCCGATCCGGCTCTTCCGCGGCGGCGGCGAGCAGACGGAGATACCGCTCCAGCAGGCGTTGCGCGGTCGTGCGGTCGAAGAGGTCCGCCGCGGCTTCAAGGGCCACCATCAGCTCGCCTTCCGCTTCCGTGATCTCGAAGCCGAGATCGAACGGCACCGCGGTCACAGGGAGATCTTCGAAGCGGACCGCCACGCCTGGCAGGGCCGGCGGCGGAGCGGCCGCTCCCTGGAAGGCGAGCATCACCTGAAGCTCCATCCGCAGCTCTTCCACCAGCTTCCGGAACGGCAGCTCCCGGTGGGCGAACGCACCGAGGGCCACCTCCCGGGCCGCGGCGGCGAGCTGCCGGAACGTTGTTCCGCCGGCCGCCTGGCCGCGCAGCACGAGCGTGTTCATGAACGGGCCGACGACCCGGTCGAGCTCCGCCCGGTCCCGTCCGGAGACCGGCGAGCCCACGATCACGTCCTGCTGCCCGGTGACGCGAGCGACGAGGGCCTGAAGCCCGGCGAGGAGAACCATGAAGAGCGTCGATCCTTCGCGTTGAGCCAGACCGCGCAGCGCTGGAGCAGGGAGGCTTTCCCGCACCCGGAAGCCGCGGAACGTGGGGGAGATCGGGCGCGGCCGGTCCGCCGGCAGCTCCAGCACCGCCGGAGCGCCGGCCAGCGCCGTCCGCCACCAGCCGGCCAGCTCCGCGAGACGCTCCGGGCTCAGCCGGCGCCGTTGCCAGTCGGCGAAGTCGCCGTACTGCACCGGAGGCGCGGGCCGAGCCGGCGCTGCCAGCTCCTCCAGCAGGATCTGCCACGACCCGCCGTCGCCCGCGATGTGATGGAGGTTCAAGACCGCGAGCCGTTCCTCCGCGGAGATCCGCAGGAGGAGCCCGCGGAAGAGAGGCCCCGCCTGGAGATCGAAGGGCCGGGCGGCCTCGTCCTCGGCGATCCACCGCGCCTCCGCCTCCCGCCGCGCCGCCGGAAGCCCCGACAGATCGACCACGAGCAGCGCCGGTTCCCCCGGAGGAAGCACGACCGCTCCCGCGGGATAGATCGTGCGAAGCACCTCGTGCCGTTCGACGAGCCCCGCCATGGCGCGGCGAAACGCGGCTTCGTCCATCGCCCCTGAGCAGCGCAACGCCACGGGAAGGCTGTACGCCGCCGTTCCCGGAGCCCGTTGCTCGAAGAGCCAGATCCCCTCCTGCGCGAACGAAAGAGGGGAACCACCGGAGCCCCGGGTTGCAACCTGGGACGTTTCAACCCGGGGCGCGGACGCGATCCGCGCCGCCAGCATCGCCGGCGTCGGAGCCTCGAACAGCGCCCGAAGGTGCAGCTCCACCCCGAACGCCTCCCGCACCCGGGCGAGGATGCGGAACGCGATCAGCGAATGCCCGCCGAGCGCGAAGAAGTCGTCGTCGATCCCGACCCCCTCCACCCCCAGCTCCTCGGACCAGGCGCGGGTGAGCAGCTCCTCGACCGACGTACGCGGTGGTGCGGATCCCGCGGACGCCATCTCCGGAGCCGGCAGAGCCTTGCGGTCGATCTTGCCGTTCGGCGTGAGGGGGAGGGCAGCCAGGATCACGAAGGCCGAAGGCACGTAGGGGCCAGGAAGGCGCTCGCGCAGAAAAGCGCGGAGTACCGGCACCTTTGGCTCCATTCCCTGCGGCACCAAGTAGGCCACGAGGCGTCCTTCGCGCTGCACCACCAGCGCTTCGCGCAAGCCACCGAATTCGAGGAGGGCGTTCTCGATTTCCCCGGGCTCGATGCGCAGCCCCTGGACCTTGATCTGGTGATCGGCGCGCCCCAGGTACTCCACTTCGCCGGAAGGAAGCAGGCGCCCAAGGTCCCCGGTACGGTACAGCCGCCCGCCGGGCTCCGTAGAGGACGGATCGGGAGCGAACCGCTCCGCCGTCAGCCCAGGCCGGTCGAGATAGCCGCGGGCGAGACCGGCGCCGCCCAGGAAGATCTCGCCGGTCTCGTCCAGCACGAGCCGCGTGCCCGTGATCGGCCGCCCGAGCGTGGGCTCGTCGCGCACCCCCTGCGGCACCAGCGTCCACGTCGCGTAGGTCGTGCTCTCCGTCGGGCCATAGAGGTTGTAGACCCGCTCCACCGTCCCCACGGCCGCGATACGGTCGACCAGAGTCCGCCGCAAGGGCTCGCCGGCCAGATTCACGGTCCGCACCGAAGGAGGAAGCGTCCCGGCCCGCAGCAGCTCGCCGAGGAGAGACGGCACCGTGTTGAGCAGCGTCACCTCGCCCGCCTCCGGCAGCGTGGCAAACGCCAGAACGTTCTCCGCCAGGATCACCGTGCCGCCGCGGGCCAGGGGGAGGAAGATCTCGAAAACGGAAAGGTCGAAAGAGATCGAGGTCGCCGCCAGAACCCCAGTCAGCTCCTCGGCTGAGAACACGCTGCCGGCCCACTCGACGAAGGCCACCGCGCTGCGGTGCTCCAGGGCAACGCCCTTGGGCAGGCCGGTGGAGCCGGAGGTGTAGAGGACGTAGGCGAGGTTGCCTGGGAAGGGAGGGGGCGATGGGAGCGGGGGACGGGGGGTGAGGTCCTCCAACAGCATCCGCCGCACCCCGGAAACCTCCGGCAACTGCGGCAGCACCCCCCGCGACGTCACCAGCACCTCCGCCCCGCAATCCTCCAGCAGATACGCCAGCCGCTCCCCCGGATACGCCGGGTCGAGCGGTACGTACGCGCCCCCGGCCTGAAGAATGCCGAGGAGAGCCGCGACCAGATCCGCCGAGCGCTCCAGGCAGACCGCCACGCGCTTCTCCGGTCCGACGCCGGCGTCGCGCATCCAGGCCGCCAGCCGGCCCACCCGATCCGCCAGCTCGGCGTAGGTCAGGCTCTCGCCGCGCGCCTTGAGCGCCACGGCGTCCGGCGTCCGCGCCACCTGCTCCAGGAACAGGTCGTGAAGGCAGAGGTCCCTCTGCATCAGGTCCTATCCGGCCACTCCCACAGCCATCTGGCTCGCCAGACGCCGCAGCTCGGCCAGGTGCTCCAGGCTGTCCATCACCGACGGCACGTCGACGCCGAAATCGAGCAGGCAGCAAGCCTCGTCCACCCCGATCGAGCGCAGCTTCTGCACCATCCCCAGGCAGCTCTCCGGCGTCCCCAGGAGGGAGCCGGTGGCGAAGTAGCGTTCGAACTCCATCTGCAGCAGCTCTTCCAGATCCTCCGAGGAGAAGCTGTTCTCGTCGAACGTGTCATACAAGCTGCGGGCCATCGAGGTCAGCAGCTCCGTGTGCGAGCGCAGGTAGTCGCAGAAGGGGCCGCGCACCTTCTCCTTGACCGTGGCCACGTCCTTCCCGACAAACGTGTGGATCATCACCGCCACCTCACCCGTGGCCGGATCATGGCCATGGCGGGCGCGGCTGGCGCGGTAAAGGGCGATCCGCTCCGCGAGGATCTCGGGGGTGAGGCCGATCAGCGAGGTCAGCACGTTGGCGCCGATCCGGCCGGTGTCCTCAAAGGTCTGCGGGTTGTTCGCGCAGGTGACCCAGATCGGCATGTCGCGCTGCACCGGCTTGGGGAAGATCTCGACCTCGATCTCGTTCCCCGCCCCGCCGCGGACCTTCACCTTTTCGCCGCGCCAGAGGCGGCGCAGCGTGTCGATCCGCTCGAACATGACGTCCCGCCGGTTGGCATAGGCGTCGGGGTCGAAGGCGAAGTCGTTGGGGTGGAAGCCGGAGGCGAAGGCGAGGCCGGCGCGCCCGCGCGAGAGGTTGTCGACGATCGACCACTCCTCGGCCACCCGGATCGGGTTGTGCAGCGGCAGCACCACGCTGCCGGCGCGGATCTTCAGCCGCTCGGTGACCGTGGCGATGCCGGCGCTCAGGACCGACGGGTTGGGGTAGAGGCCGCCGAAGCTGTGGAAGTGGCGCTCGGGAGTCCAGAGGGCTCTAAAGCCATTGCGGTCGGCAAACTTCGCCCCCTCCACGATCAGCCGGTACTTGTCCTCCGGGAACATGTCCTCATGCCCCGAGAAGAAGAAAAGGCTGAAAGCCAATCCTCCGTCCTTGCCGTCCTTGGTGACCTTGCTGTCCTTGGTCTTTCCTTCGACCGGGGCCGACAGCTCCTGGCGCACCTCCGCCGGAGCCAGCCCCTGGACCTCTTCGAGGATGCGCGCTCGGGCGGTGAGCGCCTCCAGCCCCGGCTGCCGGGCCGCGATCAAGCGGGCCAGGCCGGCGACGGTCGGGCTCTCGAAGAACGAGCGCACCGACAGCTTCACGCCGAACACCGCCTGGATGCGCGAGATGCACTGGAGGGCGATCAGCGAGTTGCCGTTCAGCCGGAAGAAGTTGTCCTCGACGCCCACCGTTTCGATCCCCAGGAGGATCTGCCACATGTCGGCGACGATCTCCTCGATCTCGTTGCGCGGTGCGATCTGCGGTCCCCCGGTGTCCGTCTCCGCGTAGCGGCTCGCCACGTAGGAGCCGCCGTCCGCGGGTGCGGTGGGCGCAGGCTTGACCTCCGGCGGAGCGGCCGGAACGACCGGCGGTGCGGGAGCCTGCACGGCAGGAGCGGCGGAGAGCTTCTCGAAGTCGATCCAATGCCGCTGCCGCTCGAAGGGATACGTAGGCAGCGGAACCCGGCGCCGGTGCCGCCCCGCGTGGAACGCCTCCCACCGCATGTCGATCCCCGCGATCCAGAGGCCGCCCACGGCCTGGAGCAGCGTGTCGAGCTCGTCGCGCGTGTCCTTGGGGTGGGGGAGCGACGGATGGACGGCGTGCTTCGGGCTGCGGGACGGATGCTGGCGCGCCGCGCCGGAGAGCGCCTGGGCCGGCCCGACCTCCAGGAGGACGGCGCCGGGGCGGGCCAGCACGGTGGCGAGGCCGTCGCCCAGCCGCACCGTCTGGCGGAGCTGGCGCACCCAGTAGTCCGGATCGGTCGCCTCGGCCGGCGCGATCCAGCGGCCGGTGACGTTCGAGACGTAGGGGATGCGCGGCGGCGACAGCTTCACCCGCCGGACCTCCTCGCGGAACGGCTCGAGGACCGGGTCCATCATGGACGAGTGGAACGCGTGCGAGGTGTGGAGGCTGCTGCTCTCCACGCCGCTCCCCTGGAGCTCCTCGAACAGCCGGTCGATCTCTGGATTGGGACCCGACACCACGCACATTCCCGGCCCGTGCACGGCGGCGATGGAGAGGCCGCCGGAGAGGAGGGGAGCGATCTCGGCCTCGGAGAGCGGCACCGCCAGCATACCTCCCTGGGGGAGGGCGCCCATCAGCCGGCCGCGCGCGGCGATCAGGCGCACGGCATCGGCGAGGGAGAAGACCCCCGCCAGGCAGGCCGCCACGTACTCTCCCAGGCTGTGGCCGAGGAGCGCACGCGGCTGCACGCCCCAGCTCTGCCAGAGCTTGGCCAGAGCGTATTCGACGGCGAACAGAGCGGGTTGGGCCACCTCGGTCCGTTCCAGGCGGTCGGCCAGGCCCTCCCGCTCCGCCTCGGGGAGCAGCGAGGGATCGACGAACGGCCGCACGTCGAGGCAGGTCTCCTGGAGAAACAGCTCGGCGCAGCGGTCGAGCTCGGTGCGGAACACCGGCTCGTGCAGGTAGAGCTCGCGCGCCATGCCCGGGTGCTGCGCTCCCTGGCCGGGGAAGAGGAAGCAGACCTGCCGCTCCTCTCCCTCGTAGACGCCGCCGAGGATGCGCGTGGCGTCGCGCCCTTCGAGGATCGTCAAAGCATCCGCGGTCCCCCGGCAGGCCACCGCCCGCCGGTGCTCGAAAGCGCTGCGCCCCGCCTGAAGCGTCCAGGCCACGTCCGCGAGGTCGGTGCCGTGGCTCTCGCGCAGGAAGCCCGCGAGGTTGCGGATCGCGGCGTCCAGGGCCGTGCGGCTCTTCGCCGACAGGAGCAGGAGCTGCCAGGGGCGGTCCGCATCCGTCGGAGCCGGAGGAGGAGCCTCCTCCAGGACGACGTGCGCGTTCGTGCCGCCGAAACCGAAGGAGCTGACCCCGGCCCGGCGCGGGTTGTTCTGACAGTGGGCAGGCCAAGGCGCGAGGTCCGTGTTGACGTAGAACGGGCTTCCCGCGAAGTCGATCTGCGGGTTCGGCTTCTCGAAATGGAGGCTGGGCGGGATCTCGGCGCGCTCGACCGCGAGCGCCGCTTTGATCAGGCCCGCCATGCCGGCCGCCACCTCCAAATGCCCGAGGTTGCTCTTGACCGAGCCCACGGCGCAGAACTGCGTGCGCGGCGTGGTGCGGCGGAAGGCCTTGGTCAGCGCCGCGATCTCGATCGGATCGCCCAGCGCCGTGGCCGTTCCGTGGGCCTCGACGAAGCCGATCGAGTCCGCGTCGAGCCCGGCGTTGGCGAGCGCCTCGGCGATCACCTCCGCCTGGCCGCTGACGCTGGGGGCGGTGAAGCCGGCCTTGCTGGAGCCGTCGTTGTTCACCGCCGAGCCCTTGATCACGGCATGGACCATGTCGCCGTCGGCCAGCGCGTCCGCCAGCCGCTTGAGCACCACGACACCGGCGCCGCAGCCGAAGACCGCTCCGGCGGCTTTGGCGTCGAACGCGCGGCAATGCCCGTCCGGCGAGAGGATGCCTCCCTCCTGGTAGACGTAGCCGCTCTTCATCGGGATGGTCAGCGACACGGCGCCCGCGAGCGCCATGTCGGTCTCCTCGCTGAGCAACCCCTGGCAGGCCAGGTGGACGGCGACCAGCGAGGTCGAGCAGGCGGTCTGTACGGTCAGCGCCGGGCCGCGCAGGTTGAGCTTGTAGGCGACGCGCGGCGCGAGCGTGTCCTTGTCGTTGCCGATCGACAGCATGGCCGTATCGACCCCGATCGCCTGGAGCTTGTCGCGCAGGGGGTTCAGCGCGAGGAGGTAGCTCGACAGCGTCACGCCGCCATAGACGCCCACGACGCCGGCTGTCGCAGGAGATTGCAGCGGATCGTAGCCCGCCCTCTCCAGCGCCTCCCAGGAGCACTCCAGGAACAGACGCTGCTGCGGGTCCATGATCTCGGCCTCGCGCGGCGAGTAGCCGAAGAAGCCAGCATCGAAATCCTCGATCCGCTCGATCACGCCGTGCGCCCGCACGTAGTCGGGGGAGCTCAGGACGGACGCCGGGACGCCGGAGGCGCGCAGCTCCTCGTCGGTCAGGAAGGAGATGGACTCCACCCCGTTGCGCAGGTTCTGCCAGAACTGCTCGACGCCGTCGGCGCCGGGAAAACGGCAGGACACGCCAATAATGGCGATGTCCGAAGCAATTGAGGGCTGGGTGCTGTCGTCGTCGCGATTCATCGATTCATCCTTTTGAGAGCGCCGCGGCGCTCCCGTCGCCGTTCGCCCCGGCTCGACCGGAGCTCGAAGGGATCGGCCTCTGGCTCGACCAAATCTGCCTCTAGATCTACAGTGCCTGCATCAGCCACAAAGCGGGCAATGGCGGCGACCGTCGAATGTTCGTACAAGCTGAGACCATTGCCGGCCTGGGGGAAGCGCTCGCGGACCGCGTAGACCACTTGCAGGCCGATGAGAGAGTCGCCGCCCAGCTCCAGGAAGTTGTCGTGGATCCCGATGCGCTCGATGCCCAGGGCCCGCTGCCAGATCGCCGCGATGGCTCGCTCCTCGTCCGTGCGCGGCTCGGCATAGGCGGTCATGAGCTGCGGCCGGCCATGCAGCGCGGCGGTGCGCGGTGGTTCGGGAGCGGCCGCCGCCGGTGCGGCGAGAGAGGCGGTCTTTACGGCGGCGGCACCATGCGAGACGGCCACCTGGAGCAGGCCGGCCTCCGCGGCACGGTCGAGCGCCGCGAGGAGATCTTCCGCCTCGGCTCCCGCGTCCGCGAGGAGGGCGACCGCGAAGCCGTCGGTCTGCTCCTCGGCTCGGGCGGCGAGGAGGGGAAGGGCCGCGGGATTCCGCGTCAGGTAGACGACGTTTCGCGCGCTGGACTGTTGGTCCACGGCCGCCTTGCGGGCGAGGAGCAAGGCGGTGTCGAGATCGTCCTCTTCGCGGGGCCAGGCCTTCGCGCCCTCGAACCCGGCGCGGCCGAGGACCTCCTCCCAGGACTGCGGGTCGAGGAGCGGCGACTCGGTGCGCAGCGGCGCGTCGGCGAAGCTCCACCATCCTTCGGTCAGGCCCCAGACCAGATCGGCCCAGCGCTGCCGGCGGACGGTCTCCATCAGGGCCAGGAGCCCGCCGGAGGCTAGGAGGGGGCGGAGGTTGAGCAGGGTCTCCTCGATGCGAGGCGTGGCGTGCACCACGTTGGCCCCCAGCACGGCGTCGAAGCCGCCGAGAGGGATGCCCTGCCCGGCCGGATCGCGCGTGATGTCGAGCACGGCGAAGCGCATCCGGGGAGCCACGTCCTTGTACTTTTCCTCCGCGGCCAGTACGAACGAGCGGCCCACGTCCGTGAACCAGTACTCGCTGCCTTCCGGCAGAATCGGAAGAACCTCCCGGGTCAGCGTGCCCTGGCCGGCCCCGACTTCGAGGATGCGCAGGGGCCGCTCCGACCGCCGCAGAAGCTTGCGGAGGAGGAGGGGCGCCACGTCCCGCGGGCCTTCGCTCTCGGCGGCCTGGACGGCGCGGGCCAGCGCGTTCGAGCTGCCTTCGGGATAGAGCACCGCGAGGCCCGGGATCTCCCCGGCGAGGACCTCGGCGAGGTGGCGTCCGCAGTGGTCGAGGAGATCGAAGAGGCCGCGGAGCTGCGGGGCCTCCGCCTCCCGGGCCTGCCGCAGGTCCGCCGGACCGGGAAGCTCGTGGAAGCCGCGGAGGAAGCGGATCTCCTCGCCGCGGATCTCCACCAGGTCATCGTCGCGCAACATGCGCACAAGGGCATGAAAAAGGCGCTCCTGCCCGGGAGCAACGGACAGGCGTCGCTGGAGCTCGCCAAGGGAGAGGCTGTCGCCGCGAGCGGGCTCGACGCCGCGGGCTCGGAGCGCGGCCACCACGTAGCTGGTGCACAAGGCGTCCGTGGCCGCCGCGACCAGACCGGCGCCGCCCGCCGGCACCTCGGCCGTGACGCGGCCGGCGATCTCGTCCATCCAGCCGTCGAGTCCCTCCCACCGGTCATTCCCTGCGCCGAGCACCGTCACCTTGGCGCCCGGCCGTGCTGCCAGGAGTCGGGCGAGCTCATGGCCCGGCTCCTCCGGGTCTCCGGCGATCAGCCACGACCCGCCCCGCGGCCGGTCCACGGAAACGGGCCCGGCGGGCAGCTCCTCCCAGACCTCGATCCACCGGTGCCGGCCGCGCCAGGCGACCGCGGTTTCAGGTCCGGCCGGTGCGGCGATCTCCGAGTGGATCTGATCGAGCAGGTGCCGCACCTCGCGGCCTTCCAGGGGAGTGCCGGGTGGCGGCGGAATGAGGTCCACCAGGCGGCAGGCGACCCCCGCGGCGGCGAGGCCGCGGCACGTTCCCAGAAGAGCCGGATCGGCAGGGGAGCCGCCGGTGGGATCCAGCAGGCCGGTGACGATCACGTCGAGGCGGATCGATGGAGCGTCGGCCTGGCGACGGAGGGAGGCGGCGAGCTGGGCGAGGTTCTTTCCCTCTGCCAGATAGACGATGCGCAGGGGCCGCCCCGCGAGCACCGCGTCCAGGAGCGTGCCGTAATCGTCCGCGTTCGTCGGGTCGATGGAGAAGGAGCTGGCCG
>DATFPH010000046.1:0-5463 GCA_035264905.1 Thermoanaerobaculia bacterium
CACCAAAGAAACCCTGCGGGAGCTCGCCGGCCAGGAGATGAAGAAGGCCGGCGCCGGCGTGGCCACTTCGATGACCTGCGCCAACTCGGGCTGCCGCTCCTGCTATACGTGCTTCTGCCCGTAGACCGACCTCACCCCCCGACCCTGAGCCCTCACCCCCGGCCCCTCTCCCGCAAGCGGGAGAGGGGTGTAGGTTAGTCAGTCCACGACATCCCGATCTTGCGCGAGCTAACCCTCACCCCTCTCCCGCTTGCGGGAGAGGGGCCGGGGGTGAGGGGTTCTTCCGCCGCCGCGCCTCCCGCGACGCATGCAGCTGGTGCAGGAAGTCATACAGCACCAGCTCGTGGGCCCGCGCGGCCGAGCGGATGATCCGGTTGACGAACATGTGGACGAAGCTGGTGGACATCTCGGCCACCGGCACGGTCAGGCGGCCGGCGGCTTCTCTCGCCCGCATCTCCTCGGCGATCGGGGCGATGGCGCGTGAGCGGCGGGTCAGCACGTCGAGCGCCGGCGCGAGGATGTCGTCCAGGCCCGCTCCTCCCTCCAGCATCTCGCCCAGGCTCCGGCGCTCGGCGCGCAGCTTCTGATCGAGCTGGACGCGCAGCGGCTTCCCGCCCTTGAACTCCCGCAGGAAGGAGGTGCGGAGGTGCTCGACCGCGGTCTGCTTCGCCTCCGGCGTCAGGCCGAGATCGGAGAGCAGCAGGTCACAGCCGAGAAGGGCGAGGCGCCAGCGGATGTCCGCCCCCTCATCCCCCTCGATCATCTCGACGATCTCCAGCACCGCGTCGCTGTCGGCGCGGAACAGGCGCTCGGCGAGCTCGATCCCTTCCTGGCCGCCATAGCGCTCCACCTCGCGGTCGTAGGTGTCGAGCTGGACCTTCCACAACCGGCCATCGGCCATGAATCCGGCGAGAGACTCGTGGAGAGCCGGGAGCACCCGGCCGTGCAAGGCCGCCGGATCTCCGTGCAGACGCACCCGCAAGTGCCACTCGGGGTCGGCATAGCGGAGGAAGAACCAGGAATCGGCCACTCCCGAAGCCAGCGCCTCGCGCACCGCCGGCCCGACCACGTCGCGCAGCAAGCCGTCGGCTGTGGAGGTCCCGGTGTAGAGCTTGACGTAGAGCCACTCGGAGCCCGGCGGGAACACGCGCCGGAGGGCCGGCGCGGCGGCGGCAGCCCCGGTCGCCTCGCGGGCCACGGCGCGGGTGGCCTCGCGGGGGCGGCCGACGAAGGGGATCAGGATCTCGTGGAGGAATCGTCCTTCCGGGCCGCGCGCGACGAGCCGGTCCGGGTCCGGGTACAGCTCGGAGAGGCGGGCGCGGTCACGCTCCTCGATCAGATCGAGGAAGGTCTCGACCGAGAGGACGTTCTCGAAATCGACCAGCAGCTCGTTGTCCCCATCCGTCAGGGTGACCAGGCGCGGGATGCGGCGCCGCTCGCGCCAGGCGCGCAGGGCGATGAAGCGCCCGGCTCCCGCGGGCTTCACGATCTCCTTGATCTCGTCGCCGGTGATCACCCAGGTAGCGCGCGCCAGGACCAGGCGGCCGGCGGTCACCCGCGGCAGGAACGGGGAGCTGTCGAGAGCTCCCCAGGACCAGACCGCGCCCCCCTGGGTCCCTTGCGTCTGCAACATGCAGAGGAAGCGGTAGATCCCGAGGCTGCCCCGGCGATAGTTGTGCGCGCTGGTCAGCCGCGGAATCACCTCGCGGCCGAGCCGCCGGGAGCGCAGGATGATCCGGGAGCCCCGCACGGTCACCGTCAGATCGGTGATCGGGATCTGATTCTCCGGCAGCGCGCCGGACCGCCCCAGGAAGGGGATCTCGTGCGGGCGCAGCACCGGCCGGGAGAGGATGTTGCCGATCCGACCCTGTGGCAGGTGGACGATCTCGGCATAGATCGCGTCGGGGCGGTGCGCCTCTTCCTGCCGCAGGTGCGCTTCGACCTGCCGGTGGAGCTCGGGGTCCGCATGGCAGAAGCGGCCGAGCAGCCGCGCCCCGGAAGGTCCCACCGCGCCGCCCAGGAGGATCTGGAATTCGCCGCCGGCCAGCGCCTCGGGCGAGGCGGCTGCCACGTGGATCATCATCTGGAAGGCGTCGGCGAGGTGCGGGACCTCCCCTCCGTCCGGGCCGGAATAGGGGGAGAGCCTCTCGATGTCTTTCGGCGTGAGCTCGATCTCCTGCGCCCCCGTGGCCAGCGCCTGCGTCAGCCGGTCGAAGAGGTAGCTCTCGCGGGCTCCCCAGGTGACGCTCGCGTCGGCCGCAGGCGGCGCCAGCGGCAGCCCGTGGAGGAGGGGAGACGCCTCGGCCCCCACGTCCGACGAGCGCTCGAAGCCGATGCCGATCTCCTCGTCCAGGGCCTCGACGAGCAGCACCTCGCGCCCTTCGCCATAGCGCTCGGTGAAGTCCTTGCGGAACGTGTCCAGGAGATCCTGCCGCCGCGGCGAGAGGCGGCGGAGCAGATCGATCCCCTGTAGGGCCTCGTCGAGCACCGCGGAGCCGAGGGCCGGCCGATCCCCCGGCTTGACCATGTCGAGCTGGAAGAGCCGTGCGAGCTCCACCGGCGTCGGCAGGACCTCGAGCGCCTGGGCCAGCGCCCGATACCGTTCCGGAGGAGAGCCGGGCCCGCCCGCGTCCAAGGCCGCCAGCTCGTCGCGCGCCTGGGCGAGCTTGGTCGAGGCGAGAGGCGCGTCGCCCGGGAGCCCCCGGAGCAATTCGATCAACTCGTGGATGGCTTCGGGGCCGGTCACCAGAGGCGAGAGGTCGGAGACTAGGATCTGGCTGTCGATCAGCTCGCCGATGTATTCGGCCGCATCCTCGAAGGAGATCTCGCCGTCGGGGTCGGAGGCCACGAGGGCGGATGCGAGATCGGCGATGCGCGCACCGGCGGACGCGCGGCCGAGGGTGTCTTCGAGATAGTCCGTCGGCTCGACCGCCACCAGGTGGTGCGAGCGGACCTTCTTCACCAGCCGCGCCTCGGCGTAGCGCAGGCGGCCGGCGGCGCGGTACAGGCTCGAATTCGGGCGGTAGAGGAGCCCCTCGCGGATCCGCGGGTCGCGCCCGAGCTCCTCGCACAGAGCGAAGAGGTAGTCCATGTCGAGCCGCGTGTGCCGCTCATAGGCGGGGCGCGGTCCGAGAGTGAGGCGGGTCTCCGCGGCGAGGGGGCCCAGCGAGCAGCCGGAGAAGAGGCCGAACGGGGTGGCGCGCGCCGTCATCCGGTAGAAGTAGCGCACGATCACCCGCTCCACCCGCTGTCCCTTCTTGCTGTCGGGCTGGCTCAGCCAGAGGGGGAGACCGTCGACGAGCGACGGCGAGGCGAGGAACAGAGCCTCCAGGATCTCGGGACGGTCACACAGGGCGCGCAGGCGCTCGCGCAGACGCACGCGGTCCGCGGCCAGAGCCCGCTCCAGCTCCTCCAGCCGGTCGGAGGGCACATGGACAGCTTCCAGCCCCGCGCTCCACGCCTCCAGCTCCTCGAAAGGAAGGAGCGGCGTACGGAACACGAAAAAGCCGGAAGGATGAATCTGCGAAGCCGGCGTTGAAGTGTCGATTGGCACGGCGGCAGGAAGATACCATGGACAGGGGAAAGGCCTGACAAGGAGGTGGAAACGTTTTCGCTTTGCTTCCCTCTCCCCCTAGAGACCGCGGAGCCTGGCGGCGATCCAGGGGATCTCGGGATCGTCGAGCGTGCGCACGTCGAACAGCAGCGCGCCGTCCTGGATGCGCGCCAGGATCGCCGGCTCGCCGGTGCGCAGGTCGGCGGCCAGATCCTCGATCGCCCGGCCTTCCACGTGGAGCCGCACCCCCCAGCTCGGCAGGTCGCGCGCCGGCATCGAGCCGCTGCCCGCCTGGGATTGACAGGGGACGAGCGCCGCATCGAGACCGGGAAGGCCGCTGAGCTCGCGCAGGAGGCGGCGAGCCCGCCGCCGCAGGACCTCCCGCGGTTCCAGGAGCCTGCGGAGGACCGGGATGCGCGCCAGCGCCGTCGCCTCGCCGGACCGGTAGAGGCGCAGCGTGGCCTCCAGAGCCGTGTAGATGAGCCGGCCCGGCCGCAGCGCGCGGAAGAGCGGGTGGCGCCGGCAGCGCTCCACCGCCTCCTTGCGGCCGAGGAGGAGACCCGCCTGCGGTCCGCCCAAGAGCTTGTCGCCGCTGCAACAGACGAGATCGACCCCGGCGGCCACGGAGCGCCGCAGCACGGTCTCGCCCGCGAGGCCGAAGCGGGCGAGATCGACGAGGCAGCCGGAGCCGAGGTCGTGGACCACCGGAACGCCGTGCTCGCGGCCGAGAGCCACGAGATCCTCGATTTCCACCTCCGCGGTGAACCCCTCGATGCGGTAGTTCGACGGATGGACCTTGAGGAGCATGCCGGTCTCGGGACCGAGCGCCCGGCGGTAATCCTCCAGGTGCGTCCGGTTGGTGGTCCCCACCTCGACCAGGCGCGCGCCGCTCTCTTCCATCACGTCCGGAATGCGGTAGGACCCGCCGATCTCCACCATCTCGCCGCGGGAGAGCACCACCTGCCGGCCGCGGGCGAGCGCGGCGAGCACGAGGAGCGTCGCCCCCGCATTGTTGTTGACCACGGTCGCCGCCTCGCAGCCGGTCAGCTCGCGGAGAAGCTCGGCGCACCCCTCATCCCGCCCCCCGCGCCCGCCGCTCCGCAAATCGATCTCCAGTCGCTGGGCATGGGGCGCCACCTCCGCCAGAGCCGCCACCGCCTCCTCCGGCAGCGCAGCCCGGCCCAGCCCGGTATGGAGGACGATGCCCGTGGCATTGACCACCCGGCGATAGGAGGGGAGAGCCCGCTCCGCCAGCCGCCGTTCCACCCGCTCCGCCAGCACCGCCGCCGACGCCTCGGGGTCCCCGCCCGCGAGCACCTCGGCGCGGACCTGATCGAGGACCTCGCGGAGCCCCTCGACTACCGCGGTCCGCGGGTGCCGCGCGAGAATCGGCGCGAAATCGTCGGAGGCGAGAAGGCGGTCGACCTTGGGGATGGCGCGGAGGGTGAGAGGCATGCTCCCGGAACTCTATCGCAAAGGGCACTGGTGGTAGGATTCCCCCGGAAGCGCTCGGGGGCTGGTGCCTCCCGCGGTCTTCAAAACCGTTGTCTCGGGCCGGTTGCGGTCCGGGGTGTGGGTTCGATTCCCATGCGCTTCCGCCATTCGGATTCTTCGTCTACACAGCTCTGCCAAGCTCTCTCGGAGGCGTGTACAGGGCCTCATCGAAGTCCCGGACCCCGTGCTCCGCGAGAGATCTCAACCCGAGAGGCGGGCCGACTGCGGCAGAAGCTCTGGCGGCCTGACAGGCCGCGGCGTGGATTGCCCTTCCTACCCAGGGCATCGGCCTGCGGCCTCAGATGCTATGCAGGGGGGGGTGCAAAAGCGGGTCGCTGGTTGTATGTTTCGGGGAACTCTAACGGTTAGAAAGGAGAACCCCGATGAACCAGACGACCCGCATTGCAGAGTCTACG
>DATFPH010000047.1:0-2674 GCA_035264905.1 Thermoanaerobaculia bacterium
GGGCGAATGGGCCGGCGCGCCGGCCGGCCCGCCCGTCCGCCGCCTCGCCGACGGCACCCTGGAAGTGAACGCGCCAGCGCCCGCCGGTTCTACCGAATCCGCCGAGGCGAGGGCCGAGCCCGCCTTTGCGGCCCACGCGCCGATCGCGTCGAAGGGTCCCGGCGAGCCGGCCCGGAGCCTCGATTCCCTCTCGGCCGCCAAACGGAAGCTCCTCGCGAAGCGCATCCGCGGCGAGAGGTGAAAGCAATGGAGCATCTCATGCTTTCACCCGGGCTCAGCCGTAGCTCTTCGATTTTTCCGATCCTTGCCGCGACTTTTCTCTTCGTGCATACTGGCCTGACCGCCTTGTGTTCGCCCGGAAGGCGCAAGCGTAACTATTGTAGGAGGTTTGAATGGGCGCTCATCTCGACTGCGTGGTCGTAGGGTACAACGACATCTCCATCGCCGAGCTCGTTGAGCAGGCGGCCGTCTACAAGGATTTCTCGGGCACCTACCGGCACCTCCTCGCCAACACGGTCCCCCTCAACGGCCGGCGCGTGAAATACCCCTCGCTCTTCAACCACGCCTTGGAGCTCGCGACGGGCAAGCCTGCCTCCTACAACGTCGCCAAGGTACCCAATCTCGGCGCCTGTTACCTGGCGAGCTTCCTGCGCCGCCGCGGCTTGAACGCCGATGTGGTCAACTTCTTCAATGACGACAAGGATCTGCTCGCACAGCTCCTCGACGAGTCGCCGAGCACGGTCGCGATCACGACTACGTACTACTTCGATGCCGGGCCGATCCGTGAGATCGTGGACTTCGTCCGCAGTCGTAACCGCGATACGAAAATTGTGGTGGGAGGCCCCCACATCTTTAATGTCTGCTCGGATTTTCCGGAGGGGGGGCAGGACAAGCAGTTCCAGGCCATGGGGGCGGATATCTATGTTTTCGACTCGCAAGGCGAGCTCACCCTGGCGCGGATCTGTGCCGAGCTGCGGAAGGCGAGCCCGGCGCTGGACACGATCCCGAACCTGACCTACACCACCGACCAGAAGACCTTCCGGCGGACGCCGCGCGAGGTCGAAGGCAACGACATGGACGTTGAGGCGGTCGACTGGAGCTCCTTCTCCCCGGGCTTCCTCGCCCCCGTCGTCCAGATCCGCACGGCCCGGAGTTGCGCTTTCAAGTGCTCATTCTGCCGCTACCCGGTCGTCGCGGGAGCGCTCAATCTGACCAGCCTCAGTGTGCTCGAGCACGAGCTGAATTATCTGAAATCGATCGGCGTCACCCATCTGCTGATCATCGACGATACCTTCAACATCCCCGAGCCGCGGTTCAAGGAAGTGTGCCGGATGATGATCCGCAACCGCTACGACTTCCAGTGGTTCTCCTATTTCCGTTGCGCCAACGCCGACGACGAGTCCTTCGATCTCCTGGCGCAGGCGGGCTGCAAGGGGGTCTTCCTGGGCATCGAATCGGCGGACAAGAAGGTTCTGCGCACCATGAACAAGGGGGCGACCCCCGAGAAGTACGCCTACGGCCTCAAGAAGCTGCACGAGAAGGGGATCATAACCTATGCCTCGTTCATCATCGGCCATCCCGGCGAGACCGAGGAAAGCGCGCAGAACACGCTCAACTTCGTCCGCGAGACGAGCCCGACCTTCTATAGCTTCGAGACCTTCTTCTACGACAAGAAAGTCCCGATCGGCCAGAAGGCGGCCGAATTCAACCTCACCGGCAACGCTTACTCCTGGAAGCACGCGACCATGGACTGGCGGCGAGCCTCCGAGATCGTCGAAGAGGGCTACCGCACCATCGCGGAGTCCAGTGTGCTGCCGCTGCACGGCTTCGACCTCTGGTCGATCGGCTACCTGATGGCGCACGGCTTCACGCAGGAGCAGCTCTCGCAATTCCTGCGCGTGGCCTCGCGCTTCCTGGTCGAAAGCCTTGACGGACAGGCCACCGATGCAATGACCTACGAATCGGAGCTCGTCTCGCTCTTTGCGCCGCAGGCCGTGGCCCTGGGGTAAAGGCGGGCAAGAACAGACCTGTCAGGCGGCGCCGCGCCGGTGATCCTGCCGGGACGCGCCGGCGCCCGACGGTCTTGCCGAGCCCGCCTTCGCGGCCCCCACGCCGAGAGGTGAAACCGGTTGCCGGCCCAACGGGCCGGGAGAGCATAGCCCAGGGCCGAGGCCGAAGGCCGACGCCCTGGGTCAAAGGGCACCACCTCCGGGCGGCCTGAAAGGCCGCGAGAGCTCCCGATTGACAGCTCCGCAGACAGGTGCTGGAGTCACCGGCGCCATGGCTCAATCCCTCTCCAAAATCTACGTCCATCTCATCTTCTCGACGAAGGACCGCGAACGAACCCTGCCTGCCGAGATTCGCCCCGATCTCCATGCCTATATGGGCGGTACGCTCAAAGGCCTCGGCTGTCTCCCGATCGAAATCAACACCGAGCCCGACCATTTGCACGGTCTGTTTCTCCTCGCACGGACCGAGGCGCTGAGCGACGTTGTCGGCCACCTCAAGAAAAGCTCGAACGACTGGCTTCGGGGCCGAGGCCCGCAGTTTGCGAGCTTCTTTTGGCAGGCGGGATTCGGTGCATTCTCGGTGAGCCAATCGCAGGTCGAAGACGTTCGAGCCTACATCCGCAACCAGCGCGAGCATCATCGAGTCAAGTCGTTTCAAGAGGAGC
>DATFPH010000048.1:0-2350 GCA_035264905.1 Thermoanaerobaculia bacterium
CTCGTCGCGGGCTTCGTGGCGAGCCTGATCGCCCAGGGACGGCAGCTCGCCCAGGAGCGGGACAAGGCCCGCTACGCGCTGACCTTCCTCGTCGACACCTTCAAGCAGGCCGATCCCTATCAAACGAAGGGAGAGAAGCTCACGGCGCGCGAGATCCTCGACCAGGGAGCGCATCGCATCACGCGGGAGCTGGCGGGACAGCCGGACGTGCAGGCGGCCGTGATGGACGCCATCGGCGAGGTCGACCTCGGTCTCGGCCGCTATGACGCGGCGGAGCCGCTCCTCCAGCGCTCTCTCGCGCTGCGCCGCCAGATCTTCGGCCCCGATTCCCTGGAGGTGGCGGAGAGCCTGGAGCACATGGCCGGGCTTCAGCGCGAGCGCTCCCGCCTGGACGAGGCGGAGTCGCTCCTGCGCGAGGCGCTGGCCATCCGGCGGCGGCGCCAGGGTAACGGAGACCTCGCCGTGGCCAGGACCCTCAACCAGCTCGGCGAAGCTCTCGTCAACAAAGGCCTCACTCCCGCGGCCGCCTCCGAGATCGAGGCGTATCACCGGGAGGCCCTCGCCATCGCCCGCCGCGTCGAAGGCCCGGAGGGCCTCGCCGTGGTCGAGACGCTCCTCGCGCTCGCGGATCTGCAGCGGGCGCAAGGAAACTACGCCGGGACGGAGAGTCTCCTCCGCGAGGGGCTGGCCATCGAGCGGAAGGTCCTGGGAGAGGGCGACCCGCGCTTCTGGCGCGACCGGTCGCGCCTCGCGGATGTCCTGTTCAACGCCGGCAAGTTCAAGGAGGCGGAGGCGGTCTTCCGCCAATGTCTGCACGTGCAACGGAGGCTCCTCGGCCGGGAGCACCCGGACGTGGCGGCCTCGTTGACCGGCCTTGCCGCGGCGCTCCAACTCCAGGCCCGGTACGCCGAGGCGGAGGCTCTGGAGCGCGAGCTGCTGGAGCTGGCCCGCTCGCAGTATGGTCCGGCGCACTGGCGGGTGGCCGAGGCCCTGTGCAATCTGGCAGCGAGCCTGACGGGGCAATCCAGAAGGGACGAGGCGATCCCTCTGTACGAAGCCGCGCTGGACATCCGGCGCCGGGCTCTGGGCGAGAAGCACTGGGAAGTCGCGCAGATCCTCCTGCTTCTCGCCGAGATCCGCCGGCATGACAAGGAATTCCCCGCGGCGCTCCGGCTCGCGCGCCAGGCCTACGAGGTCTTCGCAGCCGGGGAGGGTCCGGACCACCCCTACGCGGCTTTCGCGCTGCTGGAGATCGGCAAGAGCTACCTGGCGCAGAGCCGCTTCGCGGAGGCCGAGCCCTACCTGCGCCGCAGCCTGGAGATCCGCACCCGCCGGCTCGAGCCCAGTCATCCCGACGTGGCTAAGGCCCAGATCACGCTGGCGAGATGCCTGAAGGAACAGGGCCGCTACGACGAGGCGACGGACCTGCTGCGCAAGGCGCGCAGCACGTATCTCGCCGCCTACGGGCCGAGCCACGCAATGACGCGGATACCGATCGATCTGCTCGCCGAGATCGAGCGCCTGCGGGAGAGCGGCGGTTGAGCGCTCCCGAACGAACGCACGAGGAGGAGGGCGAGAGCCTCGGACCCTACCGGCTGCTGCGGACGATCGGCAGCGGCGGGATGGGGACCGTCTATCTCGCCCGCCGCGAGGACGAGCACTACCAGCAGGAGGTCGCCGTCAAGATCCTGCGCGCCGACCTCGAGAGCACCGAGGCCATCCACCGCTTCCTCGCCGAGCGCCAGATCCTCGCCCGTCTCCAGCACCCCAACATCGCCCGGCTGTACGACGGCGGACGCACCGGGGACGGCCGTCCCTATCTGGTCATGGAGCGGATCGACGGGACTCCCGTCGACGAATATTGCGACCGGCACCGGTTGACGATCGACCAGCGCCTCCTCCTGTTCCAGAAAATCTGCGCCGCCGTGCAGCACGCCCACCAGAACCTGCTGGTCCACCGCGATCTCAAGCCGGCCAACATCCTGGTGACTCCCGAAGGGGAGCCGAAGCTGCTGGACTTCGGGATCGCCAAGCAGCTCGCCCCGGAGCCCGGCGACGCGCTCGAAACGCAGCTCGGCTCACGGCTCCTGACCCCCGGCTACGCCAGCCCCGAGCAGGTCCGGGGCGAGCCGATCACCACGGCGAGCGACGTCTACTCGCTCGGCGTGATCCTCTACGAGCTGCTCGCCGGCCGGCCGCCGCTCGAGGTCCCGGAGGAGCTGCCGTACGAGATCGAGCGGGCGGTCTGCGAGCAGGAGCCGGAGCGCCCCAGCCTGGCCCTGTTCCGGCCGGGTCCGCCGGGCGCGGAAGAGATCGCGCTCGTCCGCAGGACGCGCCCGTCCGCTCTCGC